>NZ_JBMIRQ010000098.1:0-102943 GCF_049195265.1 Rhodococcus sp. MALMAid1271 | reverse complement strand
GCTCGACGAACGCGATCCGAAACGCAACCGGAAACGTCCGGCCGCCAGTAGTGGTTCGTCCGATCTCGATGTCGATCACAAGCATCTCGATTCCCCACGCCCAGGCCAGGACGTGTCTCACGATCATCCTGGCAAAGAACGGTTCAGGCCACAGCAGGGGTGTGAGGTCGAGAGAAAAGGTGTGAGGTTGCGGACTGACTCCCCCGAGCGCAGATCAGGCGCAGTTCGACGGCGCCGGCTCACCTCGGAATCGTGCATCCACGTAGGCGTACGCCTCGGGTAGTCCGACCAGCGATCCGCTGAAGTGCTCCGCCAGTGGATACGCCCTGAACTGCACTGTTGCTCCGGCGGCGCAGTAGCGGTCGACGGTTTCCTTCACCGGCGCGAACGGGGTGATGAAGTCGTTGATCCCGTGCCAGATGTACACCGGGGCCTTCGGCACGCCCTCGTAGTCGACCAGACTGTTCTTCCTCAACACTGCCTGGGCCGACGGCAGCGATGCGATGTCGACGTTCGACAGATCTCGCGCGCTCTTGAATGCTCCGCCGATGATGATGGGTCGCCTGCACTCGTTACTCACCTGATCCCGCAGTGCCAAGCCCGCGGCATTGAGGTTCTCCGAGACGGGGAATTCGGTCGGGTACTCGCGCTCCAGCCCCAGTGACGCGGCGAGTGCCATTCCGAAGGCGGGGTGCGGAATGGGGCTGTAGCCGAGATTCTGTGCGATCAATCCCAGATCGGCAGGGGTTCCGCCGTGCACGCTGGCCACGATGTTCAACTCGGGGGCGTAGGTGGGTGCCATCGCACCGGCCCACGATGTCGCCAACGCGCCGCCGGAGTAGCCCAGCAGAGCGACAGGGCTGTCCTTCAGCGGCAACTGCTCGAAGTTCTGCACGGCCCGAACGCCGTCGAGCGTCAACCGACCTTCGTACTCCGCCGCCCCGTAAGCACCGGTCGGCCCCAGGTAGTCCGGCACAGCGACCGCCCAACCGCGAGTGACCATACCGAGGTACAGGCTCGGAGCTTCACCGATCTCGTAGGTGAACAGACCATGCGA
Organism: Rhodococcus sp. MALMAid1271; assembly: GCF_049195265.1. Taxonomy (NCBI): domain Bacteria; kingdom Bacillati; phylum Actinomycetota; class Actinomycetes; order Mycobacteriales; family Nocardiaceae; genus Rhodococcus; species Rhodococcus sp. MALMAid1271. Next base: position 101,886 of record NZ_JBMIRQ010000098.1, on the reverse strand, counting down.
GGGTGCACATTTGACGCCCAAAGCGTTGATCACCGCCTGGTAGGACACCAACGGCGTCCCCTCACCTCTGCCTCGGGGCATCAGCACGGTGGTCACCGCGGCGACCGGCGCACCCGCGGAGTTGGTCGACCGATACTTGAGCTGCCAGATGTCGGTGTTGGGGTACATCCACGCGTCCGCACGACGGCTGGCCAGGATGTCGCCCGGGGCGTGATCGGCGATATCGGCGGGTGCCGCGTAGAACACGTCCGGATCGGGAATCGTCGGGGCAGGGGTAGCCGAAGCTGTTGTCCCCGAGACCAACAGAGATGCGCACAGTGCCACGAGGATGGAACTCAGGGCAACGAGTTTTCTGGTCAAGGCGAGCCTTTCGGTGTTTCTCAGGTAGATCATTGCGGCACTACGGGTAAGGAGAATTCGTTGATCGAATCCGTCGACGCGACGGTCACCTCCGCCGGTCCGGGCCCACCGGCGAACGATGGATCGGATGCGGTGATCTCGACGGCGATGCGGTGTCCGCGATCGAATCGGTGAACGATGCTGGGCAGCGAGATGGTCACCGGCTCCGCGGTTCCGGTCAGAACAGCCGGGGCCACCAGTCCGTGGATCGCGGTTGCGACTCCGTTCGGTGCCACGTCGAGCACACTGACGTACACCGTGGCCGGTCCGGTCGTTCGCGGGCTGATGGACAAGACGGGCGCACCCACGACATCGACTGCTTCGGTGAGTAGCGGGGTCGTCCAGGTCGCAGCAGAACCGGGCAGGGAGAATCGCGGTACCGGAACTTCTGCTGCGATGTTCGGCAGCCCCAGCGTGGTGTGCGTCGGCGACCCGGCATCCCGAATCGTCTGCGCCCATGGAGCATTCGGGCCGGCGCTGTCCACCAATGCGCCATCGGCCAGGTGATAGGTGCGCCTGTTGCCGACGGGAAATGTACTCGACTCCGCATAGGCAGGCGATGCCACATCGTTGTAGGGAACCCAGTCGCGGAAGTAGGTGAAGGCAGGCCCGGGGTCGACGTCGCGGTCTTTGAGGTGTCGGTCGAGCCAGTTGCCCACCAGAGCCGCTTCGTGCTGAGTGAACGGATCGGGTGCTTTGATGTCGAATTCTCCCGGGTAGCCAGTGCGATCGTTGTGGCCCCACGAGTGCCAGATCATGGACGTTTCCACTCCCCGCGCCCGCAGCGCCTCGAAGGTGGCGGCCGCCTCGTCGAGGCTGAACAGTGAATCCTTCTGGCCCTGTGTGAGCAGAACCGGGACATCGACGCGATCGAGATAGTCCGCGGGTGAGACGTGGCGCATCGCCGCCAGGGTTTCCGGCTCGGGTTCGCGATTGGCAGCGAAGGCGGATGCGGCATTGCACACCCACTGCGCATAGTTGGGGCACCCGTCGGCTCGATCCGGATCGACTGCGTACCCGACCGGCCCGGTGAGGATGGCACCGGCTGCAAGAAAGGCCGTGCCGAACACGCTCTTGATCGGCCCCACCGGCCTCCGGCCGGTTGCTTCCGGTGCCAGCGAGTGGGCCAGATCGTTCCACGTGATCATCGATGCCACCGTGTCCAGTCGCGGATCCACCGACGCCGTCGCCAACCCTGTTGCGCCGGCGTAGGACCCGCCCAGATAGCCGACGCGCGGATCTCCTGGTTCGTCGAGCCGCACCACGTCGAGCGCCGGTGCCGGCACAGTTCTCGCCGCATCGGCGAACACACCGTCGCGCGCGCCTGCGAGATAGCCGATGAGGGCCGATCCCACCGCACCGTCGTAGTCGGGATCGGCGAAGTAGATCTTGCAGGTCGAACCTCCGAATCCGAGCGCCGAGTACGACAGCACCACGTAGCCGTGGGTTGCGAACCTCGCGGCGGCTCCCGCTTGGTCGTCCTTGGATCCGCCGAAACCATTGCTCGTCAGGATGGCCGGTGCTCGATTGTCGGGGCCGAGCCCATCCGGAACATAGATGTCGCCCACTACTGTGCAGTGCTGGTCGCGCGCGGGTCCGACGGCGATGTCGAAATATCGAGTCTGCACCGAGAATTCACCGAACGACTGGGGCGCCAACACCGGCAGATCTGCGGCGTGCGCCGGAACGGACGCCGCGACCAACGCCAGTGTCGTTGCCGCGACCGCAGTTGCGAGCCGCTTCATCGGAGGCAGTTGGTAGGCGGAGCGACACCCCGAAACCTGTTGTCCAGGAATGTGAGCGCAGCCGGAAGCCCTTCGAATGCCGCCTGAATGTGCTGCGGCGCATGAACGATGTCGAACTGCAGCGTCGCCCCGTTTGCGCAGTACCGACCGGCGGTATCGCGTAGGGCGGCGATCGGAATCAGCGGGTCGTTGTCGCTGGCCCAGAGCAGCGTCGGGGCAGTCGGCACACCGGCGTACTTGACCAGACTGTTCTCGTCGATGATCCGCTGCGCCTCGGGGCTGTCCACCAGCGAGGTGTTGGTCGAGACGGCCAGCGCACTCTTGAATGCACCGGCAGCCAGAATCACCGGCGTGCAGGCATTGGCGACCTGCTCCTTCAAGGCGAGACCAGTGTCGTTGAGTTGCGCTGAGATCGGCAGCCGGTCCGGGTATTCCCGCTCGAGCCCGAGGGCCGCCGCGAACGCGAGACCGAAGGCCTGGTGGGGCTGGAAGCCGAGCGCGCGGGCGATGTTGTCCAGATCGGCGGGCACACCGCCTGCGGCGGCACCGACGATGTTCAGCTCCGGTGCGTAGGTGGGAGCAAGGGCCGCAGCCCAGGCCGTGGCCATTCCGCCACCGGAGTACCCCGCCATCCCCACCGGACTGGCCGCGAGCCCGAGTTCGGGTACCCGCTGCGCGGCCCGCACCCCGTCGAGGGTGATCTGCCCGCCCAATTTCGCCGCACCGTAGGCACTCTTGGGTCCGAGATGATCCGGGACAGCGACGGTCCATCCCCGTACCAGTGCCAGGTTCAGAAATTCGCGTTCCTGCACGCCGGTGGTCAGGTCGGCACCGAACAACGATTCCGATGGCGCGCACTGCAACCCGAGCGCGTTGACGAAAGGCTGGTAGGACAGCAGCGGGCCGCCGGGAGCACGATCGGCCGGCGCGAGGACCGTCGTCACGGCAGCGATCGCGTCTCCCCTCGAGTCGGAGGACCGATACCGAAGCTGCCAGATGTCGGCTCCGGGATACAGCGGGCTGGTGAAGCGCCTGCTGTCGAGAACATCGCCGTTGTTCTTGCCGGTCAGGTCCACAGGCGATGCGTACATGGTGCCGGGGGGCGGTACCGGATCGTCGGGCCCGGCCGATGCGACAGGTGCTGAGACGAACAGCATCGACATCAGCCCGACGGCGATCGTCAGGGCAGTCAGGGTGCGGCGCATGAGGTAACTCTTCTCGATTTCGTTCGGCCCGGCCGGTCCTCGAGGCCCGGGTTCCTCGGATTGTGTTGCGGATCGTTGTGTTTCGCTCGGGGCGTTCTGGGTCAGGGAGATCTGTGCGGTGCCATCGCGGGCGCTCGTGCCTCGCCGCCTGTTTTTCGGTCTCGGCGCGGCAGCGCGACCGACACGGCGGTGGCCGCAGCCATGCTCACCGCCAGCCCGAACAGAACCTTCTGCTGCGAGGCCAGATAGTCCGATGCGATCGGTTGGGCGGGAAGCAGTGCGAAGTACACGACACCGGTGACTGCGGTCCCCACTGCAGACCCGATCTGCTGGACCGTCGGCATGATGCCCGTGGCGGAGCCGATGGCCTCCGGCCTGACCCCGGCGACGATGGTGCTCTGCAGTGGCGCGATCACCGAACCCAGACCGACCCCGATCAGAGCGAGTGGAACCACCAGCCACCAGGCGAAGCCGGGTTGTCCGAGCTGCGCGGTCGCTAGGCCGAGCATCGACAGCGACACCCCCATGATCGCCGCACCGGCAGCCACCGACCGAGAGTCCCAGCGCTCGAACGCCATCGGTGCGACCAAGGATGCTGCGATGGCGCCCAGAGCAAAGGGCACCGTGATCGCCCCCACCATCGAGGCGCTGTCGCCGAGACCGGTCTGCAGTGTCACCGACATCGTCAGCACGAAGCCGGTGAAGGTGCCGTACACGAGAGCCGAGACGGCGCAGCCGTAGGAGAATCCTCGCTCGGCGAACACGCTCGTGTCGACCATGACGTGTGCGCCGGCTGCCCTTCGACGCCGTTCCCACATCGCGAACACGGCCAGTAGCCCCAGTCCGATGCCCATTGCCGGTACCGCGGTGGTCGGGCTCGAACTCGTCATGATCGGGTAGACGATCAGCAGAGCGCCGGTCGACCACAGCAGGACCCCGACCGGATCGAAGCGCCCACCGGTACCGGACTGCACGTACTGCGAACCCACGGCGATGTATCGGCGGCCGATCGCAATTGCGATCATTGCGATCGGGACGTTGATCAGAAAGATTGCACGCCAACCGGTTCCGAGGATGTCGAGTTCGAGCAGAACCGCGCCGACGGCGGGTCCTGCCAGACCAGCGAGGCCGGCGACGGCTCCGTACAGTGCGAACGCGGTGGTACGCCGCGCCCCGGCGTAGGTTGCGGTCACGATGGCCACGGTCTGAGCCGACATGGCCGCACCCGCCAGACCTTGCAGGACTCGACCGAGGATCAGCATCTCGATCGTCGGCGCGTACGCACACAGCACCGATGTCGATGCGAACATCGCGGTGCCGACGACGAATGTGTTTCTTCGTCCGAAGACCTCACCTGTTCTCGCCATTGTCAGGAGCGCGCACGCGAAGGCGAGCAGATACGCCGCCGGAACCCAGACTTGCTGTGCGCCTTGCCCACCGAGGTCCTGAGCGATCGTCGGCAACGCAACGGTGACGGCGGTGACGTCGATCATCTGCATCGTCACTGCCAGCAGACAGGCGCACAGCGTCAGCCACGAGCCGCTGCGTCGGTGCGTCATACCCTGCTGACGTCCGCGATCTCGCGCGCGAACGTGCTCGCGTCGGGAAGCTGCGGGGCGTAGTCTCCGAATTCGACGACGGCGGAGAAGATCTCGAAGATCTTGGAGAAGTACAGGTCGATCGAGCGATCGGCCTCGTCCGTGCCCGGGTACAGAAATTCGACGCCGGTGTGGTCTTCGAATCGGTTGACCCACATGAAGACTTCCTCCGAGCTGCCTCGGTTTCCGTACAACCCGGCCCCTGCGGCGTCGAGTTCGGCTTCACCGGGCAGTTTGCGGACGTCGACGTACGAGATCATCGGGGCGGTCCAACCCGGCTTGGTAGTGATTCCGTGTTCGGGACCGACCAATTCCAGTACCCGGTGATACGAGGTGTTCGCCAGCAGCTTTCCGGCGTCGAACGCGTGCTGAGCACGGACGGCGAGGGTGCGGAAGGTCGGCGACGAACCCACCTCGAAGCGCAAGGGGATCAGACTGGAATACCATCCGATCGAGGCGAATTCGCCCGGCAGAGATCGAGTGCTCTTGGGCGTCAGGGCCAGATAGCTGTCTCTGCCCGCCAGTTCGTATTCGGCCAGTGCTGCCGCTGCGAAGATTCCGCCGATGAACTTCGCCCCCACGCTTGCACATGCCTCGTCGACCGCCCTGGCCTGCGCACCGTCGAAAAGCGGGAACGAGTTGTGCGATGTCCTGGTGTAGTCGGCACTGTTGCGCCCCAACGGGAGTGGGAAGGTCGGTAGATCACCGCCGTTGCCCACCACGAGGTCGATCCACGTCTGCACAGCTGGGGTCTCGAGGGTCGTGGCGTCGCTCTCGGCGCGCTCGCGCTCGCAGTACTCGAGGTAGCTACCGGGGGTGAACAACTCGTCGGACTCCCCCGTCACCGCGTTGCGGTAGAGCTGTCGGAGCTCGTAGTACGTCAATGCCTGCGAGATTCCGTCGGTGTCGAGATGATCGACCGCCGCATACACCACGAAATGGTCCTCGTGCTCGATCGTGCCGAAGGAGAAGCAGTCCCAGCTGTCGGGCCCGGGGGTGCTGTCCTGCACGTGCCTGCGGATAGCCGCCGAGTCCGACGGCATGCCGAAGGGGGTTGCCTCGAGCACGATGTCCTCGACGTCGACGCGGTGGCGCACCGAGCTTTCTGCCGTCACCTCGAACCAGCTCGAGAACGAGTCGTGACGTTTGACGAACGCAGTGAACGCTCGGCCCATCGCCGCGACGTCCAGCTTTCCTTCGATGCGGAACGTGACGAGGCACAGCCTGGAGAAGCGAAAGGACGATCCTCGGTTGCGGTACGCAGCCTCGAGGTACGCCTGCTGGATGTGTGACGGCCGGGCCGGATGAACAGGTGCTGCTGCCGCGGCGGCGCGTGAGGCCTCGGAAGGCGACCACGTGGTGAGCGAGCCGGGAGTGGGCGTCCACTCGTCGATGAGTCCGAATGCAACCACGGCACAACCTTTCGAAGAGGAGCGGTACGGGCGCAACGCAAGGAGTGCGTCGGAGCAGCCAGTGCATCACTGACGCGCATCGGTGAACACCCCCCGAGCGGATTTGTGGGGAATCGACAAAGTTCTGATCTGAATCTGTGTCAAAACTGAAAAATCGTCAGAAGTGTAGAGACATAGTTGGGCGCGACCTAACGTCCTGGGAGTACCGCGCCGGCCGAAGCTCAGGCATTGCGCTGCCCCCACGACGTCAGGAACGGTGGATGATCGACCGATACCGCCTGCGTGAGGCGATTGTTTCGACTCTCTGCGTGCTCGCAACCGTCGTCGTTCTCATGTCGGGCACAGCAGCTGTGGCGACCGCCGAGGATGCATCGAAGATCGTCGGAGTCGAGAACATCGCGGAACGCCGCGATATCGTGCACGTGTATTCGGCATCGATGGACCGCGACATCACCGTCGACATCTTCCGGGCGAAGCACCCCGGTGCCCCCACCGTCTACCTGCTCAACGGTGCCGCAGGCGGAGACGGTGGCAGCAGTTGGTTCGATCAGACCGACATCGTCGGCTTCTTCGGAGACAAGAACGTCAACGTGGTGGTTCCGCGCGGCGGCGCGGCGAGCTACTACACCGACTGGCTGCACGACGACCCGGTGCTGGGTCGGAACAAGTGGTCCACCTTCCTCGGCATCGAACTGCCGCCGTTGATGGACGCCGAGCTCGGCGGCAACGGAGTCAATTCGATCGCCGGCATCTCCATGGCCGGTACGTCGGTGCTGCAATTGGCGATCGCGCACCCCTCGGTGTACCGGTCCGTCGCGGCGTACAGCGGATGCGCTCGTACCAGCGATCCGGTGGGTGCGATGTACGTCAGATCGGTTGTGGAAGCTCGCGGAGGCGGCTCCACCATGAACATGTGGGGGCCGCCCGGTTCTGCTGCCTGGGTCGACAACGATCCCTACGTCAATGCCGAAGGTCTGCGCGGCATCGAGATCTACATTTCGGCGGGAACCGGCGCGCCGGGCCCGTTCGATGTCCCCGGCGGCCCCGGAATCGGAAGCGACTACAGCAAGCTCGCCCAGCAGGTCGCCGTCGGTGCCGTGATCGAGGCGACCACCGATGCGTGCTCGCATCAGATGCAACAGCGGCTGCAGGAGCTCGACATTCCGGCGACCTACAACTTTCGACCCAACGGAACCCACTCCTGGGCCTACTGGCAGGAAGACCTACACGACTCGTGGTCGGTGATCGCTCCGTCGTTGGGGCTGCCGACCGGCCCGTCCTGAGCCGTGATGTTTCAGCGATGACGAAGGAAACTCGATGAGCCGAAACGGTGCCGTTGGCACTCCTGCCCTTGCTGCCACGTGGGCCCGCTCGCCTTGGCCGCTCGCCGACATCATCGCCGCCAAACAGGGTCGGACGGTCTCGGTTGTACTTCCCGCGCTCGACGAGGAGGACACCGTCGCCGATGTCATCGCCTCGATAGTCCCGTACCTGGGAACTCTCGTCGACGAACTGGTGGTGCTGGACTCCGGCTCCACCGACCGCACGGCATCTCGGGCCCGCGCTGCCGGTGCCACGGTGGTGCCCAGAGAGCAAGTACTACCGGGAACACCCGTCGTCCACGGCAAGGGAGAGGTTCTGTGGCGTGGCGTCGCGGCCACCTCGGGCGAGATCGTCGTGTTCGTCGATTCCGATCTTCTCGAACCGGGTGCGCACTTCGTCCCCTCCCTCGTCGGTCCCCTGCTGATGGTCGAGAACCTCGAACTGGTCAAGGGCTTCTATCGGCGGCCGCTGAGGATCGGTGACACCACGGACCAGGACGGCGGGGGACGCGTCACGCAGCTGACGGTGCGGCCACTGTTGACGGCACTGCGGCCCGAACTGGCCGGCGTCTTCCAGCCGCTGGGCGGCGAATACGCCGCAACTCGGCAACTGCTCGAATCGCTCCCGTTCGCCCCTGGCTACGGTGTCGAGATCGGCCTTCTGCTCGACACGTATCACCGGCTGGGTGCGGGCCCGATCGGACAGGTCGGACTGGGCACACGGCGGCACCGAAACAGGCCGACCTCGGAGTTGGCTGTGATGAGTCGCCAGATCATCGCGACGATGCTCCCGCGCCTTGGCCTGCGCGACTCGGGTGCCGGTTTCACCACGTTCGCGGCCGCCGAAGGCCAGCTGTCGATGAGTGTCGCGCCGGTCTCGACGCTCGATCGCCCGCCGCTGATCACGCTGGACGATTACGTTCGTGGACATCGACGCCCTTCGATGAGCGCCCCCCTCTGACAGCAATGCCCCCTCCACCGTGGAGCTCGATGGAGGGGGCGGTACTGCCGGAGCTACTTGTCTGCTGCCTCGGCTGCGCGCAGATCCTTGCGCAGAATCTTGCCCGCTGCCGACTTCGGCACGATGTCGATGAACTCGACGCGGCGTACCTTCTTGTGCGGCGACACACGCTCGGCGACGAAGGCGATGACGGCCTCCTCGTCGATGGTGGCACCCTGCTGGCGGACGACGAATGCCTTGGGGATTTCCTCGCCCTCGTCGTCGAGAACACCGATCACGGCCGCGTCGGCGATCTGCTCGTGCGTGAGCAGCAGCGCCTCGAGCTCGGCCGGCGGTACCTGATAGCCCTTGTACTTGATCAGTTCCTTGAGTCGATCGACGATGTAGACGACACCCTCGGGATCGACGACGGCAATATCACCGGTGTGCAGGTAACCGTCCGAGTCGAGGGTCTCAGCCGTCGCGGTGGGATTGTTGAGGTATCCCGCCATCACGTTCGGGCCCTTGACCCACAGCTCACCCTGCGCGCTCAATCCCTCTGTGGGAAGGTCGATCTCGTTGCCCGTTCCCGGGTCGACGAGCTTGTTCTCGGTGTTGGCCAGCGGCTGTCCGACCGAGCTGAGCGGCATGTCGTCGCGGTCGAAGGGAATAGCGTGACTGACGGGGCTGAGCTCGCTCATGCCGTAGCCCTGACGCACGCGCGTGTTCAGTCGCCTGGCGACGGCCTTGCCCAGCTCCTCGTCCAGCGGTGCTGCACCCGAGAAGATGGTGTGCACGCTCGACAGGTCGTACTGATCGATCATCGGGTGCTTGGCGAGCGCGACGGCCACCGGCGGGGCGATGAACAGGTACGTCAGCTTCTGGTCCTGGATGATCCGCAGGAATTCGACGAGATCGAACTTCGGCATCGTCACCAGATGCGCGCGCAGCTTGAGGGCGATGTTGAGCAATACCGTCAGTCCGTAGATGTGGAAGAACGGCAGCAACGCCAAAATGGCGTCGTTGCTGTCGATACCGACGCGTGGTTCCATCTGCGCGACGTTCGCGACGAGGTTGCGGTGGGTGAGAATGACGCCCTTCGGCACGCCCGTCGTGCCCGAGGAGTACGGCAGAACGGCCACGTGCGTGGCCGGATCGAAGGAGACCTCGGGGGCAGGGGCGCCCTGGGTGAGCAGGTCCCGCAGGTTCGGGTGGCCCTCAGCACCGTCGAGGACGATCACGTGGTCGGCATCGAGACCGACCTGCTCCGCGGCAGCCTTGGCCTGCGGATACAGCGGCGAGACGGTGAACAGGAACTTCGCGCCCGAACCGGTGAGCTGCTTTGCGATGTCCTCGGCCGTGTACAACGCGTTGATCGTCGTCGCGGTTCCGCCCGCGCGGAGAATGCCGTGCAGCACGGAGGCGAATGCGGGAACGTTCGGCGAATGCAGGCCGACGACGTCGCCGACCTCGAGTCCGCGGGCGGCCAAAGCACCTGCAATGGCGTCGATCTGGCCGATCAGAGTCTTGTAGGTGGTGACGTCACCCGACGTACCGTCGATGAGCGCAGGCTTGTCGAGGTCGGACTCGGCGATGGAGCCGAACAGGAAGTCGTAGACGTTCAGATTCGGGATCTCGACGTCGGGGAAGGGACTGCGGAAGCTCATGGCTCTCCTTCGAAGAACTGCGACAACAATGATCGAACCCTACAGTGAAAGCGGTCACAACGGACAGCGACCCTACCGCCGAGTCAGGTATGGCATGCGCTAATTTCGCGAGGCATACGGTTTGCCGGCTGCGGCAGGCCCTCGGACGTGACCCACCAGTCCAGCGACGGCGAAGATGGTCACCACGTAGGGAAGCATCAGCATGAATTCGCTGGGCACGGGGGAACCGATGATGCCGAGCACGTTCTGCAGATTGGATGCGAAACCGAACAGCAGTGCCGCCAGAGTCGCGCGCACCGGATCCCAGCGACCGAAGATCACCGCGGCCAGTGCGATGTAGCCTGCGCCTGCGGTCATCTCCTTGCCGAAGGAGCCGACGGAACCGAGAGTGAAGTAGGCACCGCCGAGCCCGGCGATGGAACCGGCGAGGCAGACGTTCCAGAATCGGGTTCGGGCGACGTCGATGCCGACGGTATCGGCAGCTTGCGGGTGCTCGCCGACGGCCCGCAGGCGAAGTCCCCACTTGGTGTGGAACAGTCCGAAGAACACGACAGCCACTGCGACATACATCAGGTACACGATCAGCGTCTGCTGAAACAGCACCGGTCCGAGAATCGGGATCTGGGAGAGCACGGGAATGTCGAGGCGCGGGAAGCGCGGCGGCGAGTTGAGTGTTTCGGCGTTCTTCGTCAGTACCACCGAATACAGGAAGCTGGTCAACCCGACGACCAGAACGTTGAGCACCACACCCACGATGACCTGATTGACGAAGTAGCGGATGGAGAACACCGCCAGCAAGGACGCGGTGAGTGCTCCGGCCACCAGGGCCGCCAACAGCGCGACATAGGTCGATCCGGTGATCGAGGCGACGACGGCGCTGACGAAGGCACCTGCGAGCAACTGCCCTTCGATGGCGATGTTGATGACCCCGACGCGTTCGGAGATCACTCCACCCATCGCACCGAAGATCAGCGGTGTACTCAGAGCGACTGCGCCGATGAGCAATCCGGGGACCGGGATGGTCTCCCCGTCCGCGGCCCAGGCGAGGAATCCGAACACGAACAGTACTGCGAACAGTGCAGGTAACCATCGCGGTGTAGCACGCGACCGCCACACCAGCAGCGAGACATATGCGGTGATGACGGCCAGCAGGACGACGACGACCAGGCCGGTGCCGTACGAGGGCACGCTCACAGCGGGCAGTGCGAAGAAGTCGCCGTCCGATGACAACGCGAATGTACTGTTCCCCGAGCCTTTTCGGAGCACGAACAGCACCAACGCCAGGAGCGTCACGACTCCGAGGATGGACGGGACCTTCCAATTGCGGCCCAGCGCAGTCCCTGCCGGGCTGTCGACGGTGCCGAGAGCGGGGGTCACAGTGCACCCACCTTTGCGGTCGCTGCCCCGTTGGCCTTGCCTGCTCGCTGTTCCGGCAATCGGAACACTGCTCGCACCAGCGGCGGCGCGGCGATGAACAGCACGATCACCGACTGCACGACGAGCACGATGTCGATCGGCACGCCCTCGGCCGCCTGCATCGCGAAGCCACCGGCTTTGAACGCGCCGAACAGGATTCCGGCGAAGAAGACGCCCCAGGGTTTCGATCGGCCGAGCAGCGCGACGGTGATGGCGTCGAATCCGATTCCGGCGTCGATGTCGGCGCTGAAACCTGTGGTCACGGTTCCCAGTACCTGCGCAACTCCGGCCAGGCCGACCAGGGCCCCCGACAGGATCATCGCGTAGAGGTAGATGCGGTCGACGTTCATGCCCGCCACCCGGGAGGCGTGCGGATTCTCGCCCACCGCACGGAAGCGGAATCCGAGACTCGATCGCTCGAGCAACCACCACACCGCGACGGTCACGAGGATCACCAGCACGAATCCGAGGTGCAGACTGTAGCGGTCACCGAACAGTTTGGGGAACACCGCGGTGGACGCGATGGGCGCGGACTTGGGATTGTTCGATCCTGGCGCCTGCAGCGCTCCTGGCGTGCGCAGCAGGTAGGCGACGAGGTAGAACCCGATGTAGTTGAGCATGATGGTGACGATGACCTCGTGAGCACCGGTGCGCGCCTTGAGGAATCCGGCGATACCGCCCCACACCGCGCCGCCGACCACTCCGGCTACGACGGCCACCAGCAGGTGGATACCGGCAGGCAGGTTCACGCTGAACCCGATCCATCCGGCGCAGGCCGCGGCGATGAGCATCTGGCCGCGGCCACCGATGTTGAACATGCCGACCCGGAAAGCAAGCGCCACACCGAGTCCCGCGACGATCAGCGGAGTGGCGAAGGTCAACGTCTCTGTCAGTGGCCGGATGCCGTTCTCGAATCCGGGACGCCGAAAGTTGTACACCGAACCTTGGAACAGCGAGGAGTACGCTCCGGCAACGGAATCCCAGATCGCATTGAGCATGTCGGTGGGACGCGAGAAGAAGTACCCGGCCGATTCCTGGACGGCCGAGTTGGTGGCGGCGATGAGAACGGCACCGACGATCAGCGCGAGAAGTACCGCGAGGACCGAGATGATGGCACTGCCGGTGAAGATCTGCCGCAGTACGCGATGCGAGGTGGAAGGCTCCTGGGATGTCGAGGGCTGCCCGGCGTCACTCACCACGCTCACCGCCCATCATCAATCCGAGTGTTTCACGGGACGTATCCCCGGGGACGATTCCCACGATTGCTCCTCGGTACATGACGGCGATGCGGTCGGCCAGAGCGGCGACCTCGTCCAATTCGCTCGACACCACGATGACCGGGATCCCCGAGTCCCGAGTGGCGACGATGCGCTTGTGCACGAATTCGATGGACCCGACGTCGATTCCACGCGTCGGCTGGGCTGCGACGAACAGGCGCAGATCTCGGCTCAGCTCGCGGGCGAGCACCACTTTCTGCTGGTTTCCTCCCGACAGCCGCGCGACCGGAGTGCTGATTCCCGGTGCCCGAACGTCGAATTCGCTCAGCTTCTCCGACGCGAAGCTCTGCAAGTAGTCGCGTTGCACCGCACCACGCCGAACGAACGGCATGCTGTTCGAGCGATCGAGCATCAGGTTCTCTGCGATCGTGAACTCCCCGACCAAACCGTCGACGGTGCGATCCTCGGGCACGAAGCCGACCCCTGCGTCGAGCACGTGCTGCACCGAGGATCCGACGAGTGAGCGGCCGTCGAGGCTGATCTTCCCGGATACGTTGTTCTGCAGCCCGAGTATCGCTTCGACGAGCTCGGTCTGGCCGTTGCCCTGCACCCCGGCGACGGCCAGGATCTCTCCCGCCGCGACCTCGAAGCTGACGTCGTCGACGGTCTTGTTGCCCTGGGCATCGAACACCGACAGGTTCTCGATGACCAGCGCAGCGTCCCCGGGTGTCGCCGGATCTTTCGAAACGGTCAGCTGCACATCGCGTCCCACCATCAAGGCCGCGAGTTCGGTGTTGTCGGCGGTCGGCTCTGCTTCGCCGACGACCTTGCCGAGCCGGATGACGGTGATCTTGTCTGCCACTTCGCGCACTTCGCGCAGTTTGTGGGTGATGAAGACGATGGTGGTGCCCGAGGCCGCGAGTTCGCGCATGATCCGCATCAGATCGTCGGTTTCCTGCGGGGTCAGGACGGCCGTCGGCTCGTCGAAGACGAGTACCTCGGCCTCGCGGGAGAGCGCTTTGACGATCTCCACCCGCTGCTGCACGCCGACGGGTAGGTCACCGACGAGAGCATCGGGGTCGAGATCGAAGCCGAATCTCGCTGATATCTCTCGTACCAGTTTTCTCGCTGCCACGAGGTCCAGTCGTCCACCGAGCGAGGTGGTTTCGTTGCCGAGCACGATGTTTTCGGCAACGGTGAACACCGGGATCAGCATGAAGTGCTGATGCACCATGCCGATCCCGGCGGCCATGGCCTCGCCGGGTCCGGCGAAGTTCTGCTCGACGCCGTCGAGCAGAATCTGGCCTTCCTCGGCTCGGTACAGTCCGCTGAGCACGTTCATCAACGTGGACTTGCCTGCACCGTTCTCACCGAGAAGGCAATGGATCTCGCCGGATTCGACGCTCAGATCGATGTGGTCGTTTGCGATCAACGAGCCGAATCGTTTGGTGATACCGCGAAGTTCGAGCTTCATGTCCCCGCAACCAGTGAGTGATGTGACCGTGGAGTACTCGGTGGTACTACTTGGGTGCGGATGGCGACACGACGGTGATGGAACCGTCGATGATCCCGGCCTCGATCGTATCCAGCTCGCCCTGCAGTGCGGGATCGACCTTCGACTCGAAGTCGTGGAACGGCGCGATACCGACGCCACCGTTCTCGAGTGTGCCGACGTACGGGGTGTTGTCGAACGAATCGGCACCCGAGTTGGCGACCACCTCGTCGACGCTGGTCTTGAGGCCCTTCGTCACCGAGGTGAGCAACAGATCGCCTACCGACGGGTCGGATTCGAAGACGTCGGCGTCGGCACCGATCAGGGCCACCGGACGTGAGGAGTCCCGGATTGCCTGCGCCGCACTCTGGTAGATGGGTCCACCGACCGGGAAGATGACGTCCGCGTTCTGGTCGATCAGCCCCTGGGCGGTGTTCTTCGCTACCTCGTTCGCGGCGAATCCGCCGGTGAACGAGCCGTTCTGGGAGGCGACATCCCAGCCGATGACTCGGACTGCCGCACCCTTCTGCTCGTTGAAGTAGTTCACACCGTCTGCGAAACCGTCCATGAAGATGGTCACGGTCGGCAATTGCGCGCCGCCGAACGTGCCGACCACGCCGGTGGTGCTGTAGCTCGCGGCCGCATAGCCGGCCAGGAAGGCGGACTGCGACGCGTCGTAGGTCAGTGGCTTGACGTTCGGCAGGTCGATCGAGGAGTCGTCGATGATGGCGAAGTCGATGTCGGAGTTGGCCTCCGCTGCGACCTTGGTGGCATCGGCGAGGTCGAATCCGACGGTGACGATGAGATTGCAGCCCTGATCGACGAGGTTGTTGATGTTGGGTGCGTAATCGGTCGGCGACGCCGATTCCACGGTGCGGGGCTCGACACCGAGCGTCGAGGCCGCCTCGGTCAGGCCCTCGTATCCGAGCTGGTTGAACGACTTGTCGTCGAAGCCACCACTGTCGGAGACCATGCACGGCAGGAAGTCACTCGATCCGCCCCCGCCCGATCCTTCGTTCTCGGGAGCAGATCCACAAGCTGCGATCAGGGCGATGGCACCGAGCGACGCGACGCCGCCGAGCGCTGCCTTTCGCGTACTCGTGCGGGTGACGATTGACAAGATGTCCTCCAGTTCAGATGTACTTCTATTGTTTCGGGACGCTACTCGTGCGGGCGAGGGTGCGCAGGATTTCGCTCAGGCATCCTTGTTCGACGCCCGATCTTCGGGGAGACTGCCGCCTTCGCGGAGTGTTCTCGCTTCGTCCTCACGAACCATCACGGCCGGGCCCGCTGCCACCACCGAGGGGTTCGGTGGAGTACCGGGCTTGATCACGTTGAAGAATACGTTGAGTACCACTGCCACGATGCTGGCGGCACTGATACCGGAGTGGAAGATGGTGACGAACCAGTCCGGGAACTCGTCCCAGAAGTCGTCGGCGACAACGGGAATGAGGCCGAATGCCAAGGTCACCGCCACGATGACCACATTGGAATTGTTGTCGTAGTTCACCTTGCCGAGGGTGCGGATCCCGCTGGCGGCGACGGTGCCGAACAGTGCGATGCCCGCGCCACCGAGGACGGGAAGCGGGACCACACCGACGACGGCGGCGAGAACCGGAGACAGACCGAGCAGTGCCAGTACCCCACCGCCCACTGCGACGACGAAGCGACTCTTGATACCGGTCATCGCTACCAGTCCGACGTTCTGCGCGAAGGCTGTGGCCGGGAAGGTGTTGAAGATCGGTGCCACGGCAGAGGACACCATGTCGGCGCGCAACCCGTCGCCGACGCGTCTGGTGTCGACGTCGGTTCCGACGACCTCGCCGACGGCGAGGATGTCTGCGGTGGTCTCGACCATGATCACCAGGATCACGATGGTCATCGACACGATCGCGCCGACCGCGAAGATCGGTGACCCGAATGCGAAGGGAGTGGGCACGGCCACCACGGAGGCGTCGCCGACGCCGTCGAAGTCCGTCTTTCCGACGATCAGCGCCGCGATGGTGCCGACCACGAGGCCCAGCAGAATCGACAGCCGTGACAATCCGGGGATTTTGGTGATCACCAACACTGCGAGGAGGGTGAACATCGCCAGTCCGATGTTTCCCGGGTCGAGGTAGTTCGGATTGGGTGCACCTCCCACCGTCTCCTGACCGGTGATCCAGCGCGCGGCCACCGGCATCAGCGAGAGTCCGATGACGGTGATGATGCTTCCGGTGACCAGTGGCGGGAAGAAGCGAATGACCTTGGAGAAGAACGGCGCGATCGCCAAACCGATGAGCGCGGCCACCAGTACGGCACCGAGCACGGTGCGCAGGCCGGTTCGTCCGTCCTCGGCACTGCCGATGATGGTCAGGATCGTCGAGACCGATGCGAACGAAATGCCCTGCACCAGTGGCAATTGCGAGCCGAAGAAGGGAATCCCGATAGTCTGCAGCACGGTCGCGACCCCACTGACGAACAGGGCGCACGAGATCAACAGGGCTTGATCGGCCCCGGACAGCCCGGCCGCACCACCGACGATGATGGGCACGGCGATCACGCCACCGAACATCGAAAGGATGTGCTGCATACCGTAACCGAACATCTGCAACACCGGCGGGCGCGCATCCTCTGGCCTGGTCATGAATGTCAGGCTAAGAACCGGACGTTACGGGCGACGGCTCCGTGCCATTTCGGGCGAGTTACGGTTGCGCGGCTGCATCTTCGTCGACCAAATGCTCGAATGCCTTCAAGTTCGCCAACGACTCCCCGCGCGAGACCCGCCATGCCCACTCACGTTTGATGGACTCCGCGAACCCCAGTTCGAGGAGCGTGTTGAAGTCGCCGTCCGCGGCTTCGAGAGTCTGGCCGAGAATCCGATCGAGTTCGTCGCCGTTGACCGCGTGCAGCGAGATTCGGCCGACCAGGTAGATGTCGCCGACCTTGTCGATCGTGTAATGCACCCCGTACAGGCGGCGGTTACGTCGCAGCAGGTATTTGTAGACGCCCTCGAAGTTCTCGTCGGGCTTGCGGCAGACGAATGCTTCGATACGTACCCCGTGATGCCCGACGGTCAACATCGTCGTGGTCTTCAGCTTGCGTTCCCCGGGCAGTTCGACGGTGAACACCTCACCGCGACGCGTGTAGTCCAGTTCGCGGTCTTTCAGTGCCCGGTCGATCAGGTCGGCGGTCTCGCTCATGCAGTCACAGCTCCTGATCTGCGTAGTTTCGACAATCCTCGGACCCGGCGCGGCGAGAACTCGCTCGGTGCCTCACCACGATCGAAATGGAACCTGGCCTGCCGGTAGCTCTCGATGAGTCCTTCCGCGGTGTGCTCCCACGAGAAGTTGCGCGCGTGCAGCGGCGCTGCGATCGACATCTCGGCCAATGCTGCCGAGTCCGAGAGCATGGACGAGAGCGCATCGGCCCAGTCCGCGGTGCGGTGCCCCTGCACCAGCCGACCGGTCTCGCCCGACCGCACGGCCACACCCAACCCGCCGACATCGGCTGCCAGCACGGGAGTTCCGCAGGCCTGCGCCTCGATGGCCACCAGGCCGAAGGACTCGTTGTAACTCGGCACGGCGACGATGTCGGCTGCCCGGTAGACCTGCACCAGGCGCGAGGACGGTTGTGGCGGAATGAAGGTCACCTTGGCCGAGATGCCGAGACTTTCGGCCAGATCGATCAGGCTGCCGGGCCGGTCCAACCCGCTGCCGGACGGCCCGCCGACGATCAGAATGCGCAGTGGCATCGCCGAATCTCGTTGCAGCACTTCCGCAGCCGCAGCGATGAGCACATCGGGTGCCTTCAGTGGCTGGATGCGTCCGACGAAGGCGACGATCGCTTCGTCCGGATCGAGGCCGAGCGCGACGCGAGCTGCCCGTTTGTCGCCCGGATTGTATTGCGTCAGATCGGCTCCCGGCGCAACCACATCGATCGATTCCTGCGCTGCCCCGTAGATCTCGACGAGGGACTTCGCCTCCTCGGAGGTGTTGGCGATCAGCCGGTCCGCCTCGGCGACCACTTGCTGCTCGCCGATCTGGCGCGCGGCGGGCTCGGGCGAATCGCCCCGAGCCAGGGACGCGTTCTTGACTGCGGCGAGTGTGTGCGCGGTATGCACCAGCGGCACTCCCCAACGGTCGCGCGCCAGCCAACCGACCTGGCCCGAGAGCCAGTAGTGGGAGTGCACCAGGTCGTAGTAGCCGGGCTCGTGGCGAGCTTCCTCACGCAGCACCCCGGCCGCGAACGCGCAGAGCTGGGTGGGCAGGTCGTGCTTGTCCAGGCCCTCGAACGGTCCAGCGACGATGTTGCGGACGAGCACGCCGGGCGCAGCCTCGACGACCGGGGCATCGGACGAGGCCGTGGCCCGAGTGAAGATCTCGACCTCGACGCCCCGCTTGGCCAGCTCTTTCGCACTCTGCAGTACGTAGACGTTCATCCCGCCCGCATCGCCGGTGCCGGGCTGCGCCAGCGGGGAAGTATGCAACGACAACACAGCGACCCTGCTGAGCTGGTGTCCCGTCACGTCTTCAGTGTGCACTCCTCCACATTACGTCTCGAGAACTACCCCTTCCGACGGCCGGGCCGGAATGACCCCGCGCGTGATCCGGACTGTTCGTTCATGCCGTACCCAGACCGTCCACGAACCCGGCCACCTCGGTCAGGAATCGCTGCGGATCGGCTACGAACGGGCCGTGGTCGACGCCATCCCAGTACGACGCCACCGCCGTGGGAATCAGCTCCTCGGCGTGCCGGCCCGCCGAGACATCGACGACGGTGTCCTCGGTTCCGTGCAGCACGAACGCCGGGATACCGAGGCTCCGCAGCAGGTCGTCGTGTTCGACCGTGCGATCGAACAGGGCAGCGCGCACCCGAGGCGGGGTCGCGAGCGTCAGCCCGAACAACGCCTGTGCCTCGGTTCCTTTTCCTTCGGTGGGCCCGGTCAGGGCATGGCCGAAACTTCCGAGTGCCTTGATGGCGACCCTGGGCTCCTCCGCCATGGCACCGGGGATCGCTGCCCGCATCGCGGTCCCGACGCGGCCGCCTGCTTGTCCGCGACCGATGCTGGTGATCGCCCCGACGAGCACGATGCCCGCCACCGCGTCGGATCCGTGTTCGGCGAGGTAGTCGCAGATCACCAGCCCGCCGTAGGACCAGCCCAGCAGCACTGCGTCTGCGGTGATGCCCTCTGCAGCGAGCACCGCGGCGACGTCTCCGGCCCAGTTCTTCGAGTCCTCGTATCCCGATGTCGGCGCGTCGGAGTAACCGTGACCGCGCAGGTCCACGGCGACAACGCGGTACCGCGCCGCGAAATCGGCCAGTAATCCCGATCCCCAGCACGCCGAGCTCTGCGCCCACCCGTGCAGCAGAATCAACGGCCGGGACGCGGGGTCACCACTGACGCGGTAGACGATGTTGGTCCCGTCGATTCCGGTGGCCTGGCGAACTGGTCCTGCTGTCCCGATGCTCATATCGGGCAACCTACGCGGCGACTGTGCGCATCGCGGCGAGCGGATCGGAGTACAGGGCGCTCAGTGAGACCACCGTCGCGGCGTACTGCTGTACCCGGTCGCCGAATCCGGTCACTCGAACATTCCCGGGTGCCAGGGTCGAATGCTGCACGAATGCCTCTCGCACATGAGCGATCGCGGCTGGATATGCAGTGAATGCCTGTCCCCCGAGTACGACGCGATCCGGATTGAACATGTCTCGCAGCAGCGCCACCGTCCGCCCCAGGATCCGGGCCCGTTCGGTGAGCAGTTCCCGCGCTGCTTCCGAACCGCCCTGCGCTGCGCCGTACACCGCGGCAATACTCGGACGGGTGTGCGGGGCAACGATTGCGCGGTTCACCGCAGCGGCGACCACTGCCCTGTCACCGACGGAGGCTTCCAGGCATCCGCGAGCACCGCAGCCGCACAGCGCCGAGGATCCGGTGGGCAGGTGCGCGATGGAACCGGGCCCGCTCGCCGGCGTGTGGACGCGGCCGTCGATCGTCAGGGCCATTCCAGCGGTCTCGCGTGCGTAGACGTACAGGGACGTTCCGTCCTGCGCTGCAATGGTGTTCGACGGCGGCGGGGCGAGAAGTAGTTCCGCGGCGGCCATTGCTTCGACGTGCCCGGACACCGAGACGGGGACCCCGAGTCCGCTGCCGACGATGGCGGCAACTCGTCCGTCACGCCAACCCAGTCGAGGATGATCGACGGTGCCGCGCGCCGTGTCGACGCGTCCGCCGGTCGCCACCCCGACCCACAGCAGGGTGCGGCGATGCCAGCGTGCAGCGAAGGCGCAGGCACTGCGCGTGATGGACATCAGCGCTGCCTCGGAAGATCCACCGGGGGTGGGGATTTCGACAGCAGCGAGAACGCGACCGCGAAGATCGCTCATGACGATGCTGGTGCTGACGGCACCGATGTGGATGCCGATCGTCGAGAACGGTTCGTGGTCCACCTCGAATGGCACGCGGGGCCGCCCTGTCGCTCCCGGCACCGTCAGGTCTGCGCGCTCGCGCAGCAGCCCGGCCCCGAGCAGGGCCGATACTTGACGATTGACGGTGGCGACGCTCAACCCTGTTGCGCGAGCGGCACTGTCGCGCGTGATCGGGCCCACCGAACAGGCGACTCGAAGCACGGACGAGGCCGGGCCGCCGGCAATCCTCAGATCGGGCGCGACCAGTCGCACCGATGGGTGCGCGGCGGCGGGGCGAGTACGGCGATGCGCGGTGGTGACAGACATCCGTCGACGGTCCTCAGCAGTTGTGCCTGTTCGGCGCGGGACGACAGCGCCGACAGGGCGAAGCGATGCAGGTCAGGGGTCGATGCGTCGGCCACGAAGGGCGACCGCATCCAATCGACTGTCTGTAGCTCGAACGGCTAGAGACAGGTTCCTGCGCCGAGACAACACAGTTCACGAGGAAGCGGCAAGCGAGCACCGAGGGACGCCGTCGCATACGTGACCCGCATCGCGGTGGTCTCGGACGCCGACATGCCTGCAAAATTAGCACCTGCACGCTCGTTGGCCAATCGCCGCCGCATCGGCGTCGTGGTCGACCGGCATAGAATCGAGCCATGACCTCGTCCGAACACATCGCACCCGATTCCCGAATCGCCGTCGTCACCGGAGCAAGCTCCGGCATCGGCGCGGCCACCGCACGCCAGCTCGCAGCCGACGGGTTCCACGTCGTCATCGGCGCCCGCCGACTGGACCGACTCGAGGAGTTGGCCTCGGAAATCGGCGGTACCGCACTGGAACTCGATGTCACGGACGAGGATTCGGTGGCCGCATTCACCTCGGTGATTCCCCGCGTCGACGTGCTGATCAACAATGCAGGCGGTGCCAAGGGATTGGCTCCGGTGATCGACGCCGACCTCGACGACTGGCGCTGGATGTGGGAGACGAACGTCCTCGGCACGCTCCGGATCACGAAGTCCCTGCTGCCCAAGCTGATCGATTCCGGCGACGGCCTGATCGTCACGATCACCTCGGTTGCAGCGTTCGAGGCCTACGACAACGGTTCGGGCTACACCTCCGCCAAACATGCTCAGGCCGTGCTGCATCGCACCCTGCGCGGCGAACTGCTCGGGAAGCCGGTGCGGTTGACCGAGGTGGCACCGGGCGCGGTGGAAACCGAGTTCTCTCTCGTCCGCTTCGACGGCGACGCCGCCAAGGCGGACGCCGTGTACCGGGGAATCACGCCGCTGGTCGCGAGCGATATCGCCGAGGTCATCGGCTTCGTCGCCTCGAGGCCGTCACACGTCGACATCGACCAGATCATCATCAAGCCGCGCGATCAGGCCGGTCCGGGGCGCTTCGCCCGCGACTGAGCGCGCGACGCACTCAGCCGGCGGGCGCGGGTGCAGGCGATGTCGCAGGTGTCGTGGTTGCGCTCGCACCGCCGGCAGGAAGAGCCGACATCGACTGCCAGGTCGGCCAATCGATGGTCCAGTCGTACAGATCGCCGTCGGCCGCCGAGAGGTCGATGCGGGTTCCGGTCACCTCGACGGGGTCGCCGTACATCGCCGTGCCGAAGTACTGCTGCGCATCCTCGGTGGAAAGGTTGATACAGCCGTTGGTGACGTTCGATGCACCTTGCACCCCTGTGGTCAGCGGATTGGCGTGGATGAACTCGCCGTTGTTGGAGATACGCACCGCCCACCGCTCGCGCACGTTCTCGTAGAACGGCGGGTTGGACATCAGAAAATCCTCGTGCTTCTCGGTGACGACGTGGATACCGCTGCGGGTGACGTTGCGGTCCTCGTTGCCCTCGCCGTAGCTGACGGGAATGTCCATGATGGTCTGGCCGTCGCGTACCACCTGCATGCGGTGGCTGGTCGCGTCGGCGACGACGATCTGACTGCGTCCGATACTGAAGTTCAAGGTGAGGTCGGCGGCACCGTAGGCACCGTCGCCGTAGTTCACGCCGTACAGCTTCGCGTCCACCGACACGGTGGTGCCGGGAGCCCAGTAGTTGGTCGGTCGCCAGTGGATGCGTGAGCCGTTGTCGTCCGGGAACCAGGCCCAGGCGCCCGGAGTCGGCGGATTGGTGGTCACCGTCAGTGCTTTCTCGACGGCGGCCTTGTCCGCGATGGACGAATCGAACTGCAGAATGATCGGCGCAGCGATGCCCACCTCCTGGCCGTCGCCGATGTTGGTGCTCACCGCGGTTCGACTGTCCGGCTCGACGGTGGTGAAGCTGCCCTCGACGGGCACGGTCTTGTTGTCCGAGCCGACGGCAGAGCCGGACCAGGTGTATTTCACGCCGTAGCCGAGAGGTTCGGTGATGGCGTACGAGGTCTTGTCGGGCGAGAGCGCGCCTTCGACGACCTTGCCGTTGGGGTTGGTGAGAGCGACCTCGGTGAGCGTTCCGCTCGTCACGGTCACCGAGATCGGTGCGATGGGACTGACGTCGTCGGCACCGGCGACCGGGTTCTCGGTCACCTGCGCGACGGGCGGTGCCTCGGTGGTGGGGGCCGAGCTACCCGAGCCGCCCTCGCCCGATCCGATGGTGCACCCCGCCACGAGTGCCACCAAGGCGACGAGCACGGCGACCAACCACACCGCGCGCGTCCGTTTTGTCTGTTCTACCTGCTCATGCACGTTATCCAACGTACCTGGGTCAAATACGTGAACCACCATCGAAAGCTGTGGTGCGCGTAGATTCACACCGTATTCACGGGCTTATCCGGCCAGTTCGCACAGTATTTAGTCAACCGCCCACGACAACTTCGACGGCATCGACCAGCAACCGTCGTGCAGACCTAATCGCGGACAAGGTCTCCTGCAGCAGATATTCGGCGGTTTGGGGACGGTCTCCCCACTCGGCACCGAATCCGACTGCGTCCAGGTCGAGACCACGGGTGAGGTAGAGGCGCCGAAGTCCGTCGAATCGCTGGAATGGGACGAATACCTGAGTGGTGACCGTGAGGACCTTCTGGCCGTTGTGTGGATTTGCATACTTCGCCCACAGCGCGTATGTGTCCGATGTGTCGGGTCGGTAGGGAGGTCGACTCGTACTCGCCGAGATGACCGATCCCCGATGCCGGCCGTCGGCCGACGCCAGTTCCGCGGATCTCTCGTGTGTGTACTCGGGTGGCACATCTGCGGTATTGCCGTCGACGACATCATGTCGCCACCGAGGACAGATAGCCGACGTCGAGGAGCATCCACACAGGAGGTCGACAGGGGCCGAGGAGAAGCCGAACTCCGACTCAGCAGCCGCTTGCAGGAGCCCGAACTCGTCCGTCGCGCCGGGGGCGTACAGCGATGTGACGGGCTCCTCCGGGGTGTCTCCGGTGATCAAGAACCGCGGGCTGCCGAGAAAATACAACTCGCCGAGGTCGATTCCTCGTGCTTCAAGCGATGCCGCGTACTTGCTCCGAAGGAGGGGCGAATTGAATCCGCCGCCAAGCACCAGCGTCATGTCGTACGCCTGATGTTTCGGCGGAGTCGGTTCGACGAGACCCAACTGCGTCGTCAGATCGAGTACCCGTGCACGAGTATCGGGATCGAAGTCGGCGGTGGCGGCTTCGGAACGTTCCTTATAGACCTGGCCGGCTCGCCCTCGGAAGTTGAAGTCGTCTGCCGCCCTCTTCTCGAGGTTGATCAGTCGGTTGAGTAGCTGCAGGGATGGATCCTGGTCTGCAGGTACCGAACCCTCGGCGAGGAGTTCCAGCAGCCACTCCGGCAGTTGCTCGTTCAGATGGAGCCATGGCGAGTCGTCGACGTCGTCGGGCTGCCCTTCCGCATGGATGAGTGCCAACAAGGTGGCCAACGCCTCGCTGTCCACCCATGATTCGATTTCGTCGACGACGTTCCTCGCGCGGGAGACTTTGTCAGACACGGAAATCACCCTAACCTGTCGAGGGTGTGCGTCCGGTCGGCCGCTCGGGCCGATCACACACGAAAGCCCCCGAGCGCCTGAGGCGCTCGGGGGCTTCGGTGTTGGTGATCAGTTCCAGTTGCAGGAGTATCCGTAGTACCCCTGGGTGCCCGCTGGGTTGATCGAGATGGTGAACGCGGAGCACTGGCCGCGGTTGGCGTACTGCTGAGCGAACCAACGGTGCCCCTGCGCCAGGGCGTAGTAGCCGGCCTTGGCCTGCCACCAGGGCGAGGCGGGCGGCGCCGGAATGCGTCCCTGACCCAGTGCCCGTGTCTCGGACTTCGACAGGTACACCGTGCATCGCCCGCCGCCGCAGTTGGTCACGGTCAGCGTCGGCCTGGCTGGGGGCCGTCACCGTCAGACCCAGCGTGACGGCCAGGACGGCAAGCGAGAGGGCGAGCCACCGCGCGGCCGCGGCGATCCTTCCCCGGCTCGAACGGGCATTGGTGGAGGTGGTTGGCGTGCTTACGGGGAGTGTGGTCACGTGGTTCCAGACTCCTCGGTGCGGTGCCTCTGTCGAGCGCACGCGCGACACTGGGGTCGAACACCCTCATCACCTCAGACGCCGTGGCGAGAACGGAATCGCGGAAAGGTCGTTGCCGTTGTCGATGGTGGTGAGAATCGTCATCGCCCATACGGACCGGCAGGCGTGAGGTTCACCTTCGCGAAATGACGTCCATGAATTCGTCCTCGTCGAGTTCATTCCACCGCATTGCAAGGCCTGCCGACTCCCCCAGCAACGTCCGGTCGAGGTCAACGCGGTAGCGCCCCGAGCGCAAGTCAGCACCGCACACCAACAAACGAGCGGCGAGGGCAGCGATAGAACCCGCCACAGTCGCAGCGGTACCGAGTTGAGGCCAAGAAGGCAACCGAACACCGACCTGAGTCAGCGAGAATCGTGTCCTCGGCGTTACCCCACTTCCGACGATTGCGTTTGCAATCTGGAGTCGTCGAGTCGGCGCGTTCAACTCTTCGTTTGTCATCGCAGACAGCTCCCCCGCCCGACCGTGAAAGAGCTCGTAGTCGGGTTCGAGGTCGTAGCGCTCCACGTCGAGAATCACGTTGTCCCCGTTATCGGTCGCCATGATCACGGGAATTCCGCGCTCACGGGCGCGCAGACGAATCGCCACTTTCATCGCAAGGTTGTCCATCTCCTCCATCAGAACCGCGAGCCGCTCAGTCCTACGCCCACCCAGGAACGCCTCCGACGTGCCCTCGGTGTACCCGTCCGCGAACGGAGTCACCTCTGTGTACGGATCCGTCTCGAGGAGTCGACGCTGCGCCAGAGTCACTTTCGACTCTCCCAAGTCACACACCGATCCGAGCAGACGATTGAGATTGCTCGGACCCAAGGTGTCCGGATCCGCAAGCCGGAACCGTCGCGCACCTGTCAACGAGCACACCGAAGCAACCGACGACCCGACGCTCAGACCCGCGACACCGATCAGTGCCCCGCTCCAGTCGTCTTGCTCCTTGTCGTCGAGCAGGAACCGGTTGCGCGCGGTACGCAACCGGTGAAAGTGCTCACGATCAGGCAGCCGAACCATCGTCGAGCGCCAGGGATAGACGATAAACCGGCTCGCATCAGCCACCACATCAGCGTCTCCCCAATCCCACCGGACGTTCGGGTCGAAGGAGTCGATTGCCATCAACTCCTCGCGCGCCGACTCCCAGCCGTCTACGAACCGGTAGCCCGACCCAGGTGCGGTTAACGTCGAGATCCGTCCTGCATCGTCGCGCGGGTTCAGTATTTCGATCACTTCTGCACCTCATTGTCCTTGATAGTCGGCTGTCTGATACCTATACGAGAAGGCAGAGAACCGAAGCTGTGCAGCGTTATTCGTGGCTCGACACGTTCCCCCTCCTGGCGCAGCAACTCGCGGTACTCACTGTTGGACCGGATGAGCCCGTCGCTCACGATTTCTTTCACCGTCTGAGCAAAGTCCTCGTCCAGACCTGTCGACGGATCGATCCTTTCGCGCATCTCGACGTCGAGCCCGAGGGTGTCCGAACCCATGCCTGCGCCCGGCACGCGTCCGATCTTGAACCTCCCCGTTAGCACGCCCCTCAGTAGCGGATCTGCCAGCGATGCACGAATCGGTTCCGGATAGATGTTGATCGCATAAAACGACACGGCGACGTCGGAACGCCGCTTCAGAACAACGAACCCGGCACCGGCGGTCGACGTCGCCACCTCGAGTTGGTAACCGTTTTCGGCCATGATTCGGCGGACTTCGTCGCCGTCCCAGACAGCTCCCACATCGTTGATTCGGTAACGCAGAAGGTTGCTCGACTCGACGGTGAACAGCAGGTGCCCATCCTCCTCAGTCTCGATGAAACGGATGTTGGGGTCGTATTCGACGAACGTCGATGTCTCGGCATCACCGCCAAATAGCGCCTCGTCAAGTGCGGGGTGCGAAAGCGCCGATCGCTTGATCGCGATCGACGACGGCGTCTCGTGCCCAATCATCCCTGCATCCGCAGTCCCGTAGACAACGCAAATGTCTTCGACGCACCCCGGCTTACCCAGCGCGCTCAGCAGGCTGTCACGCCGGTCCTCACCGATCGCTTCCCCTGCCAAGATCAGCTTGATGTTCTGCGCCAGGATCTCATCGTCAGCCTCATCGACGACGTCTACGAGGAACGGCGGGTATCCGACGAGCACGACATTGTGGAACATCGGCCCGAGGGTTTTGACCGTCTCCAAAACCGACTGCTTGTCTACACCCGGTGCCACCACCACAACGCGATGCCCCAGCTCACTGAGCTTCTCGGCGGCTTCCGTTGTATACGTGCCGCCGATCCAGTTACCCATTGCGAGCGCAACGACGATGAGCGTATTGCCCCCGCCGAGGTTGAATCCTGCCAGTATTCGTCGGTGCAACTCCACGCTCTCCGCGATCGAGAGCGGCCCTCGTGCGTAGAAGGTCGGCTCACTCGACGACCCCGAACTCGACGAAATAATCTGAGCGCCGTTGATGTCGCCGTTTATCATTCGTAGATTGAGCGCGTACGCACCTATGTAGTTCTTCTTGGTCATCACCGGTATTCGCGCGAAGTCTTCCAGGGCGCGAACGGTCTCGGGATCGAATCCCTGCTCACGCAGGAACTCTTGATAGGCAGGGATACGGGCAACAGCGGTCGAGTAAACAGCCATAGCTCCTGCGGCACCGGAGGCGGGGTCGGTGCAAATCGGGGCGAACAGAGACATGCGGAGCCTTTCGTAGGGCAAGGCTCTCTTGGCCTCGCCCTGACTCCACCGATCCCCCGACGTTCCGGATCGCGTGCTGGGGACTGCCCCGGCTTTGGTTGACGTCTGTTCTGTGAGGATCGCTCCTCACGGTGGAAGGGTGTTCACCATGCCGACAGCATTTCCCGAGGAGTTCCGCCGCGACGTGATCGCCGTCCTACGCAAAGGCGAGGCCCCCTGCGTCAAATCGCAAAGGATTTCGGAATCTCCGAAGGATGTTTGCATCGCTGGCTCAAGTTTGCCGATCGTGAAGACGGCGTTGCCCGTGACCCGGCAGAACCCTGGTGACGAGTCCGCTGAGCTGCGGGAGTTGAAGAAGCTCAACCGGCTGCTCAAGCAGGAGAACGACGTTCTGCGGCGAGCTGCGGCCTATCTGAGTCGAGACATACTCCCAAAATGATCTTCCCTGCAAGCGGGAGGTGCCCCCACCGCTGGTCCTCGACCTTGCTGGCGACGGAGTCCCCGTCACAGTGACCCACCGGGTTCTCGGTTTCTCCACACAATCGTTCTATAAATGAAAGAAACAGCGAGTCACGCAACGAGATTGGAATGATGCACATCTGATCAACATTGCTCGTGAGATCCACGCCGACGACCCCGCATGCGGCTACCACTTCATCGCAGACGAGCTACCCGACCGCGGCATGACCGCTAGCGAGAACCAGGTCGCGCGGTTGTGATCACAAGAGAGCATCTGGTCGGTGTTCTCGAAGAATCGCGGCCTGAACAGGAAGGCCGGCCCGCCGGTCCACGATGACCTTGTGGATCGTCAGTTCACCGCACACGCCGCGGACCAGCTGTGGCTGACCTTTCGTCACCTGACATCGCACCGACGAGGGCAAACTGTATCTCTGCGCGTTCAAGGACGTGTGGTCGAACCGGATCGTCGGCTACTCGATCAACTCCTGAATGAAGGCCTCGTTGGCGGTGTCCGCGTTGGATAATGCTGTGGCGCAGAGAGGCTCGGCGGGGACGATCGTTCACTCGGATCGCGGCTCACCCAGTTCCGATCCAAGAACTTCGTGTACGCCCTGTCCCACAATGGATTACGCGGATCGATGGGCCGGGTTGGGGCATGCGGAAACAACGTGGGGATGGAGTCGTTCTTCGCCCTCCTGCAGAAGAACATCCTCGATCGTCAACGATGGTCGATCCGCGAGCAACTACGGCTGGCAATCGTGACCTGGATCGAGAAGACCAATCACCGCAAACGCCGCCAACGACGCCTCGGCAAACTCACCCCTATCGAGTTTGAGACAATCAACCAGGCCGCACACGCGGCACGAGCCACTCAACCCCGACAATCAACCGAACTCGGGGCAGTCCCAAGCGATCCAGCGGTCTCCGGTACTGGATGCATCTCGCCTTATGTCGGTCGGCCGTTGCGTAGCCAGTCGAGTGGTCCTGTCATGGGTAACCGACGTTGTAGCGAATGTGAAACAGGTTGCTCAGCGCACGCCGCATGCGTTCCGCGAATCCGAGGTCCGTGGATCGAGCTCCACCGGACCCGCTTGTGCGATCGACCGAGTCCGCCCGCGCTACCTCGGTGGGAGGCTGCGTCCGGTGAACAGCATCTGGAGTCGCATACCTGAGCCGTACACGAAGTGTTGTGAGCCTGGGTGAGCCGGTATCACGCGCACCGAACGTAGGCCCCGAATCACCTTCGCGAAAAAAGTTCAAGGCATCGCTCATCTCGCAACGCACCTCCGATTGTCTTCGACTCGCCACGTCGATATTGGTGAACACTGAGCCGACTTCACCGGTGGAAGATGTTAGGGCTGCCGCCGACGAGCCGCCATCGTTCGACCGAAGGACAACGCGCCCACCCACGCAGCTGGACGCGTTCAAGCCGCGAGATTTTCTGTAGATACAGAGGCTGCACCTGTGTCGTACGAACGCACGACTGTTCAGCAACACTGTCCGTCAGTAACTTTCATCGATATCAAAGTACGTTAGAGAGCTAGGGAGCGTTTGATGGTCGAAGTCGACTTCTACGAAAAGCTCGAGGTGGCCAGAAGCGCCTCGTCCGACGAAATTCGGGCGGCTCATCGCACGAAGACGAAGCTTTGGTCCAAGCGCCAGATGGCGAGTGACCAGAGCCAGCGGCACGAGGCCGAAACCTGGGTACGCTGGCTTGCAGAGGCCAGGCAGGCTCTGTTGACAACGGACGACGCACGCTCGAAGTACGACGCAAAGTTGTCCCAGGGTGTATCGACGCCTACGCCAGCTACCGTCCCCGCCCAGAATGGAACTTCCGACTGGGTCTCGCAGGCCCGGGATTTCCTGTCGCACGGTGACTATCACTCCGCCGCCTACGCCGCCCGCGAGGCAACCCACACGATCGGTAACTCGGCCGAGTCGTGGATCCTGCGGTC
Source organism: Rhodococcus sp. MALMAid1271 (assembly GCF_049195265.1). Lineage (NCBI taxonomy): Bacteria > Bacillati > Actinomycetota > Actinomycetes > Mycobacteriales > Nocardiaceae > Rhodococcus > Rhodococcus sp. MALMAid1271. Next base: position 71,491 of record NZ_JBMIRQ010000098.1, on the reverse strand, counting down.
CAGGGCCAACGCTGGCCTTGGCGAAGTGCAGGACGCGTTGTACGAAGCCAAACAGGCAACCACCATCGACGCCAAGAACCCCGAATATCGTTTCCACACCGGTTCACTGCTTGAGACGCTGGAACGATGGGACCAGGCTCTTGTCGAATACCGCACCGCAGCAAAGCTGGACGGATCCAACTTTCTGTACCCTCTTGCAGAAGCGTCTGTGTTCCTGCAAAACGGTCACACCGACGAAGGAATCAGCATACTCCGCCGTATCCTCGCCGCGCATCCCAGCGAGCAGATCGTCAAGAACTACCTAGCTGCTGCGTTGTTCGAGAAAGCCGAGGAGACCCCCGCACGCCAGGCCGGCCACAGCTATGTCGTCACCAGTTCCGACGAAATCGAAAAGATGCGTGGTCTGGCCTCCGAGTCCGATTCGTTGACAACGGATCCGGACATCAAGGCAGCGATAGTGCAGATGCGCGGCTATCTAGATCGGATGGAAGCAAAGACGTGGCACGTCCCGTCGTTGTTCAACAACTCCGTTCTGTGGGCAATCGGAATTCCGTTGATGTTGTTCGTAATTGGAATCGTATTGATCGACAGCATCGGATTCCTGCTCATTCTCGCATCCTTCGGTGCAGGCTATCTGGTCTACAACAAGTGTTGGGTACCCCGTTGGAAAGCGGCAATTCCAGGTAGGTAAGCAAGTAGACATTGACGAGAGAGCAGGCATTATGGGTCGAGTGGTCGGAATTGACCTTGGTACGACATTCTCGGCAGTCGCGGCAATGTCAGCGGACGGACGCGCCGAAATCGTCCACAACCGCGATGGAAAGAACACAACGCCCTCGGTTGTGCTCTTCGACGGTGACGACATCCTGGTCGGCGAGGCAGCGAAAAATCAAATCGCCTCGTCGTCCGGCGATATCGTCAGCTATGTCAAGCGACACATGGGATCACGCGACTACGTGTTCATGCCGGACAGCAGCGATGGCTCATACGGGCCCGAACATATCTCTGCGTTCATTTTGAAGTACCTAGTGGATGGCGCGTCGGAGGCTCTCGGAGAACCGGTCACCGACGCGTTGATAACCGTTCCTGCTTACTTCGACGAGGGTCAGCGCAACGCGACCAAACAGGCCGGCGTCATTGCGGGGCTGAACGTCCTCGGTGTGCTCAACGAACCTACTGCCGCAGCTGTCAGCTACGGCATCGACACAGGATTCGAGGGTACCGTCCTGGTCTACGACCTGGGCGGCGGCACATTCGACGTAACGGTCATGAAGTCTGGCCGCGGTGTGGTGGACATCGTGTCCACAGAGGGTGATCGGAACCTCGGCGGTTTCGACTTCGACAACGTCCTGATCGAGTTGGTGCTCAAAGAATTTGTTGGGCGAGGAGGACAACCGATCACGGACACCGCCATCCTTGCCGGCCTCAGAGAGAGGGTCGAGGCTGCCAAACTTCGGCTGTCGACCTCGGCGTCGGCCCCCGTGTTCGTCTCGTCCGACGGTGTGACCGAGAAAATCGTCATCACGAGGGAGCAATTCGAATCAGCGACCATCGATCTGATGCTCAGGACTGAGTACATTCTCGAAAACGTCGTCGAGGCAGCGGGCCTTCGGTTCGCCGACATCGACAAAGTTCTGCTCGTTGGCGGTTCGACTCGCATGCCCATGGTGCGCTCTCTCGTCGCTCGGGTAACCGGTCGTGAACCTGATACCACTGTCCATCCCGACGAAGCCGTAGCCCTCGGTGCTGCGATTGCGGCAGAGGTTCGGACTGCACACTCGCAGAAACGTGATACTGAACTCGCCGACGGCAAGACGGTTCGCATTTCCGACGTCGTCTCACATGGACTGGGCGTCGCGATCCAAAGCTCGGCGGGCACCATGGTGAATTACCTTCTCATCAAACCGAATACGACCATCCCCTGCCAGATCGCTGTTGACGATTTCGGTACCGTCGCCGACGGCCAATCCGAGCTCAACGTTCAGATCACCGAAAGCGACGAGGACGGTTGCGACCTCCGGTACACAAACATCCTCGGGACCTCCCTGCTCAAGTTGAGTCAGCCGCGGCCGGCCGGTTCGCCCATCCGCGTCGTCTTCTCGTGCGACATCGATGGTGTCCTCCACGTCGAAGTCACCGATCTCGCGGACAACAGTTACGTGGGCGAAATGGAGATACTCCGTACCGCGACGCTGTCGGACGCCGAAGTCTCGGATCTGACCCGCGAGACGGCATCGGCAGCGGTGCAGTGACAGTCGACGATGCTGACCCGAGCATTAGCGAGCAAGCAGGACTCGCGGACATCGGCCTGCGTCTCGATCAGCTTACCGATTTGTTTCGACGACGACTTGCCGAGGACCGAGTGAAAGCTGCTGCATTCGAGGAACTTCGGACCGAGATCAAGTTTGCGCGCGCGGGTCTGAGCACCATGGTGGTGCGACCGCTGGCGCTCGGAATTATCGGCGTCATCGATCGGATCGAGAGCAATTCCGAACCCGATGATGGGTTTATCGGGTCGGTGGTAGAGGAACTACTGGACGTCCTGTTGACCGTGGGCGTAGTTCAGATCGAGGCGGTAGGAGTTGTCGATCCGCGCTTGCACGCTGTGCAGTCAGTCTCAGGTGGCTCCGGTGATCTCGTCGTCGAACAGTTGATCCGCCGTGGATTCACCATCGAGAACGCCGTTTTACGGCCTGCGCACGTCACTGCTATCAGGCTCGAACCGAGCGAATGAACACTGGTCCGCGCGGTGCCCAATACCCGGATGAGCTCACACCCGGCACCAACTTCGAGTCGGTGGCCGAAAACGCCCGTGCAGACATCTCTCGGTTGGCTGGTGCGCTCCACAACACGATTCTCAGGTTGTCCGCCTTACGCACCATTGAGCTTGCGTCCGAGCGCTCAGTGGCAGAACAGGTTCGACAGCGTGCCATGACTGCGACGGAGCAAAACGCGGATAGTTCGTCTTTGATCGGAGAACAACGCCGTCGCGCACTAGAAGACAAGTTGGCCCTCGCCGTGGCCACCGCAGCACCTGGGATTGCAGGCCAAGTGTCGAACGAATGGTCACCGAAGTCAATCTCAACCGGACTTCCGGCTGCAGTTAGAGTGGGTCATCTCAGCGGTAGCGATCTGCCTGGACTTTTGAAAGTCACCGACAGTGCTGGTGTTGCAGTCGACGGTGCCGATGCGGCCGCTCTAGTGCACGAACTGGCATTGCGAATCGCGCTGGCAACGCCACCGGGCCGGCTCGAATTCTGCGTGTTCGACCCAACCATGACGGGTTCACTCGGGATATTTTCGGCGCTTCGTGCATCGGACACTGTCGCTTTCGCTCCGTCCATCAACGACGAGCGCTTGCTGCGAGAGCGGCTTTTCGCGCACCTCGCCACGGTAGCGAGCACAGCCGAGTCGATGGCAGTATCCGGTGCCTCGACATTCGCCGAGTTGGGCAAGGCCAATAGTCGTCCCCGCTACGTCTTCGTCGTCCTGCTCGGCTATCCCGCCGGGTTCACCGAGGACACCCACGCGCGTCTCGTCCAGCTCGCACACGGCTCCAAGGCTCGGGGGGTTTCCTTCATCGTCCACGTGGACGATCACGTGCGACCCGCAGACCGTGTCGAAACCTCCGACTTTCTCTCGCTAATACCACGCGCATCGGCATCGGGAGGCGTTCTGAGCGGGAACGCGGTGCCCGCTCCCTATACTCTCGACACCCCTGCCGGACGCGCCCGCTGGCTCGATGCTGTCGGATGGTGGTCTGACGTCGCTGTGAAGTCGACCGCACCCGTCACGTCGTTCGAGGACATCGTCAACGCAATTGAAGATGCCTGGGTCGAGGGGGCCGACACGGCTATGGTGGCGTCGTTCGGCCGAGCAGGCGAGACAGTGCTCGGGCTCGAGTTCAGGAATGCGAACCCTCCGCTTCCTAACGCATTGATCGGAGGAGCGGTCGGTCAGGGCAAATCCAATCTGCTTCTCACACTGATTTACGGCGTAGCAGCACGCTACAGCCCCGACGATGTTCGGATGTTCTTGCTGGACTTCAAGGAGGGCGTCGAGTTCAGTCAGCTGGGCCCGAGTGGTCGCAACGGTGCATGGCTTCCTCACGTCGACGTTCTCGGGCTCGAAAGTGATCGCGACTTCGGGCTTGCCGTTCTGAGTCACCTCACCGAGCAATTCGAAATCAGATCCACAGCATTCAAGAACGCCGGAGTCGGCGACATCACGGCTTTTCGCTCGGTCTCGACGGAACCGATGCCGCGACTCTTACTCGTCATCGACGAGTTCCAAGTGCTATTCGGCAGATCCGACGAGGTGGGCCGAGCTGCCGTGGATCAGCTCGAGTCTCTGGTGCGAAAAGGTCGGGCGTACGGTATCCACGTCGTTCTCGCCTCGCAGTCGATACGCGGGATTCCTGGCTTCTCCACGCGCGGGGACGCGATTTTCGCTCAGATTCCTCACCGCATCTCGCTCAAGAACTCCGCCGATGAATCACGGGCTGTTCTCGGAGACAGGAATACTGCCGCTGCCAGCCTTCGAGTGCGAGGCGATGTCGTGGTGAACTCCAATTTCGGCGAACCCTCCGACAACGTGGTCGGGTCCGTGGCATACGCAGATTCTCGGTATCTCGAGCGACTCAAGAACGACCTCTGGCGGATGTCGGTCGACCGCGTCGAACCACGGGTCTTCGTCAGCAGCAACTACTCGCCGTCACGACTACTCGTTGCCGCAGACCGCAGCGGCCCAGCACTCGCGTGCCTTGGCGTTCCGATCGGTGTGCGGACAGGCGCGGAAGGCCCGGCTGTCAGCTTCGATGACGAACAGAACATTGCACTGTTGGGTTCGAGCAGGGAACTCACTCACGCGGTCCTGAACTCGATCGTTCTATCGCTGCTGATCCACCCATTGTTCGACGGCGCAGCAGTGCAGATTGTCGACTGCGCAGGAGATACGTTTGGATCGGCGCTGGCCGAATCGTGGATCGAACAGGGCTATTCGGTCGAGGTTGTGCCGAAGAACAGTGCCATGTCAACGATTGTGGACGGCCTCGAAGAACCTGTCGGAGCCACTAGATTCCGACAAATCGTCGTCTTTCTCGACCTGCACCGACTGCGAGAACTGTCCGAGCAAGACGAGAGAACCTTCAAGACCAAATCGGAACTGTTCGTTCGATATGTCACCGAGTCCGTGGATCGGGGAGCGTTCGTGGTGGGATGCTGGTCGTCGGCGAGGGCAGCCCAGACGACTGTGCCCAGACTGCGCGGATTCGGTGCCACCGTCTCAACGGGATTAGTGCCCGCGGAGTATACCGCCGCATTCGGTCCGCACACCGAGCCTCCCGAGGGATTCCCACGTATTACGTACACCGACTCGGTGAGTGTTCACCGGCCTCGGACGCTCGTGCCCTTTGATCCATCAGCACGTCCGGCGGTGCAGAGATGACGACGACCGACGCGTTTGCACAATACGAGGCGTTGATCTGCAAGTGGATGGAGCTGCGCGCCAAAACCGGCAATGCCGAGAAGCTCGCGCGAAGCGAGCGAACCGCGGTCGAAGAGCACTATCGCTCTACCCTTGCCGAGATCACAGCCCGATCCAAACAGTTCGAGAACCATGAGCGAACCCTGCACACCGAAGTACAGGATGCACTCTCCGCCATCGGCCGACAGATGTCCATGTCTTCGATTCGCGATATCCAAAGCCTCAGAGTCGCGGAACGGGAAGTCGCAGACCTTCGCCGTGCGCTCGAGCAGGCACTGCTCGTCGAGTCGAGCGCAAGACGTTCTGCTGCACGTGCAGAACGTGCTGCCCGGAACAATGCGCAGCCGAAGATGGCCGTGGTCCCCCGCGTACAAGCTCTTCCATCGACGCACATTCCCCAGAAAAAGAAGGTCGTCTACTTGAGCATCGCGATTGCAGTGGCCATATTTTGCATCACGTTGATAATTGCTCTGTGAACAACTCTCTCGAAAGCAGGTACTTACGTGTCGACGGTCGACGAACTGAGAGTTCAGATAGGCCAGGCCGCAGCAAATCTCGACGCCTTGGTTCGCGTGCTCGCACAACATCGCAACATGCTGATCAGCTTGTCCGCTGATGTCCAAACGGAACTGGGAAATACCGCTACCAAGCTTGACCGCGACATGATCCAGAGGTTGGACGTATCTGCTGACCTTGTCGGTGCCACCGCAGGGCGCGTCGGATTAGCGGCGACTAAGGCCCGTGAAATAGGGGAACGACTCTGATGACAATGCGGGAGCTAGTAGAATCAACCCGGCGACTTGCAGCGGAGTCTGAGCGGTCGAAGAGGTCCGTCGATCTGCTACGTCAGCAGTTGATCGCCAATACCATTCATCTGGAAAGAATCCTCGGCGAAGCAGGTGGCGGTGACGTTGGAGAACTTCTCCAGGTTCTTCGGCGATCGGACAGTGAATTGGAGCAGTCGATCGAGAGCTTGGACCGAACCAGAGTATCTGCGGTTTCCTACATATCGCATCTTGAACAGCTCGGCGGCTAACAGCCGTGTCGTACGAATGGCGGATTTCTTTTTCACCTATACATGCGATACTTTGCATGCGAGCCGGAGATCCTGGCCCACAGCATAATAGACAACTAGGGAGACCGACATGGCCTGTGCATGCGCAAACAACTCGAACGGAAAATGCCAGTGGTGCAAGGAAGCCCTGGCCCACAATATCCCGACCAGTCGCCACAACTGCCAGTACGGCAGTTGCAGCTGAGGCTCACTCCCGAAATGACTCCGGTCGAGGATTAATGATTCTCGACCGGAGCTTTCCACTACCCACATCGGCTCTACTGAAGATCACCTGATGTAGAACAGCACCCACTGTCCACATTGCGAGTCATCCATGCAACTAGACGGCGGCTTGGAGTTCACGATTTTGCACGGATGGATTTTTACCCACACCACGACTTTCTGCATTTACTGCTAAATTCACGTCTTCAGCAGACTGCCTGACGATAGCGAGGTTCTTAGATGGATCAGTCCGAATTCGGAAGAGTCGTCGAAAGCGTCTTCTCTCATTCGCCTCACGGCTCGGGTAACCTCGCAGGTTTCATTCACTACACCAATGACGGCGTACTTGGCATTGCAGGGGAACAGGTTGGCAAGCTTGGTTTCGGTATTGCATCGGGCTTGACGGCCATGACGAGCGTGGTGGGAATCACGTCCGATCTGAACAGATTGATGAATTTTGGTCATTACTGGCTTGCAGAAGGTTCCGATAAGCACAATTGGTCACTGGTTTGCGGTTTTAAGTTTCAATATGAGGCAAGCTCAACTCAGCATATTATGGAAATTTCCGTTGCAGTTATGCAACACAGCTCTGCCATGATAAGGGCTGCAATTGACCAGCTTCGTGAAATCCCCCATGAGCCCTACTGGCACAGTACTGCGTCTTTTGATGCCAGCGCCATGGTGCTGACCACACATTTAGGATGACCGTTAGCGACTGAACCCCTAGGATCGGTCCGTGTAGGCGGTTGGGTTCCACTTCAGCTGGACGACAGAAAGTCTGACATCGTCGTAGTAACATTCATTCACTATGCGGCAGGTCAGAATTCAGACAACTAGTCGTAAACAGCTATCTCGACCCGCGACTCCGTCGAGTCCGAGTACTCCCGTCTCGCAGCATCGTAAAACCTACCCAACGCAATATCACCGCCTGGCATCAACAAAGCAGGCGGCGGGCTCATCGGCAACGCGGCACCTGCGATCAGCCGCGTCGTACCCGATCCTTTCGATGCGTACGCCGACGCACCTTTTCCTGAAGCATCCGCAGGTGATGATGCACCGAAGGAGTAAAGTTTGTCCTGCAGCCCAGCAGCGCTCGCGTCCTCGACCACGGACAAAGGCTTCGCGGGCGAACTACCTGCACTGTGCACGCCGCTGTTGATCGCCCATTCGATCAGCTCGGTCAGAGTTGCGGGATCATCGCGCGCCAAGGCGAACGCTGTCCTCGTAGCGTCCTCTACTGTCGTTCGCCACGCAGTGCGGGAAGCTGCGGTAGGAAATTGAAAGCGGATGGAGTCGAGATACACCATGGCAGGCAACAATTCCGCAAGCAACGCAGCTGATTTCCCCTCGCTGAATTCGGCGCGGCCGAGTACCGAGTTGACCGTGCATCTCGCTGACCACTCCGGCAGTCCCAATGTCCCGAATCCCGCACGAGCGAGGTCGTACTCGGATCGTGCAGCGTCGAAATCGCCACCGAAGGTGTGCAACTTGGCCAAGTTCATCGCGCACCCGGAGGATTGCCGCACCAGACCGGGTAGGGCGTCGTATTGATCCCTTGCGTCTTCCAGGGCGGCACGGGCGTTGACAAAGTCACCGAGCATCAAGTACTCGACTCCAATGTTCATCCGACAGTCGGCGATTCGATCGAGAACCGGCGGCGTCTGCTCGAAGATTTCCAGCGCGTCACGATACCGATCGAGTGCGTCGGAATGGCGTCCCTCGGCTCCGAGAACAGCCCCCAGGTTCATCGTGCACACGGCCAGTTGCTCTCGGACGGCCAAGGTATCGATCTGGGAGTACGACTCGATCGCGCGCTGGTACAACTCTCGCGCTCTGTCGATGTCACCTGCGTTGGACTTCACCAGCGCCCTGCTTGCATGTAGCCGCGCCGAGATCATCGGATCCGTATCTCCCGAGAGGCGCCACGCCCGGTCGATGCACGCTTCGGCGTTCGCGTATTTACTCCGGGCTGTTTCGATGTCCGCCTCGATCAGCTCCACGCCCACTGCCTGAAGTGGCGTAATGCAGAGCGGTCTGGCCGACGCCAATTCGTCGACAGCGTCTTTGTAGCGACCGATCTGGAGATAGACGTAGGCAAGATCGATCTTCGTCGAGCACAGATGGTTACGCTGACTTTCGGTGTACACGACCAGCGCCTCGGTCAACCGGTTGGTGGCCTCCTCGTACCGCCCCAGCCTGGCCAAAGCGGCACCTGCACCTGCACGACAGTCCGCGACCCTACGCGGTCCGAGGGGTCGGAACGATTCGGCCGCGACATCGAAAGCGACGACCGACTGCTCGAAACGACGGGCAAGCGAGAGCTGCTTGGCGTAGTGAAACTCGGGCGCAGCCCAATCGAACGGTCTTTCACCGAGCTCGCGGTACAGGCGTGAGGCGTTTCGATACGCCTCGGCCGCCTTCAGGTGGTCGAACTCGCGCTCGAGGGCCCCCGCGCGCTCCATCTCGTCCTCGGCTTCCGATCGGATAGCCCCCGGGTCGGTCATAGACCCTGTAAGACATAGCGGTAGCGGCCACTACGCACCACCATCCTGGCAGCGTTGCTCAGCATGACCGTCGTTGTGGTCTTGCTGCTCCTTACCTGCTCTTCGATGTCGTCGTCGGTCACCTGTGATTTGACCATCCTGCGACGACGGTCGAGCCAGGAGAGATACCCGAGCCGGCCGACTCCTCCTCGTTCCGAAAGGATTTGGTAGGTCTGGGCATGAGCGATGTTGTCGAGGACACCCGCGTTGTGGTCGTGGGCAAACAGCTCGGCAGAACACTTGTCCACATCCAGTTTGCCGTCGACCGAGAACGCAAGGTACCTCGGAACGTCCTTCCGTATCGGGACAAGAAGTGGCCGCTGAAGGTACGGGTGATTGCCATCGTTGAGAAATGCCCAGTGAAGCGCGGCACGCGTCAGGTCCAACTTGTGTGACTGCTGCAGCGGCGTTCGAGTCCACTCGATGATCGACGCATACACCCGTTGCGCCTCGATCGAATACGTCGAGTCCTGATTCCGCGCGAGCAGCTCGACGGTCGCAGCGGACATCAGCGACCGCAGATACATGATGTTGCTGGTAAGAAACCAGGAACTCGCGGCGAGCCGCCGATCCTCAGGGTCGGGCTCGTCAGGAAGTCCACACCGCTCGATGATGCGCTCGATACGGAGGCACCCTTGCCGGCCAGACTCGGCCGCCGCCCGAGCCAACACCCGCATCGGTACCAGTTCTTCCTCGATCTGCAACGACCTCTCGGGAGGGTTGCCGTCCCAGTTCACCTTTCGTCTGACCTTGTCGTGTTCGACGAGCCCCGCCTCGACGTTCCGCGTCAATTGCCCACACTCCTGCAGCAATAGTTGCTGGATTGCCTCCGCCTTGGTCATGTTGTCCTGGTCCTCAGTCGAAGTAGCGAGTGCACCATGCGCCTGATTGATGAAATGGTATGCAGCCGTGTATCGATCGAGCTTGCTCGCCGCCATGGAGACCGTGCGAATGAGCAACCCGCTGTATCGCCACAGCTCCTGGTTCTCCCGTCGCATGTCCTTGAGTCGTTCTATCGGCGGCGCAAGAAGCTGCACGAGTTCGAGCGGCGGGACCTCCCCGGCAAGTGGGACGCTGACCAGGTGTAGAGCTTCGGCCTCGTGGACTCGACTCTCATCCCATTTCGCCCCATTCATAAGCTTGGTGACGAGACGGTCTGCGAACACCTGTCGTCGTACCTTCGACGACCGACGGACTTGGTAAGCCTGGTGAGCCAGATCGTAGTAGTCGCTCGACAGGGTCAAGGCCATGCCGTGGTCCGAAGCCAGATGCCGGTACGGACTCCCGCTCTCGACGCCGTAGAGCCGGGATATCTCTTCCAGCTTGCCCATGCTTCCCCTTGTCCATGACGCACACGACCGCACGTCGATGCGATAGTACTGCGGACCTGGTCGCGGCGAAGGATCAACTGCGAGAACGCACCTCGATGAATTGGCCGACACCGATGAGGGTAGTTCGTTCGACTGTCAGTCGAACGAACTACCCTCATCGGTCAGCCTGCGGCCGACTTCCTGCGCCCTAAGGCACTACGCCGTGCTTCCGCCAGGTACAGCTGCGACGTACACGCCGCATAGAGCTCGTAAGCACTGAACCCACCCCCGATTACCTGCACAACCGGCACGCCGAAATTCAGGAACTGTTGCACGGTAGGTGTGAAGATGTGATCACCGGACGCGAGCATCACTTGTCCGAAGTTCGCAGCGACCCACTTCGCATCGATCGAATCGATCAACGCTGCGTCGGCACCATTGGGACCATCCGAACCGAGCACACGCCTCACCCCGGAGGGGAGGGCGAAAAACGCGGCTTTCGCGTTGCGCTTGGCGACCGAAACGATCGCTTGCTCGTCTGCCAACATTCCAGTGACCTGGCGGTACTCGTTCCATACGGACACGACGGACTCGTACGCGACATAGCCGTCCACCAGATTTTCCAGATCCAACAAGTGCAGTGTGCGAGCCCGGTGCGAACGATGACGCCCCGGCTTCGGTCGACGAGAACTGACAGGCCTGGCGTAGCTGAGTCGGGCGGAAGCGGCACCGACGGTGGTCGTGGTCGTCATGACTTCTCCTGAGGCGTCGGTCGGCGCGGGCTGCACCGACCTCGTACAGTCCGCACCGCTCCCCCGACGTCTGGGTCCATTCCGGTGCCGAAACTACGGCGGGCACTCCCTGTTTCGATTGATAGCGGCATCCCTGTCCATCGTCAGACGGTCTCTTCCGCTCGACTTCGATGCCACCCGATCGCAACTACGGCTGCAACAGCACAGGCCGACGCCAACACGGGTCCCGCTGCGAACCCGATCCTGTCCGCCACGACGCCGCATACCGCGGCACCGACTGCGTCGCCTACGAAGATCATCGTGGTCGCCCACGCGAAGTATTCGCCCTGTGAACCTTCGGGCACGACCTCGGTGAGCAAGTCGTACGCACCAGTGATGACAGCGGAGATCGGAAGCCCTGCCAGCAACGAGACCACGAAGACGACGACTCCGTCGTCGATCATTACAGCCGCCTGAAACACGGGCAATCGCCACGAGCAATGCGTACAGCCCTCGGTGTGATCCCGATCGGGCGACCACATCGAGGCGGAGGAAGGCCAGTCCCACGAAACTGCCCAGGCCCCACAGCCCTACACACAGCGCGGTAGCCGTCGGGCCACCGTCGGAGTCGGCGAACAGAACGACGAGAGCGAAGGAGAACGCGCCGAGCGATCCCGAGATCAGCAGCAGCGACACATACAGCCAGAGTGCTCCGAAGAACACGTCCACCCCGCGACGCCCGCAAGCACCACCGACGGGGACGGCCGGGCGCACCAGCTTCGTGAAGGAGAGCGCGACGCCTGCACCGGTTGCAACGACCCCTCGAGCCAGAACTATCACCCACAGCGGCACCCACAGGGCCGTTACAGCGACCACGACCCGACCTACGAGGAGCACACCCTCCGACATCGACGACTCTAACGCGTTGGCGGCCTGCCGATGCTCTTCGGCGCAGAGAAACCCGATTCCAGAACACGCGCATGACGGCTGTGAACGGAAGCGTCACCGAACCGAGGATCGCTGCACCGACGAGGAGGCCCTCTGCGCCGAGCGGCAGGACGGCAAGTCCGATGGACACCGCACCATACGAAAAACACACGACACTCAGAAGCATTCCCATCGGGACACCGTCGGAGATCCGTCCCCATAGCGGGCTCGTCGCAGCTTGAACGATCTTGTAAGCAGCGAAGACCGCGACAGCAAAACTCGGAGACATCTCTCGGGACAACACGAAGAGAGGTAGTGCGATGCCGATAATGCCGGTCGGCATCCGCGCAAGCAAACTCCACGAAATCGCCCACCGGATGGCGGGGCAGGTCCTTGACGAATTCCAGCGGTCCCATCCCTCGTTCGACTGCCACGAACCACCTCCTGTGCTGGATCGCTCGTCGTCACACCCGATAGGCGGCGAGTTCCGTGGCATACTACGGCCGTTCGGCGGTGATCCGAAGGGTCAACTGCGAGAACGCAGCCCGAGAGGACAGCGCTGATGACCGACGCCACCGGAACGAAGACGGTGCGGCTGGAACCAATGACAACCTATTTGGTGGCAACCGAGGCATCGGTCACATCGACAGGATCAGGCTTGGTACTGCCCGACACCCTCACCCAGCCTTCGTTCGGGAAGATCGAAGCTCTCGGACCGGATGTGAAGGGTTTCGCCGTCGCGGACACCGTCGTCTTCAAGGCCGATTCTGCCGTGGATCTACACGTCGACGGCGTTCGTTATCTTCTGCTCAAGGCCGACAGCGTGATGGCCAAAGTCCTCCAATAGCGGCTAGCCGGCACAAGCTGCCGGGGGGATCGGTGCGGTGGGTATGACCAGCGCACCGAGGTACCCGACCGAAGCAGTTCGTCTCGTCGCTCTTCGTCCGCTCGAAGACGAGAAGGCAAGTCGACTCAGACGTGATATCCCCACCCTCATGGCCCGCATCGCCGCCGAGGTAGCGGGATGCCGCATCCGCCTCGACGCGTCGGCCGCCGAGCACGGGCTCGTCGAAACCACGGTTGTGGTCGACGGAGTGGAACCCGCGATCCAGGGCGAGATGCTCGACGAGTTCGCCGCAGTACTGGCACCGGTGGCCGAGGTCGAACACATTCTGCTTCCAACGGAGCGAGCCGACGGTCCAGTACGCCTGTGGCCGTTGACCACTCGACGGCAGGCGGTGATCGGTTACGGCGACGGTCACGTGACTAAATCGTGGCAATCGACCGAGCCTACGATGAAGAACGCCATCGAGAGCTGGCCGCTCGCGGACCTCGTGGCGTCGACACCGGGCTGCGGCATTCGGATGACGATCGGCCGAGACGCCAGCGCGCTCGACGATTCAACCTGGATCACGCATGTCGAGGTGGTGCTTCCCGAGCTCTCGACACCGTCGTTCAGGCTGCGAGCAACAGTCCGCCAGCACTGGCACGGTCTGACGGTCGCCGACGAGCCCACACAGACTCCGGTACTACTTCGGACCAGAACCGTCGACATTCCTGCCATCTTCGCCGTACCGATCGCCGGCACTGTTCCGCTGCCAGGAACGGTTTCCGGCGCAGCTGCGCCCATTTATGTCCAACCGGCCGGGCGGGTGAACGACCCGATCGACCGGCTGCGAATCGGTGCAGCGCACACACCGGGTGCACGGATCGACGTCTCCCTCAGCGCAACCGAGCGCCTACGCCACCTGCACGTACTCGGTCAGACCGGCACCGGGAAGTCCTCGCTTCTGGCCGGTATGGCTCGCGGAATCGCTGAGGCGGGGGAGGGCATGCTGGTCATCGACCCACACGGCACCCTCGTTGACCGAATTCTATCGGAGCTTCCGGCAGCCGCTGCAGCTCGCACGTGGGTGATTCGCAGCGGGAACCTGGAGATGCCGATCCCGCTCAACCCGCTGGCAACCGACGATGCCGTCGCTAGAGACATCGCGATCGATCAGGTCGGGCAGATGTTCCAGTATCTTTTCGATCGCAAAGGCGACGGAATCGTCGGGCCGCGTTTTCGCGAGCGCGTCGCGATGGGAATGCGGGCCCTCGCCGCTGTGCACGGTGCCCGAGCCAGCATCCTGGATGTTCCGGCGGCGCTCGCCGACGAGGCGTTCATGCGCAAAGCCTGTGCCATTGCTGGGGACGCCCGCCTCACAGCGTGGTGGAAGAACGACCGGGCGAGCGGGCGGTCGAGCGAACACGGTGAAGTTGTCTCATGGGTAAATTCCAAGTTCGAGGCGTTCAGTTCGACGGCGTCGATCCGAGGTGTGCTCGGATCGGGCGTGGACTCGTTCGACATGGGCCGGGCGATCGACGAGAACCGGATCGTACTCATCGACCTCTCCAAAGCGTTACTCGGAGAGCCGGCTTCGCGACTACTCGGCTACTTGCACTTGCAGCGCACCTGGGAAGCCGCGCTGCGCCGAACGTCGAAGAGTCCTTTCACCGTCATGGTCGACGAAGCACACTCCGTCATTTCGGGTTCACTGACGTCGATGTTGTCCGAGGGCCGTAAATTCGGCCTGTCCGTGGTGATGGCTCACCAGTATTTGGATCAACTCGACTCCGACCTCCGACCCGCTGTCGACGGCAACGTCGGAACGACGGTGGCGTTTCGTGCGGCCGTCGGCGACGCCCGCGCCATGTGTGCGAGGTTCGGAGACACCATCACCCCCGCAGTGATGACCACGCTGCCGGAATTGACGGCCATTACGCTCCGTGCCGCGTCCGGCGCTCCTGCCCGGCCACACACCTTGACCGTCGACCACAACGACCATGCGCACTCGCGCAGTGGCAGCGCGTTGACCCGATTCGTCGATCACCTGCACTACACAACCGACATGGAACTGGCTGCGCCGTACCTGTTGGACACGATCCCCGCTCGCGACGGCGCATCGGCAGTGACTGCGACGACGAAGGACGAGCAGGAACAACGGCCGGTGCCGCGATGTCCGTCATCCGCTCCCTCGTTCCTCGACGAGTGGCTGGACAAGCGCGCGAAAGCCAAGGCGACCACGGCGACGTCCGAGCAAGCCGAATCGCAGGCCACCTGACTAGATCCCCTACTGGTTGCGACCTCGACGGAGGTTCGCGGGGGAGCGGTACTCCCAGTGTCAGCGTCCGAACGAACCGGACGCGTAAGCGCTGGGAGCACCGATGATCCTCTCTCGACACCTCGTCTCGACTGTACTTCGATTCTTCGCGGCCCTCTGGTCTTCCGTCCGCGGCCGAGGAGCCAATCCCGACGCCGCCGCGGACACCATTGGCATCACTCGGGTCACGTCCGCGTGTTCCAATCCTTCAACCTCGTCCGCACCGATCGGTGTGGTGCGATTCAAGATCGGCCTCGAAGACACGGTCTGTGTCGTTGCGGCGTGGCAGAAACCGAACTCCGATGCGGTCGTCATCAGCCGCGTGGCGACGGTCGATTCCTCTACCGCACATCACGTCCTGCTCCTCGATGCGTTCGCCGACCTGTATGCACTCGCGGAAGACTACGCCGTGCCCACCGTTGTGATCGTGAAGTCGGCGGCGCTGTTTCGTGAGCTGGCGCAGTGCACCGAATCGTTCCCATCGATTCGGCTGGTCGACAAGTCCGACAGCCGCGCGACACGCTTGTCCCACCACGTCTCGGCGCACCTCGACGCTGGACTCGGTGACAAGTGCCCGGTCGAACGCAGCTACGAATTCAGCAACGGAATCGTTCGCGACGGGGTCGCTGTCACGGTGATCGCGTCGGACGCTTCGGTTCTGATCGACAAGAGGGTCGCCGGAATCGCTTGCGTCGCAGCCGATGAAACATCAGCCGTGTCCAGCCTCCGAACACACAATGTCAAGCTCGCCGAACTGGAGGCAATTCATCTCGCTCTCCGCTCATACAAGGGACGCCCGGTACAGATACTGAGCGACAGCAGGCCTGCTCTGTGCGCTCTGCTGGCCGATCCGACATCACACGACAAGGCCACCGCAGCCGTGATCAACCGGATCCGGTACGCCATGGGCCGACGACCGGTAACCGTCACGTGGATCAAGGGGCATGTCGGCCATGAGTTGAACGAGGCTGCCGATCGACTTGCCAAGTCGGCGGCGCGGTCGGCATCCCATTCGGCCTCGCGCAGCGATGCCGAGGCCGTCGCGGTGTGACGTTCTCGCACCGTTGTTCCCGGTGTCGTTCGGTCGAACGACACCGGGTGCTCGGGCATCCCCCTGTGCCACATGAACCGTCATAATCCAATCGCCGACGCACTGATTGTCAAGGAGATTCGATGCCACCACGCGAAGACAGCCTGAGTTGGGCAACCCCGGAATGGTGGGTGCGCCCCAACCGGGGGTTCCGAGAGATCTCGCGCGACAGATTCATCAAGCTGTGGACGGACGCCATGGCTCGGCCGAAGCCCAACATCTCGCTGCTGCGTGACGAGACGAAGGGGTGGATCAGCGATCTCGGTCATAGGGCGTGGATAGAGCAGCTGTACACCAAAGCATGCGCTGCCGCCCTTTGGAGCGACACGACAGCTCTCCGGTACGACGTCGAGGTGTGGAACAACGCCACAGAAGCATTCGCAGACTATGTCGATCCGTTGATCCGAATCAGCTCGTCGTATCAGCAGTCGGCAAAAGAGCGACGCCCAGTTGGTCTTCCGGCCGCGCTGAACGAGCCGTTGCGTCAGCTGTACCTTTCCGACACGTGCGGTGCCGCGCGGCGTGCCTTGATTCTGTCGGAAGACTGCGGACAAATCACCTTGACGAAGGCGTCCGCGGATCAGTTCCTCGCGGAGCCGACGCGCGCAGGCGCTCAGGTGGACGCGGCAGCGATGCGCGGATTCGCCCGCGGGCTGATGAAGTGGGTGGACAAACTGGAGGAGTCATCCGACGGAGCGGCGGACCCCGACATCCTCGAAGTTCTGTATTCCAAGATCGATCATCTGTCGGAGACTTACGGCGAACCGGATGCGCTTCTGCGTAAGCCGACGCAGGAAGAAATCGACATCGTCGAGGCCGAGCTGAACCGGGTGATCACGGACAACCCCGCGCTTGTCCGCCGAAAAGGAAAGATGCTCTCCGGTTTCACCAGTTCGGTGGCCACCGAGGACGACGTGGTGGGCGACGCTTGGGTGCGTGCGCGCAAGTATCTGCTCAAGAACCTGATCGAGGGCGATCCCCTGCAGCCCGAAAAAACGTTTTTACTCAAACTCAAGTGGACGATCTTCGACTTGCGTCGGCGGGAACTGAGGATCATCGACCGTACGCACTGGGTAGCCGACAGCTCCGATGCCGAAACCTTTTCGTCGGCAACGGCATCGCGTAGTGAGACTCACAGCTACCAGGTCGAAAACGATCGAGTCGAACTACGCACCGTGTTCGCCGACGCAGCGTCCTACCTCGAGGATTCATCGGTCGGGGAGATGTACGCACACCGGGATCCGGACGTCGTGGACGGCGTGTGCTGGGAAAGACGGACAGCGATCAAGTTTCTACGTGCAGGAGCGACCAATACGACTCCTCTGACTCTCGATGCGGCTTCGATCACCAAGCTCATCGTCGCCATGCACGAGATCGACACGCCGACCGACGCCATGAAGAGTTCCCCCTCGGCCAGTGCCAAGATGGTCATCCAGCTTCTACGGATCGGCATCGCGGGCGTTCTGACTGCCGACGACATCGAGTCAGGCGATGTTCAGTTCGGAAAACCGTTGAACCAAACATGGTCGCAAAGAACGAATGTCCTAACCCGACAATTGGCTCACAGCCACGACGCACTTACTCGAACGGAGAGCAAATGAGCACCGCTGATCGGTCCGGTGACCTCGAGGTCGACAGCCGGGGCACTGTTATGTGGTTCGGGGCTCCTGCGCCTGCGGTAGCGGAGGTCTTCGTCGACGTTGCCCGCGGAATCCGAGTGACCGTCGATGTCGCCGATCCATCGACACCGTTGAACTGGGCGATCACCGCCGATGCCGACGCAGGCCTGTTGGCCGCGGCTGTGGGTGACCCCGATCTCGAACGAACTGTCGCGCAGGCACGTTCGGGATCGACGGTGCACAGCGGCCCCTACCGATTCGTGTCCGTGTGGGCCAGGCAGGCGTTGACGGCATCGGTCGCTCGATGGTCGACTGCTGCTCTGCACAATGGAGCCCTCCTGCTCGATCGCGCAGCCGCTGCCGAGGGCATCGGCAACCGGTCGAGCGCAAGCCGATTGGTGGCATTGGCGTCGCCGTCTTTCACCGCGCTCGGACAACGCTGCATCGACGGTGACCTCGGCGGCGGCGCCGCGACCGAACTGGCAGCGCTCACTTCCTCCGCTGCACGAGCGGTATCGGACACGGTGTGGGGTTCGGAGGTGGCCGAACTCTCCCGCGAACTCGATCGAGTCACCACCTTCGACGACTCCGATTTGTTCGACTGGTTGGCCCAATTCGAGTACGAAGAAAATGGCCAACTCGCAGGCCATCTCGGCGAGACAGACACCGAAGCCGGACTCACCACGGAGCGAGCGGCGGTCGATCCGCACCTGGTCCCGTCGCGCATCCTCGCATGGAGCGGATCCCGGACGCCAGAGCTGACCATTGAACTGCGCGACGATGACAGCGCCGTCGAGATGAGTGTGCTGTTGGCAGGCGACGTCGACCCGTTCTGCGCGGAGGCGAGCAGGTTCCTAGGATACGCCGCGGACCGTGCTACCGGCGAAGTTCTCGTAGTCACACGCCTGACCGTCCGAGATCGAACGTTGGTGGGCGAGTTGTCGATCGCAGCCGCAGACCGGAACAACGCGGTATACGGGGTGTTCTACGCCGACCGTAAGCCTGCCGACGTACGTGCGACCGAACTGGGACGAACTCTGGTCGAGGTCGACCGGCTGATGCTGGAGTCCTGGAACTTTCATCGGGCTGCGTTGGCGGTGCAAAGCTCGGTGGACGTACACGACGGTGACCGCGTCGACGTGGCAACGGAATCGTCGAACATGCTGTTCGGTTCGGCGCGCGAAAGCGCTGCATCGGCGCGCTCGATTCTCGACGACATCATCGCCAGAGGTCAGTACGCCAATTCTGAACTGGAAGATGCTCTGCAAGAGCGTCTTACGGCGATCAGCAAGTACGTTGCGACGTTGCGCACGAAGCCCGCGGCACCGGATGGAACCCATCCGCTGCTGGCGGAGATGCTGCGTGCGGAACCTTGGGACGAATTGTGACCGAGGACGTCGGCGCACCGGATCAATTGTTGATCAGGTGCGCCGACGCCGGGGCCACCTATCTGTCTTGGACCTGGCATCGGCCACCGTTCACCCCCAACGCGAAGCAGCTGAACCCGGCGCATCTGGCCGCTGCACTCGACCTACTCGACCACGCCCTGGACCCGATCACCGGCGAGAAGACCCCCGACGCGATACGGCGTGCACTCACAGCCGGCGGGTTCGGCGATCGCACGATCGAAAGACGGATGGCAGCGACGCTGACCAGTGCTGTACTGCCGGAGGCGTTGCTGAAAGAGTTGCGGCAGCACGGTCGCTCCGGTCGACAGTTCGTCGTGCGAGTCACTCCGAGCCCGCAACTGGCCAGGATTCCGTGGGAGCTGTTGCTCGTCGACAGCGACGACCTTCGACTGATCGAGATCGCCTCGGTTCGATACGACCCACCTGCGACGGTTCATGCCCAGCGCAGCGTGTCCGCTCCACGATGGTCCGGCGCGCGAGGGCTACCCGCGCTGTTCGCGATCGATCCGCGTCTACCTCTCCGCGCCGCAGACCATGGGCTGTCTCAGACTCTCGGTCTCGAAGCCAGAAGACGGTTTGCCGCACGAATAGAACTTCTCGCTGACTCCGGTCGAGCCCGGTACGCCGAAGACGAGACGTTCTGGCCAATCGGCAGAGACGTGACCAGGAATCTGCTGCACCGGGCACTCACGATGGTGCCGCGATCACGCTTCTTCTACTTCGGGCACGTGTCAGCAGCCAGGCACGAGCCGGGATCGGCCTCGATCCACCTGTCGGAGACCATGTCCAGTGTGTGGGGCATGGCCGCGCCCTTGACGCGGATCGCCGCCGACGGAACACCGGCTTCTCCGCATCCCGACGATCACCGTCCGTTCTCCGCCCTGGACCTACTGCTCGGCACGTCGCAAAGTCAAGACCCTTTGGCGTGGAGGCAATTCGGAGCCGACGCAAGCGCGCTCGGCCACCAGCTGTGGCCGATGCCTGCCAGGGTCGCGCTAATCGCGTGCGAGGGCGGCGTGGACTACCGTTCCGCCGAGACGTTCGGCTTGGTGATGGCCATCATCGATTCCGGTGCTGAGCTGGTCACGACCACAAGGTGGACGTTGCCCTCCGACGAAGTTTTCGTCGAAGCGCCGACCGACACCGGATCGCCTGCCACGCCGACGACCGACCTTGCCCTCGCAGTCGACTCCGCTCACGAAACCGACAATCCGGTCGTCGAATGGGCCGCATGGCAACGACAACAGCTCGAGCGATGGCGTATGACAGGGGCCCTTGTGCACTCGCCCGTCGTCTGGGCATCGATCACGCACACGTTCGCGCCTGCTCGCTCGCGGACGCCTGACGCCTGACGCCTGACGCAAGCCTTTTCGGGCTGGGGGGATCGGTTTCCTGGGCAGCGGGACACACCCGCGCCCCAGCAAACCGAAGGACATGTCATGGACCACCTCATCCTCATCTCGACGACTCTGCGCGAACAGTTTCCCGATCTCGAATCCGACGAATTGCACTCACTTGCCGAGCACGTGATCGGGGAGATCGAGCTTCAGGTCGGCCAGCAACTCAGCGAAGGCCTCGACGGCGATCAGCTCGCAGAGTTCGAAGCCCTGGTCGACGCAGGGAACGACCAGGGCATCAACGCGTGGCTCGAGTGCAACCGACCCGACTACCCACGCACCGTGATGCGAATCCGCGACGCGGTCCTGGCCGAGACGTTGCGCATCGTTCGCGCCCGCTCCGGTGCGAGCGAAACCGAAAGCCCGGTCGAAGGCAACGAGAACGACGAGAACACCGCCCTACGCGACTGGCCTGCCGTCGAAGCGTACGTCAGTGAGAGATACGCCGACGTGGCCCGGCGCGACGACAACTTGATGATCACGCTGAAGAATGGCCCCGGTAGAACCAGGACGGTCCTGGTCAACGCCCCGAACGACAAATGGATTCAGCTCGAAGCGGTCGTCGGTAAGAACCTGGACGTCCCCGACGTCCATACGGCGCTGACGGCTGCGTACAGGTACGTCGGAATTGGAATCGCCTTGTCCGGTCCTCACTTGCTGGTCCGCAGTGCCGTGTCCTTCGCCGGCGCGACTGGCGAATCTCTGCGCAGCGCGATCGAGCTCGTGGCAGGCACGGCGGATGGGTCGCTAGAGGCCCTGGCCGAACACGGTTCCGACGAGGCAGCCCGCTGACCCCTCTACAACGACGAAAAGGGCTCATGCTCTCAGCATTTCGCTGAGAGCATGAGCCCTTTTTTGTTTCACCGAGTGGTCGGCCCCGAGCTCACAACGCTGTGCCACACCCAATGCATGTGCTGTTCTTGACGTTGTTGTTCGCGCCGCAGTTGGCGCATTTCTTCGCTTCGCGCAGTGCTCGGTAGATCCTGATCATGTTCTCTACTCCTGTGGTTGGTTCATGTGGTCG
This sequence comes from Rhodococcus sp. MALMAid1271, assembly GCF_049195265.1. Classification (NCBI taxonomy): domain Bacteria; kingdom Bacillati; phylum Actinomycetota; class Actinomycetes; order Mycobacteriales; family Nocardiaceae; genus Rhodococcus; species Rhodococcus sp. MALMAid1271. The sequence continues at coordinate 49,538 of NZ_JBMIRQ010000098.1, read as the reverse complement.
ATAGGTACTGACGGATGGCAACTGGCCGAGGTGGTGCTCTCGTCCGGTTCATGCTCTACTCAGGACTCCGAATCGGACGAGGTCGCCGGTGAGTACACGGGCATTCGATGAGCCCGTCCTCGATGGCACGGTAGGCGAGGTCGACCTTGCTGCGAACCTGACGGCCGTGCGCGCGGTACTTCTCCCGTGCTCGGCTGAGATGTGTCGAGACGGTAGCATCCGCGAGGTAGTACTCTCGCGCAAGTTCGCCCCTGGTCTTACCCTTTACGTAGCCTGCGACGATCGTCGCTTCACGCGCGGACAACTCGGTGGCCGAATGATGCTCGGGGGCACCGAGAATCGATGTCAGCAACGCTCGTGCTCTGGCGACGTCGATCCTCGGGTCCAGGTAGTGGTCGACGCCTCCCGGTCCCTGTTGCTTCGGCACACCGACGACGCAGACTGTTCGATCGTGGGTGGAATGTACGCTGCGATGCTGTTCGAGTGCAACAGCCGACACGAAGACCACGAGGTCGGCGGCCAGGGCCACGCAAGTGGGCATCTGCGCGCGCACCCGGTAGCCGAAGGTACGGAATAGAGCGGCAACAGATTCGCCGCCCAATGCGGTGGTACTGACGACGATGATGTCGAGTGCCTCGGTCATGAATCTTGCCTCACCATCGGATGGTGTTGCAAGGGCGCTCATTTCGAACTCTTAGCGGCAGGGGTCCGGTACAGCGATGTCTGACCGGGGTCGGCGAGGCGCAACGCAAGCCGGTTTCGAGCGGTTGAGTACAGCTGACGCTCCATGTGATCGATACGCTCGAGCACGACGTCGAGTCCGTGCTCCATCCGCTTTCCGTGGTTGTCGACCTCGACAATCTCGTGCTGGATTCGGGCGTACTCGCTCTCGGTGTCCGACAGCCGACGCTGTGCTCGGCACCGCCGCCGATCGGCGGCAACCAGCTCGAAATACTCGGGGCGCCAGATCTTCGTCGTCTGGTAGGCCACGTCGAATCCGGCGGCGAGATAAAGCGCAAGCATTAGACCGGCCAACACCATATCGGCCGGGTCGTTCTCGCCGTCACCGGTGATCAATCCGCTGAAAAACCGGACAGCAGCGAGAGCGATCCCGATGCTGGTCCAGATGACGGCGAACAGAATTGCAACGTTCCTGTGTCCTGAGACGTATGCCGAGCCGATCCCCATCGCACTCAGCGCGGAAATGCCGGAGATAGCGATCGCGACGAGCCACGACACAGTCTCGTTCTCGTTGACGAGTACGTCGAAGGTCGCTTTGGCGAGCAGAGTGTCCACCGACATGCACACCACGCCCGCGATCAGCAGCACGAGAGGCCATGTAGGCATATACGGCCCTGACTTCGGTGCCGGCTTGGCCTTTCCGGTGGGCTTTGTGCCGCTACCCTGCGCCTTCTGGTCTTGTGTCGGTGCAGTCATGTCTCGTACTCCTGAAGTGTCGGCGTCTTTCACGTCGGGCATGCTCAGACCGCCTTGTCGGTGTCGGCGTCGGTGTCGGTGTCGGCCGCTCCACCTGGGAGTAGTACAGGCGTGAACGGCGCATACACCCGACTGATGGACAACTCGTTGAGCGGATGCTGCTGCAACTCGGGTAGCGAACCGCGTGTTGTTGCCGGGTCCGCCACCTGCAGCTCCAGCCGTTCGGACTCGTCCGTCAAGGCCTTCCATCGCCCCTCGTAGAAACTCTGGTGGCGGCCGTGCTCACGCCGGATCTCTGCGAGGTCGGTACCGACCCGCGTCAGGTGCTGCACTCCTTGGGCTCGTAAGGACGCGAGTGCGGTGGCCTGGTTGAGAAAGTGCAGCTTCGCGGCATCTCGCCACTGATCGGTCACCGATGCGATAAGTCGGTCCAACACATCGGCATGCGCACTATCGACGCTTCCGGCATCGGCATGATCGTCGATCATCGCTTCGACGGTCGCGACGGCGGCATCGAGATCGGGAACTGGTTGCGGGATAGGTTCGCGCGCATCCCAGTTGACGATTGGAGTGACGGGGTGACGGTTGAACAACGTTCGGATTCTGTCTCGCGTGTTCGTGGGCAGATGCGGGAAGATTTTCATCGGTGGTCCTGTTCTCGTCGCGGGTGCCGGCCGATCCGGTAACTACTGCACCGGTCCCCCGGCGCGGTCACTCGCGGCGGGGGCCGCGGGGATGGACTGCGCGTTCGCCCAGGAAGGCGGCGAGATCGAACTCGTCTCGACCGACCGCGTAGCTGCCACCGAGCGGGCGAACGCGGCCCGTAGATAGGTATTGGCACGCCGGTTGTAGAACTCGCAGCTGTGCTGCACGCGCACCAGGAGTGCAGACCAGTGCGCTGTTCGATCGGTGTGCAGTACTGCGATTTCGCGGTGGACATCGCCCTCGGCGCTCCGGTGCGAAGCCAACTGCCCGTCTGCTGCGGCGAGGGTGCGATCGTGCTCGCGCAGTCGCCGGGCCATGCGTTCTGCTTCACTCTCGAAGTTCTCCGCCGTCGACCGCGGCGAGGCAGTCGGCGTCTCACCTCCGAGTTGCGCCACCCGGTCCTGCGCCCTGACGATCTCCGTGGCACGGATCTCGAGCTCGCGGTACAACGAGGACAATCGGTCGTCGATCGACGCGATCATCGCCACAGTCGACAACCGTTCACGCTCGACCTGGTGCAAGAAGCAATGTTGAAGTGTTTGCAGCCGATGGGTTCGCAGCGGCGGATCTGCGGGTCGCGAATCGACACCGGCCAATTCGCGGACCAGTGGGCGGTCGACCCGGCCTGCCCACCAGTCACCGAAGGCAATTCGTTTGTCGTACCGCAGTATAGGCTCGGGCATCCTCTGCAGTGCGGGCACCGCACGCGGGAACACCGCATCTGCTGCTGTCATCGGTGCAACGTCGACTCGTGTGTAGCCGTCGTCGTCTGCCGCACCTCGGGTATTTCTATTACCGAACATCGATTGGCCTCTCGTGTGGCGTGCAAGGAATGCGCAGGCAAGTTCCGGCGCACAGGGAAGACACCGAACCCCCGCAGGCATGCGCGCCTGCGGGGTTCGGGTCGAAACTCGTTGGGACGGTTCAGCAGGGATCGTCGAGCAGGATGCGAACCGATCGGTTGAGTGCCGCCGGGCCGGGAAGAAGCTCACCGGTCATCGTGTCGCGGTCCGGTCGAACGTACTCGGGGAATTCCGAACCCACTCCCATTGCCGTCGTTGATAATTCGGACGCACCGGCGTTTCTCAGCTCCGCAACCACAGCACTCGCTCGTCGCAGACCGAGCGCCTGCAATCGCTCGCGAGCCGAACCGTCGTCCGCTGTGGTTCCCTGAATCGACGCGGTCCGCCGGGAATCGGCGACGAGCCACTGTGCAATAGGTAGCAGCGCGGCCCTCGCACGCTCGGCATCGACGAACGAGTCACTTTCTGCAACGAAAGACACATCCGACCGACCACCGAACACGATTTCGTCCGACGTGCACACCGGTGGTTGCGCGGGTGCAGCGGGCAGATCGACCGTCCGTACCGAGAACGTCGTCTCGAGGGCTTCATTCGTGTTCGGTGCCGAGTCGACCCGCACTGTTGCCCCCGCGGCTTCGAAAACCGCGGTCCACAACGCGGATACCCTGGCTCGCAACGGAGCATCCAGTGGGGACTGCGGACTCGCGGTATAGCCGAATCCCACCAGATAGGTTGTAGTGCCAGTCAGATCCGGAAGAGAACCGGTCGCGTTGAGGTAATGAGCCACGTCTTCAGGGTCGGCCTCGAGCATTCCCTCGGTGGTGAGCTGCAGGCGCCCCGAATCGGCAAGCCCTGGGTCGGCGACGATCAAGGCCGGGGACTCTGCGTCCACAGACCGCAGTCGCCCCACGGCCATGGCAACGGACTCGAGCAGGTCACTGCCGTTGCCATCGGATGCGCGATGCAATGCCTCGTCGACGCGATGGAGGTTCTTCTCCACCACTGCATTCTTGCCGGCTTCGGTACCTTCCACCGGCTTGAGTTTCAGGTCTTGGTCGAGGGTTGGGGTCGCGGCCACGTGAACGACGTCGACAGGACCGCCGGCTCGGACGGTCTCGTCCACTACTGCCCTGCCGAGCACCCCCAGACTCGGAATGGGGGCGTTGGCATGCGTCCCTGCTACAACGACAACCGCCCCGGCGGCGGGGACCGTCACCTCTCCGACGGTCGCTTCCTGGTGACCGATCGATGTACCGCACCCCGACAGAATTGCTACTGCGGCGGCGAGCCCGAGCAATGTTGCCCCGAACCTCCGCGATCCTGCGTTCGTCATGGTGTCCCTCTCTCGAATCCTGCACTGTGTCGAGAGGAACACCGGTCCCCCGGTGTCAGGTGCCGGCGCGTTACCTGCGACAGCCGCTGCAATTCTGACGGATGCGCCCAGGGAGACATCATGGAATCTGACCGACCCGGCATCGGGGGCAGACGCGCGTCGGGATTGATCGGCTTGGACCACGCTTTCAGATCGAATGGCAGATCCCTGTGCCTAGGCGTGCTCGAGCCCCGATGGATAGAGAGATCCAGCTTTGGGTTCCGCGACTTCGACCCACGGAACCGAAAATCCGGCAGCTACGAGGGGTGTGTCGAACTCCAGAGTGGTGATCGCACGCCCATTGACCTCCGAGGTGTCGATTACGTGGGCGGACGCGGAGATCTGCTTCACCGACTACAGGTACGCCTCGGCCGAGTTGGCGCGCACGCACAGGTGATCGCACAGCGACAGCTCGTCGCCTTCGAGGCCTAGAGCTGAGAGCTCTGGAATGACGGAACGGACTCCTTTACTCCGGCGAGGAATCCGGAGTTGGGGATGTTCATGGCTGGTTGTCTACCAGCCTGCCGCGGGTCCGACTACTCGACCTTCTCGGTCCGCAGTTCGTGACCCTTGGATGTCAAGCAGCGACCGGTGTCGAGGTTCCAGTCCCACCCGTGGAGGTTGCAGGTCAGCTTGTTTCCTTCGACGACGCCGAACTTGGTGAGGTCGGCCTTGAGGTGCGGGCAGCGACGCTGGATCTCGTAGCCGGCAACTTCGATGGTGGCGGTGTCGTCGTGCGCCTCGGAGAACCAGCCGTCGGCGTAGGCGATGCGCTCGTCGGTGAGGCATTTGAAGAACGTGTAGAGGAATTCGTTGTAGCCGCCGACGCGTCGGGCGCGGAAGCGGGTGGACAGGAAGATCGAGTTGACCCAGTCCGGCTCCTGGTCACGTATCGCGGTGCGTACCAGCTCCGGCGGGATGGTGAAGCTGTAGCGGAACTTCTCGTTCGAGATCGGTTCGCGCACGATTCGTTTCGGGAAGTCGAGTACAACGGTTTCGTCGCCCATCGTGATTCCGACGGGGTAGCCGATGCCGTCACAGATCAGATCGGTCTGCGCCATGATCGGCTCGAACAGGCCCCGCATCGGCTCGAGCAGTGGCTCGCCCTCGTCCGGGGTCCAGGCTGCCTTCTCCGCGGCGATTACCGACGCCTGACGCTGGGCGTAGGCCTCGATGTAGTCGGCCTTGCCGGTGGTGAAGATGGCCTCGACCTCGGCCGTCGGGATCGGGTGCTCGTGCGAGAGCAACTCGGAACCGTCGAACGTCGCAGCGGTGCCCGGCATCATAAGCAGGCCTTTATCGTGCCCGTGCAGTCGCATTTGCTCGAGAAACACCATCTGGTCCGGGAAGATATTGGCAGGGTCGCCGTGGACATCGTTGAGCGTGCGCAGCTCGTCGTCGAGGAAACACGGCGGGCCTGCCGACGGGACGACCCACGTTGAGCCGACCTGCTCGATGTACTGGCGGGCGCGATCCATCTGCCGCTGACGCTTCTGGATGCCGAAGTTCTTCTTCGCGCGCGAGACCATGTCGTAGACCATCGGGTACCAGATCGCACCCGAGTACTGCAGCATGTGCACGTCCACGGGACCGAAATTCTCGGTCATGACGTCCAGGTCAACCGGCCTCGCGTCGTTCATGTTGAACGCCACGGTCTTGCCGTCCGAGACGACCAGACCCGAGTCTCCGATTGGACCGTCGGCGGGTGCACGCAACGCGATGATCATGATGTCGAGATCACCTTTGGGCCCTGCGATCGTGTGTTTGACCGAGTCCGTCGTCTCGTAGAACTTGTGGAACCCGAGCTTCTCGAGCTCGTGCTTGAGATCGAGCACCGGGTAGTCCGGCAGCAGAACCGTGGCGTCCTTGTTGACGTGCTCGGCCAGGTTCTTCGGGTCGAAGTGGTCCTTGTGCAGGTGCGAGACGTAGAGGTAATCGCAATCGCCGAGCGCGTCCCAGTCCAGTTCAGAATTATCCGGGAATGGGAACCACGACGCGTAGAAGGCCGGATTCACCCACGGGTCGCACAGAATGGTGCCTGAGCTGGTCTTGATATGGAAACCTGCGTGTCCGACGCTTGTGACCTGCACTTGTCGTCCTCCTGACGTACTTGCGAACTTCTGATGGTAGGCGTCCGCCAGCGTGGATTCGGCCGATATCTATCCAAATCGGCAGTTGACAAGGTCACACTCCGGACCCAGTGAGATATCGAAAGCCTTTTCGACGCCCTCCCGGATATGCGCTGCAAAGGCCATGACATGAGCGGTGGTGGCACCGCCGCGGTTGGTAACGGCCAGGACATGCTTGGACGACAACGCGACGGAGCCGGTGCCCCACTCTTTCCCGTACCCGCGTCCAAAGCCGGCGTTCTGAATAAGCCAGGCCGCAGGAAGCTTGGTTCCCAGCGGATCCGGATACGTCGGCGACTCGCTCGCCTTGTCAGGTATCTGCGTCAGGACAGGGTTGATGAAGAAAGACCCGACACTCCAGGTGTCGTGATCGTCCGAATCGAGAACCATGCCACGCTCGCCGCGCAATTGCAGAACAGCCTCACGCACCTCTGAGACCGGCGCTAGACCATCGACGTCGATTCCGAGCCGATCTGCCAGACCCGAATACCTGATGGGCTTGGACGTGGTCGACACATCCAGAGCGAAGGTCACGTCGAGGATGACGTAACGGTCGCTGTGTTTGAAGACCGACTGCCGGTGACTTCCGAAGCCGCATTCTTGGGGCAGCCAAGACCTGGTCACCCGGGTTTCGCGGTCGTACACCGTCAATTCAGAGAGTAGGTCGGAAGTGAGAGTGCCGTACGCGCCGACGTTCTGGATCGGCGTGGCACCGGTGGAACCCGGCACACCCGACAAAGTCTCCAAGCCCGCGAGTCCTGCGTCGAGCGAGGTCAACACCACTCGGTCCCATTCGACGCCCGCATCAACCCTTAGCTTGTCGTGTGAAACTTCGAGTCCGGCGGTCTCGACCTTGACGACGAGACCGTCGAACCCCTGGTCACCCACGACAAGATTTGAACCGCCCCCGACAAGAAGTACCGGAGTTCCTGACTCGTCCGCGTCGCGAACAAGAGAGACCAGCTCATCGGAGGTGGTCGCAACGGCGAACTCACGAGCCGGACCGCCGAGTCGCATAGTGGTGAGCTCGGAAATTGCAGTAGCCACGGTAGACGAGGGTACCGCTCATTCGTAGTGTGAGGATCCACCGGTAATCTGCGTCAATGCCTCGCCCCATTGAGCACAGCTCGACTGTGCCCGCCTCCGCCGACCAGGTTCACGCTGCACTGACCTCCGAGCAGTATTGGAAGGACCGCATCGAACAGATCGGCGGCCCCGGTGCGAGCTTGAAGAGCGTCACCGTCGGCGAGGGCACCATCGACGTCGTCATGATCCAGTCCGTTCCCGAAGAAGAGCTGCCCTCCGCGGTGACTGCCTTCAAGAAGGGCGATCTCATCATCGAACGCACCGAGAGCTGGGGGCCGTTCGACGGCACCCACGCCGACGGGATGTTCGGAGCCACCGTCGAGGGTGCGCCGGCTCGCATCACCGGCACCACGACGCTCGACGGTGTCGGCGATACGACGGTCATCGCACTGGCGGGAACCACCGAGGTCAAGGTCCCCATCTTCGGCGGAAAGATCGAGGCGATGATCAGCGAGCAGGTGCTCTCACTGATCGACAACGAGCAGGACTTCACGGGCAACTGGATTACCGAGACGTCACAATAAGTATCGTCTTCCGTTATGGCTCGCCGAATGAACTACTCCGCCCGGTTCACCCACTCGACGCAGCAGGTGTATGCCGCGTTGTCCAGCCGCGATCACTGGGACGCGCGTATCGAAGAGATGCGCAAGTACTCGGAGAACGAGCTGAAGAGCTTCGAGGTGTCCGAGGCCGGAATCGACATCGTCATGCACCACGTCATTCCCCGCACCGAACTGCCCGACATCGCACAGACGGTGATGAAGAAGGACATGATCATCACCCGGAACGTGCATTTCGATGCGTACGAGGAAGTCACCGCAGGTCACTACGACGCGTCGATCCCGGCGGGCCCGGGTTCGTTGAAGGGCACCACCTCGCTCTTTCCCACCAACGGCGGTTCGACGCTGCGCACCTCGTCCGAGGCCAAGGTCTTCCTGCCGTTCATCGGCGGCAAACTCGAGCAACTGATGCTCGTCAACCTCGTCGACCTGTGGCGCGGTGAGGGCGAAGTGACCGCCGACTGGCTCGACAAGAACGCCTAGCCCACTGAAGGGGCCTGAAGGCGTCATCACCCGCGGCACCACCGGCATCAATCGGTTGCGTCGCAGCGATCGGTCGCTGATGCACAACCCCGACGTTCGACGCGTCCTGCTCGCATCCCCGGATCCGCTGGTCGTGGACCTCGGCTACGGGGCGATGCCGAATACGACTCTCGAGCTCGCAGGCAGGTTGCGCACCATCAGGGCCGATGTTCGCGTCACGGGCCTCGAGATCGACCCCGCCCGCGTCGTCCCGGGCAAAGACGGTGTGGAGTTCGCCCGCGGCGGTTTCGAGTTGGCCGGGCTTCGACCCGATCTGGTGCGGGCGTTCAACGTTCTGCGCCAGTATCCCGAGGATGCGGTTCCGGCGGCCTGGAGCCGGATCCAGTCCCGATTGGCACCCGGTGGGCTGCTGGTGGACGGCACCTGCGATGAGCTGGGTCGCCGCTGCGCGTGGGTCCTGCTCGATGCCCAGGGTCCGCGGTCGTTGACGTTGGCCTGGGATCCGTTCGATGTCGAGACGCCGTCGGATATCGCCCAGCGTCTCCCGAAGGTGTTGATACATCGCAACATCGAGGGCGAGCGTATTCACGATCTGCTGCAGCGCGCCGATCGGGCGTGGTCGGTCGCGGCCCCGCTTGCCACCTTCGGCCCCCGCCTGCGTTGGCGCGCGGCCCTGAAGATACTTGCCGAACAAGGACTTCCAGTCACGATCCCCCGCAGGCGGATGCGAGACAACGTGCTCACGGTGCCCTGGTCGGCGGTCGCCCCTCGCTCCGAGGACGAGTGAAATCGGGTGCAGTAGGCCGCGGTCAGCGCGGTTTACTGCACCCGATTTTCTCGTCGCTAGGTGCAGGCCGACAGTGCCAGCTCGACCCGTTCGGCCACGCGGTCGGTGTTGCCTGCGGCCTCGGCATACAGGGCCTGCGGGTCGACGCGACCGATCGCCACGGCGTCGCACACCACCTCGTCGAGCGTGATCTGCGAGATGCCTCCGGCGGCGAGATCGAGCACCGTCCGCACCGGTGTGGTGATGTTGAACGTGCCTGCCGACTCGACGTCGCGAGGTTCGAGTCGCAAACGGTGAACGGCGAGACGGGTATCGCTCAGGCGTAGGTCGCCGAAGGCGCACAGATGCACGAATTGTGGGTGCAGGTGCCCGAATCCGTGCAACTCGGCAGCACTCTGGTGCGAGATCACCGCCTCGCCGCCGAACCAGGCACACCACATCGCGAACACCTCGAGTTCGCTGTGCGGCCACTGGCCGAGCCGAAACAGGTTGCGCTCGACGCGGGTCCACGTATCGGTGGCCAGGTTGACGCGCACCATTGCCGCATCGAACCCGAGCTCGCCGGCTTGCTCGGCGGTGAAGTAGCCGTCCTGACGAGTGGCGAGCGAGTGCAGTTCTTGCACACTCGGACCTGTCGTACTCATGTCGCAAGCGTACGTCAGAATGTGTTATACATCACAAAATTTGGCATCGTAAACAAGGGTTCGTCAGTTTCACAGAGCTTGCTCAGAAACATCGGGAAGACTGCCAGGAATGTCATCCACAGCCAAGCGCAGCACAGTGCCGCTGATTGCAGTCTCGGTCGTTGTCGTCCTCCTCGTCGCCCTCATCGGTGGAGAGCTGTTCGTCCGCCAGCAGATCAAGTCGTGCCTGGCCGGCCAGCTCGAGTCCGAACTCGGTAGCCAGGTCGAGGTAGGGCTCGGCTTCAAGCCGGTGCTGCTGTCCCTGGTGGACAAGAAGGTTTCGTCGGTGACCGTGGACAGCGACGACGCCCGCTTCGGCCCCGCCGAAGGCATGGTCGTCCACGCCGAAGCACACGATCTGAATCTGAACCAGACTGCCGATTCCGGCGGCACCATCGGCAGCTCCAGTGCCGACATCTCGTGGTCGACCGACGGCATCACGCGCACCCTGCAGAGCCAGGGCATCGGCGCGCTCGTCTCGGGCGTCACCTCGGACGCCTCGGCCGGAACACTCGAGTTCGCTGTCGGCGCGCTGGCCAAGCTGACCGTCAAGCCTCAGGTCGTCGACGGCAAGGTCGAGGTCAAGACCGTCGACGCCTCGATTCTGGGTCTCGGCCTTCCCACCGATCTGGTCGACTCCGTGGTCGGCGTGCTCACCGACAGCCTGCAGACGTACCCGTTGGACATGACTCCGACATCGCTGACCGTCACCGACTCCGGCATCGAACTCACCCTCGAAGGTGGGCAGTACACCATTCCGGCCACGCAGCAGAACCAGAATCAGCAGACCCCCGAGGGTTGCTCGCTGGTCGCGTAACCCAGGTACGCGGGAGCGGTCAGCTCAGCCCGTCGAGCACCGCACGGGTACCCGAGAGCCCCAGTCGCGTTGCACCCGCGTCGATCATCGCCAGGGCGGCGTCCGTGGTACGGATGCCGCCACTGGCCTTGACGCCCAGTCGCCCGCCGACGGTCTGCGCCATCAACCGCACGGCTTCGACACTCGCACCGCCCGCCGGGTGGAAACCGGTGGAGGTCTTGACGAAATTCGCCCCCGCGGTTTCCGCAGCGCGGCATACTTCGACGATCGCCTCGTCGGACAGCGCTGCCGATTCGATGATCACCTTGAGCACGGCATTGCCGATGCCTTCACGGACGGTCACGATATCGGCCAGCACTGCGTTGTAGTCCCCTGCGATCGCCGCGCCGACGTCGATCACCATGTCGACCTCGTCCGCACCCTGCTGCACCGCCAGACGCGCCTCGGATCCCTTGATCAACGAATGGTGCTTGCCCGACGGGAATCCGGCGACGACGGCGGTGAGCATTCCCTCCGCGCGAATCGGCAGCATGGACGGCGAAACGCAGACGGCGAGCACACCGAGCTCACGGCCCTCCTCGATCAGTGCGGCCACGTCGGCCGCGGTGGCCTCGGGCTTGAGCAGCGTGTGGTCGACCATTGCGGCGAGGTCGGCTCGGGTGAGTGTCATGCATCCCAGCTTTTCACAGCTCCGCATTTCGTAGCCTTGTCGGTCTACGATTTTCGTTCATGACCGCAGCCTCGCTCGCCGCCACCTTCAATGCCACGAGCCCGAAGTTCGATGCTCTGACGCCACAGGTCTGGGGTCCGGCCGGGCAGTCTCTGGTCTTCGCGCTCGGGTTGGCATCGGGCGAGACGGTTCTGGACGTGTGCTCGGGCACAGGGGCGTCGGCGATTCCTGCCGCTGCCGCCGTCGGACCGGACGGCATCGTGCACGCGATCGATCTGGCCGACGAGCTGTTGGAGGTGGGGCGGGTGAAGGCCACCGAACGCGCTCTGCGCAACATCGACTTCGTCGCCGCCGACGCCACCGAGTGGGAGCCGCCGTCGACGGTCCCCGATGCCGGATACGACGCGCTGGCCTGTTCGTACGGCATCTTCTTCCTGCCCGATCCCGAGGCGGACTTCGCTCGGCTGGTGTCTGTAGTTCGTCCGGGCGGGCGCGTCGGGGTGACGGTGTGGCGCAAGGGTGCGATCGAGGCGTTCGCGAGTACCTACGTCGAGGTGATCGGCGCGCACTCGCCGCCGAGCGAGCACAACGGGTCACTCGCGCAGGACGGTTACGACATGCACCCGATCCGGCGGATGGAGACGGCGGAACTGCTGTCTGCGTGGCTCACCGCGGCCGGAACCACCGATGTCGAGGTCGTGGAGCTGTCCAACCATGTTCCCGCAACGGAGTCGTTCGTCTGGGATCTGGTGCTGGGCAGCGCGATGCGGGGCGCACTCGCTGCGTTCGACGAGGCGACCCGGGCGCAGATCCGTGCCGAGTTCTCGGCGCTGCTGACCGAGCGGGGGATCGATTCGATCGATCTGGGGACACTGGTGGCAACCGGGGTCCGCACGCCCTGAGACAATCGTCGGCATGAGTTCTTCCGTATCCGAGGATCGCCGCTTCGTTCTCTCCCTCGGTTGCCCCGACAAGACGGGCATCGTCGCCCGCATCTCGACCTTCCTCGCCGAAGTCGGTGGTTGGATCGTCGAAGCCGCCTATCACGCGGATCCCGATACCGGTTGGTTCTTCACCCGGCAGGCCGTTCGGGCCTCGTCGGTGGATATGAGCATCGAGGATCTCCGTGCGCGTTTCGCTCAGGTGGCCGACGAGCTCGGCCCGGAAACCGAATGGGCACTGCATGATTCGGGCGAGCCCAAGCGGGTGGTACTGCTCGTCAGCAAGGAAGCGCACTGCCTGCACGATCTGCTCGGACGCGCTGCCGGCGGCGAGCTCCCGGCACAGATCTCCGCGGTGATCGGTAATCACAAGTCGCTCGAGCCGATCGCCGCTGCGCACGGCACACCGTTTCATCATGTCGAATTCGCGAAAGACCCCGCCGAGCGCGGTCCCGCGTTCGAGGAGGTGCGCACTCTCGTCGATTCCTACGATCCGCACGCGGTGGTGCTGGCTCGTTTCATGCAGGTACTCCCCCAGTCACTGTGCGCGCATTGGGCCGGCCGGGCGATCAACATTCACCACAGCTTCCTACCGTCGTTCGTCGGCGCTCGCCCGTACCACCAAGCCTTCGCCCGTGGCGTCAAGCTGATCGGTGCGACGTGCCATTACGTGACGGCCGAGCTCGATGCCGGTCCGATCATCGAGCAGGACGTCATCCGCGTCGACCATTCCGACGAGGTCGCCGACATGGTGCGTCAGGGCCGCGACATCGAGAAGCTCGTGCTCTCCCGCGGCCTGCGGTGGCATCTCGAAGATCGTGTCCTGGTGCACGGCAGCAAGACCGTCGTCTTCAGTTAGCAGCCCCTAGAGGTTCCGGAGCCGCACCACTTCGGTGTTGAATTCGTCGATTGCTTCCACCGAGCTCATGTGTCCGACACCGGGGATGACGATCAGCCTGCTCAAATGGTTGTGGTCGTCGAGTGCACGCGCGAGTTTGCGAGCGTGCACCGGTGGGGTCAGGCGGTCGGCCGAGCCGACGAGGACGCTGGTGGGGACGGACATGTTCTCCAGTGCCTCGCGGATATCGAGATCGCTCAGTGCTGCGCCCCAGATTCCGCGGGTGTGTGGGGCACATTCGAGCACGATCTTCTCGCAGAACGACACCTCGGCAGGAGTCGCTCCCGGTGCCATCGAGATGTACTTGATGGCTTGGCGAGTGACAGGTGACGGCCGCAGGGGAAGGGCCGAGCTCAGTACCGCGCGCCCCACCGGAGCCGGAACCCGCGGGAAGTGCTGAGGCAGGGGGATGACGGTGGTTTCCCGCACCAGGGAGTCGGTTGCGGTACTGGCGAGCAGCACTGCGCTGACGAGTCGGTCGACCTGTTCGGGGTAGTTACCGGCCCAGGCCATGATCGACATGCCGCCCATGCTGTGGCCCACGAGTACTGCTTTGTTGTCCTCGGTGACCGTCGCGGCCAGTACTGCCGCCAGGTCGTCGGCCAGCACGTCGGGGCTCAGCGGTCGCGTTCCGACATCGCTGCGTCCGTGCCCACGCTGGTCGTACGCGATGACGCGATAGCGCCCAGCAAGGGCATTGACCTGTGGAAACCAGTAATCGGCGGAGCAGGTCCAGCCATGACTGAAGACGATCGGTTCGGCATCGGCATCGCCGTAGCTACGGACGTGCAGATGGGCACCGTCATCGGTGACGACCTCGGTGACCTGTGGCTCGAACGTCGGCGGCTGGAGCAGCTCGTCGGGCCGTACGTCGGTTGTCCTGGTGAACGAATGCAACCTACGGCGCCGAACGGCAAATGCTCCGACCGCGGCTACCGCTGCCAGCCCTCCGACTCCGAACAGCGCGCGTTCGACTACCTTGCGTGAAACCACTGAACAATCCCCCTACCTGTGACCCCCGTGTGGTTCGGTAGAGGCTACGCCCACGACAGCCTGGGCGCCGAAAGGTGTACCTCTACCAGCGCGGTCCGCGCTGAATGCCGTCGATTTTCGGTCGAACGTCAACGAGGTATACCGCGATGGCAACGATGCCGATGATCCAGAACATGATGACCATGGGGCCGATCAACGTCAGGAGCAGCCCGACGGCCAGGATGCCCAGCCAGGCGTTCTTGGTCAGCTTGCCTGCGGCGGGAAAGGCGTCGGGACGTTGGCGAAGCGCGTGGAAGATCGCGAATGCTGCTCCGGCAATAGAGATGATTTGCAGGATCAGGAAAATCGTCTGAGAGAAGCTGCTCGCAATCACGTTCGCCAGTGTACGAGAAGCGACCCCGGCACCGCTCGGCGCCGGGGTCGTTTCTTTACGAGTGCTTTAGCGAGTGGACTTCTTCGCCGGAGCCTTCTTGGCCGGAGCCGGTGCAGACTTCTTGGCTGCCGGTGCCGACGTGGTCTTCTTGGCCGGAGCCGAAGTCTTCTTGACCGGCGCGTTGGCACCGCTGCGAGTCTTGGCCTCGACCTTGCCCGCTGCTCCGCTGACCTTCTGCGATGCGTCGACTGCCTTGTCCTTGGCCTCGCTGCCTGCCTCGTCGATGTCGTCGGCGAGTTCCTCGGCACCTTCACGGACCTTGTCCGATGCGATGCCGGCGAGGGCGGCTGCCCGCTCGCCGACTGCGCGGGTCTGCGATGCGACGGTCCCGAGGGCCTGCTCGGTGAGGTCGACGACGTCGTTGGCGGCGGAGTTGGCGCGGCCGAGCCCCTCTTCGACGGCAGGGGTGCGGCGAATGCGCTCGACGGTCTCTTCGCCGCGCTCGGCGAGCGAGGTGTACAGGTCGGAGGCAACCTTCAGGTATGCCTCGGCGACCTTGCGCAGCTCCTCGGGGGTGAAGCGCTCACGCAACTCGGCGATCTCGTCGGGCAGCTCCGCGGGCAGATTCGTCAGCCGCTCCCGCAGGCTCTCGACACCCTCGGTGACGTCCTCGGACAGGTCGGCGAAGCGAGCGTTGACCTCGCTGGTACGACTCTCGGCGCGCGAGCGGACCTGCGCTACGACATCGGCGACGGCCTGGACGACGGCATCGCCTGCACCGACGGCGGCGAAGATGGGCGTCCTGACGCTTTCGAAGTTCTTGGGATCAGACATCTGGTGTCTCCTGTTCGTCGGATTCTGGATGTTGCGTCGACTCGTTCTCACCACGGAACGAGTCGTAGATCTCGATCAGCACTTGCTTCTGCCGTTCGGTGATGTGTTCATCGCCGAGCAGAGCTTCGCGCACCGGACCGTGGGGACGCGCTTCCAAGATCCCGGCCCGGACGTACAACACTTCGGAGGAGACGCGCAGACCCTTGGCTATCTGCGCGAGCACCTCTGCGGACGGATTACGCAGTCCGCGTTCGATCTGACTCAGGTACGGATTGCTCACTCCGGCGCGGCTTGCGAGCTGTCGCATGGAAACCTGCGCGGCTTCTCGCTGCGACCGGATGTAGCTACCTATGTCCTGAGCTGCCGTTGTCACCACTGCGGCGACCATGTCGCCTGCCTCGGCGACGACCTGCGTCGCTTCGGTCGCTTTGGCGACCAGATCTCCCTCGTTCTCGGCCATTGTCGGCCTCCTGGATTCGGTGTTCGTCCACGACGGTACCCGTGGGTGCTAACTATTGCAAGCACTCTGCTAGCACTAGTGCCCGAAGATCAGATCCGAGACCGTGTAGATGGCGAGTCCGGCAATGGAACCGACGACGGTGCCGTTGATCCGGATGAACTGCAGATCGCGTCCGACCTGCAGCTCGATCTTCTTGCTGGCTTCCTCTGCATCCCAGCGAGCGACAGTGTCTCCGATGATCGTGGTGATCTCGTCGGCGTAGTTCTCCGCGACGTAGCTCGCTCCCCCGAGCAACCAACCGTCGACCTTCCCGCGCAGTTCCTCGTCGTCGCGCAACCGCACCCCGAGGTTGGCGGTGTTCTCCTTGATCTTGGTGCGCAAGGTGCTCGTCGGGTCGTCGACCGACTCCGTGATCAGCCGCTTGGCCACCTTCCAGGTGGCCGCAGCCAGCCCGGTGATCTCCTCACGTCCCATGATCTGCGCCTTGAGCTTCTCGGCTTTGTCGATGGTCACCGGGTCGTGCTGCAGATCGTTGGCGTAGTCGACGAGAAATTTGTTCGCAGCCAGACGCACCTCGTGCTCGGGGTTGGACCGAATCTTCCAGGTGAACTCGACGAGTTCCTTGTAGACCTTCTCCCCCAGCAGGGTGTCGACGAATTTCGGCGACCAGTTCGGAGAATCCCGAGCGACGACGCGATCGATCATGTCCTGGCTGCCCAGAGCCCACTGATGGGCCCGTTCGGCGAGCATCTCGATGAGCGGCAGCTGACGGTTTTCGCGGATCAGCTCCTCGAGGATGCGGCCGATGGGCGGTCCCCACTGCGGATCGGCGAGTCGGCGCACGATGGTGCTGTCGATCACAGCGGTGATGTCCTCGTCGTTGAGCACATCGACCACACCGTGCAAAACCGTTGCCGCCTCGGCTGCCACGCGCTCGGCGTTGTCGGGCTGGGCGAGCCAGGTACCCAACCGCAACGGAATCTGCGCCGACGCCACTTTCTCCGACACCACCTCGGGTGCGAGGAAATTACTGCCGACGAACGAACTCAGGCTTGCGCCCAGCTGGTCCTTCTTCTTCTTGATCAGTGCCGTGTGCGGAATCGGAATGCCCAGCGGATGCTTGAACAACGCGGTCACCGCGAACCAGTCCGCGAGTGCGCCCACCATGCCCGCTTCGGACGCAGCGCGCACGTATCCCACCCATGCGCCCGCCCCCTTCGACTCCTGCCACCGGCAGAACAGATAGACCACCGATGCGAAGACGAGAAAGCCCGTCGCGACTGTCTTCATCTTGCGGAGGTCGCGGCGCTTGGTCTCGTCGTCGAAGTTCATCAGCTGCACAACCGCCATTGTGCCCAGAAATGTGACCGATCAACCGGACGCAGGCTGCAATGGTGTCGGAGCAGGCGCATAGGGTGGAGTTGTGGTGAGAAATACGACGGTAGCGCAGTCGGACGAGGCCGGGGAGACGCGAGAACGACCCGACGCGGGTCAATCCAAGGCCGAGAAGCCGGACGGCCGCAAACGGCGGTGGCGCGAGCACAAGATCGCTCGACGCGAAGAACTGGTGGACGGCACGCTGGCCGCGATCCGCACCCGTGGCCGCGAGATCGGCATGGACGAGATCGCGTCGGAGATCGGTATATCCAAGACGGTGCTCTACCGGTACTTCACCGACAAGAACGATCTGACGAATGCAACCATGTCGCGGTACGTCGAGACGACGCTCGCCCCCAGGATCTACGCCGCGATCTCGAACGAACTCGACGAGTACGAGCTCACTCGTGTCGTCGTGACCGCGTACGTCGAGACCGTCGCCACCGATCCCGAGGTCTACCTCTACGTCATGGCGAACAACGCGGGCAACAACCGAGACGTCGTCGCCGAGTCCGAGCGGATGATCGCCGAGTTGCTCTCCACCGTCCTGGGAGAGCGGCTACGGCAGCGTGAAATGGATTCCGGCGGTTCGGTGCCGTGGGCTTTCGCCATCGTCGGCGCGGTCCAGCTGGCGACGCACTGGTGGATTTCGAACAAATCCATGTCCGCGGACGACCTGATCGATTACCTCTGCATGATGATGTGGGGTGGCATTCACGGTGTCGCGATGGCCGACGGTTCGCCCGCGAAATTCAAATCGCAGCCGCACCCGTTGGTCGTCGACGACAAGCCGACCGCGCCCTAACGCTCGTCGCGGTCCTCGTCCAGGGGCACTTCGGCTCGCTGATCGAGCGCATCGCGGACATCGGCCTCGATGGGCAGATCAACCGCAGTCGGCTCCTCGGGCTCGTCCATGATCGGCGTGTTCTGCAAGGCTCGATCCTCGGTCGGGGTTTCGATGGGTTTCTCGCTCATGTCTCCATTCGTACCATCGCTCGTCCGTTTGAGATTCGTCCCGGTCGGACATCCGAACGGGCATGACTACCGATACCTTGACCGGACGCCGCGTTGCCATACTCGCCACCGACGGCGTCGAACAAGTCGAGCTGGTTCAGCCGCGCGAAGCCGTCGAGAAAGCAGGAGCCACAGCCACATTGGTCTCACTTGTGCACGGCGATATCCAAGCCATGGAAAGTGATGTCAATGCCGCCGACACCTTCACGGTGGACCGCGTCATCGCCGAGGTCTCCACGGACGACTTCGACGCGCTGATTCTGCCCGGCGGAACCACCAACCCCGATCAACTCCGCGTCGACGCGGATGCAGTCGAATTCGTCCGTGCCTTCATGCAGACCCACAAGCCCATCGGCGTGATCTGCCACGGAGCGTGGACACTCGTCGAGGCCGACGTCCTCAGAGGCCGCACGTTGACCTCCTACCCGAGCATCCGCACCGACATCCGCAACGCGGGTGGAACCGTCGTCGACGAGGAAGTCGTGGTGGACGGCAACCTGATCTCGAGCCGTAACCCGGACGATCTGCCGGCGTTCTGCGCGAAGATCGTGGAGAATTTCAGCGCTTGATAGGTTAGCGTGCCCTATGCACTTTTCCCGTTCGTCGGTTCTGCCTGCGGCAGTTCTCGCCTTCGCTCTCACCCTCACCGCATGCAGTTCCGGCGACACCAGCGCGGATTCGACCGAGCCCGGCGGGGTCGTCGTCACCGACATGTTCGGCGAGGTCGAGGTTCCGAAGAATCCACAGCGCGTGGTGGCGCTCGGCTGGTCCGACGCCGAAACAGCCCTGGCACTCGGCGTGCAACCCGTCGGTGCCAGCGATTGGCTCGGCGTCGGCGGAGACGGCCTCGGCCCCTGGGTCGAGCAGTCCTACGACACCGATCCCACCATCCTCGGCACCTACGACGTCGACATCGAATCGATCGCGGCACTGGCACCGGACCTGATCCTGTGGACCCGCAGTACCAACGACGAGTCCGTCTACGAGGACCTGTCCGCAATCGCGCCGACCATCGCGGCACCGCCGGGAACCGAGACCGCCTACGGCACCACCTGGGACGGCCAGACCGAGATCGTCGCGCAGGCTCTCGGCAAAGTCGACGAGGGCAAGAAGCTCGTCGACGACACCGAGGCCATGTTCGACGACACCGTCGCCGCCAATCCAGAGTTCGCAGACAAGACCGTCGCCGTCGGCACCCTCTACAGCGGACAGGTCGGTGCCTACGTCCGCGGCGACACCCGCGTCGACTTCCTCGAATCCCTCGGCCTGACGAACACCCCGACCGTCCAGAACCTCGCCGAACCCGGCAAGTTCAGCATCGAACTGTCCGAGGAGAACATCGCAGCGCTCGACGCGGACCTGACCGTCATGTTCCCCATCGGCACCGGACCCGAGGTGATCACCGAGAATCCATCGATTCAGGGACTTGCCTCGGCCCGCGACGGTCGGCTGGTGGTACTCGGGGATCAGAACCTCTCCAACGCATTCTCGGCAGCCTCGGTTGCGGGAACCCGCTACGCGTTGGAGAACGCCGTGCCACTGTTCGCGGCGCCGCTGAAGCGCTAGATCACACTCTCCCCTGAGGACTTGTCACACTCTCCCCGGTGGGCTTGTCACACTCTCCCCGGCGGGCTTGTCACACTCTCCCTGGCGGGCTTGTCACACTCTCCCTGGTGGGAAGCCACCCGCGGCGATCGGGCCCCAGGCGTCGATCACGATGCGTATCAACGACTTTCCCTGCTTCACCATCGCCGCGCGGTATTCGTCCCAGTCCGAGTGCTCGCCGGCGATACTGCGGAAGTACTCCACCAGAGGCTCGACGGCGTCGGGAAGATCGATGATCTCTGCCGTCCCGTCGACCTGCACGTAGTCACCGTCCCAGTCGTCACTGTGCACCAACACGGTCACGGCGGCGTTGCGGCGAATGTTGTGCACCTTCGCGCGCTCGGGGTACGTGGCGATGACGATACGGCCCTGCGAGTCCACACCGGCAGAGACCGGGGAGACCTGCAGACCATCGTCGCGCTTGCGGGTGATCAGTGTGTGGCGGTGCCGAGGCGAGACGAACTCGAGCAGCTGTTCGCGCGAAACGGATTCGGCTTTTGCGATCGTAGGTGCCATGCATTCCATCGTAGAGAAGTAGTCTCCTCAGTCATGGCCGACAAGTCGAAACTGTGGACGCACTCTCCCGTCGATGTGCTGCGCGCCAGTGCCTCTCCCCGGGTGGAAGACATCGACTTCACCGCAACTCCGGGTTTCGACGGGTCCAAATCTCACGGGAACGACATCCTCGAGCAGCGCGGTGCAGTCCTGGCCGAGTTGCAGGAGAAGCTCTACGCGCACGGGCGCACCGGCGGCGACCGTTCGGTCTTGCTGGTGCTGCAGGGCATGGATACCGCGGGCAAGGGCGGCATGGTCAAGCATGTCATCGGGATGGTCGATCCACAGGGCGTCGACCTGGCGTCGTTCGGCGTTCCGACGCAGCTGGAAAAGCAGCACCATTACCTGTGGCGCATCCGCAACGCGCTACCTCGGGCCGGTCGGATCGGGGTGTTCGACCGCTCCCACTACGAGGACGTTCTCGTCGTCGCGGTGCATGATCTGGTGCCACGGCAGGTGTGGGAGAAGCGATTCGACGAGATCAACGCTTTCGAGAAGGAGCTGACCGAGGAGGGGACCGTCATCGTCAAGATCGCGTTGTTCGTCTCGCCGGACGAGCAGAAAGAGCGGCTACAGGAGCGGCTGGATCGGCCGGACAAGCATTGGAAGTACAACCCGGGTGACGTCACCGAGCGCGGCTTCCTCCCGCAGTACCGCGAGGCGTATCAGCGAGTTCTCGATCGCACGGACCGCGATCATGCGCCGTGGTACGTCGTACCGGCCGACCGCAAGTGGTACAGCCGACTCGCGGTCACGGAGATTTTGATCGATGCCTTGGAGAAGCTCGATCTCGATTGGCCTGCAGCAGATTTCGACATCGAACTCGAGAAGAAGCGGCTCGCCGAGAGTTGAACCCCCTTCGAAGGCGTGGATGGTCCATCGACCCCCGTCTGGGCAGGTCAATGGACCATTCACGCGTACAACGAGACAGTTACAGCGTCGCTGCGTCGATCACGAAGCGGTAGCGCACATCGGATTCGACGACGCGGTCGTAGGCCTCGTTGATCTTGTCGCCCGGGATGAGCTCGATCTCGGCACCGATCTTGTGCTCGGCGCAGAAGTCCAACATTTCCTGGGTCTCGGCGATGCCGCCGACCATCGAGCCTGCGAACGAGCGACGGTTGGCCAGCAGGTTGAATGCCGGCACCTCGAGGGGCTTCTCGGGAACGCCGAGCTCGACGAGCGTGCCGTTACGAGCCAGCAGTCCCAGGTACTTGCCCATGGGTAGGTTGGCCGACACGGTGTTGAGGATGAGGTCGAACGAGCCCTGCAGATCCTTCAGTGCGGTGGTGCCCTTGGTGGCGTAGTACTCGTCGGCACCGTAGGCCTTGCCGTCGGCTTCCTTGCTGTCGGTCTGGCTCAGCACGGTGACGTGCGCGCCCATGGCGTGGGCGATCTTGACGCCCACGTGGCCGAGGCCGCCCATTCCGATGATGGCGACCTTCTTACCCGGTCCGGCTCCCCAGTGCTTGAGCGGCGAGTACAGCGTGATGCCTGCGCAGAGCAGGGGCGCGGCAACGTCGAGCTCGATGCCTTCGGGGATGCCGAGGACGAACTTCTCGGTGACGACGATCTGGGTGGAGTAGCCACCGTGGGTGAACTCGCCCTCGTAGGTCTTGGAGTTGTACGTCTGGACGACGCCCTTGGTGCAGTACTGCTCGTCGCCGTCCTTGCAGGCCGCGCATTCGCCGCAGGAGTCGACGAAGCAGCCCACGCCGACGCGGTCGCCGACCTTGCGGGTGGTGACATCGGAGCCGACCTCGGCAACGATGCCCGCGATCTCGTGGCCGGGAACCACCGGGTAGGTGGTGCCACCCCACTCGTTGCGAGCGGTGTGGATGTCGGAGTGACAGATGCCGGCGAACTTGACGTCGATGAGGATGTCGTTCGCCCCGAGTGCGCGTCGCTCGATGGTCGTCTTCTCGAGCGGAGCGTCGGGAGCGGTGGCCTGGTAGGCGGTAGCTGAAGTCATATTTACATTGCTACCTACGCATCTGTGCGAGTGCAACCAGGCCACCGCCTCGACCAGGCTATTCCTGCCGCGGACGAGTCGTTTGCAACAGTAACGTCAGCTGTTCTTGGCGATATTGGCGCCGAGCCACAGCACGTACGCGCCCAGACCGACCAGTCCGATCCGACGAGTCTTGGGGTACGCGATCGCGGTACCGACGGCCAGTTCGGTCGCTCCGTTACGACTGATCCAGGTTCGAGTGTCCTTGGGGAACGGAAGCTTGGTGATTCCCTCGAAGGCCTCGGGAACCACGAAGTGAGCGGCACCGGTTGCGGCCAACCCGATTCCGAATGCCTTGGGAACCAGACTGTTCGACTTCTTGGACTTGCTCACTGATGCGCTCCCTGCGATCGACTTGTGTGAACTGGCAGACCGACAATAGCGCTCCGTCCGATCCTGCGGGGCGACCCGCCCGAGACGGCCCCTACTTTGTCACCCGACCGTTCTCGTAGCGATAGAAACCGATTCCGGCCTTCTTGCCCACCTGCCCGGCCTCGACCATGCGCAGCAGCAGAGCAGGGGCTGCGAACAGTGGTTCCTCGAATTCCGAGTACATCGAATCTGCGATGGCTTTCACCGTGTCGAGGCCGATCAGATCGGTGAGGGCGAGCGGGCCCATCGGGTGTGCGAGTCCGAGCATCGTCGCCTTGTCGACGTCCTCTTTGCTGGCAAAACCCGACTCGACCATGCGAATCGCCGACAGCAGGTAGGGCACGAGCAATGCGTTGACGACGAAACCCGGCCGGTCTGCCGACCGCACCACCTGCTTGCCGAGAACATCGCCTGCAAATCTCTCGGCCCGGCCGGCAACGGCCTCCGAGGTCGAGTCCGTGACGACGAGTTCGACGAGCGGCAGCACCGGCACCGGATTGAAGAAGTGCAAACCCACGACGCGGTCCGGCGCTGCGGTCGCGGACCCGAGTGCCGTGATGGGAATCGAGGACGTGTTCGAGGCCAGCACGGCGCCGGGATCTGTTACGGCGGCGTCGAGCTCGGCGAAGATGCCTGATTTCGTCATCTCGTCCTCGGGTACCGCCTCGACCACCAACTCGCGATCGGCGAAGTCCGAAAGGTCGCAGGTGAAGCTCAGCCTGCAGGCCGCGTTCTCTCGTTCACGCTCGGTGATCTTGCCGCTACTGACACCCCGATCGAGAGACTGCAGGATGCGCTGCCGCCCGGCTGTGGTCAGTTCCCGAGTCTGGTCGTAGACCAATACGTCGACGTGCGCGCGTGCGCAGACCTCTGCGATACCCGCGCCCATCTGTCCGGCCCCGACGATCCCCACCCGCTCGACCGTCACAGCAAACTCCTTCGAAATAACCTGCGCTACAACAACTAGAGGCGAGATGGGGGTAACTCTTGCCAGGTGCACCCAGAGCCCAGACGATACGAATCAGGCGGCCCGCAACGAAAGTTGCGGGCCGCCCGACTGGTGCGCTGAAGATCCGGGGAGGCGGAACTGCTTAGTGGAACTGTCCTTCTTCGGTGGAGCCCTTCAGTGCAGCCGTCGAGGTGTTGGGGTCGACGGTGGTGGCGATGCGGTCGAAGTAGCCCGCGCCGACCTCACGCTGGTGCTTGATGGCGGTGAAGCCGCGCTCCTCGGCAGCCTTGAACTCGCGCTCCTGCAGATCGACGAACGCGGTCATGCCCTCGCGGGCGTAGCCGTGCGCCAGATCGAACATGCCGTAGTTGAGCGAGTGGAAGCCGGCGAGGGTGATGAACTGGAACTTGAATCCCATTGCGCCGAGCTCCTTCTGGAACTTCGCGATGGTCGCGTCGTCCAGGTGCGCCTTCCAGTTGAACGAAGGCGAGCAGTTGTAGGCGAGAAGCTGGTCGGGGAATTCACTGCGAACCGACTCGGAGAACTTCTTGGCGACCTCGAGATCCGGCACGCCGGTCTCCATCCAGATCAGGTCTGCGTACGGTGCGTAGGCCTTGGCACGAGCGATGCAGGGCTCGATGCCGTTCTTCACACCGAAGAAGCCTTCGGCGGTGCGGGTTCCGTCCAGGAATTCGCGGTCACGCTCGTCGACATCAGAGGTGATCAGCGTGGCTGCCTCGGCGTCCGTACGGGCGATGATGACCGAAGGCACGTCGGCGACGTCAGAGGCCAGACGCGCAGAGGTCAGGGTGCGGATGTGCTGCTGGGTGGGGATGAGCACCTTGCCACCGAGGTGGCCGCACTTCTTCTCCGATGCGAGCTGGTCCTCCCAGTGCACTCCGGCGGCACCGGCTGCGATCATGGCCTTCTGCAGCTCGTACGCGTTCAGTGCGCCACCGAAGCCGGCTTCGGCGTCGGCCACGATGGGGGCAACCCAATTCTTGACGGCGGTGTCGCCCTCGACCTTGGCGATCTCGTCTGCGCGCAGGAGGGCGTTGTTGATCCGGCGGACCACCGACGGCACCGAGTTGGCCGGGTAGAGGCTCTGGTCCGGGTAGGTGTGGCCCGAGAGGTTGGCGTCGCCTGCGACCTGCCAGCCGGAGAGGTAGATCGCCTGGAGGCCGGCGCGAACCTGCTGCACGGCCTGGTTGCCGGTCAGGGCACCGAGCGAGTTGATGTAGTCCTCGTTGTTGACGAGATCCCAGAGGATCTCGGAGCCGCGGCGCGCCAGCGTAGCCTCTTCGACCACAGTGCCCTGGAGGTCGGAGACCTGCTGTGCGGTGAAGTTGCGTGTGACGCCCTTCCAGCGCGGGTTGGTGTCCCAATCCTGCTGGATCTCGGCGGTGGTCTTCGGGGTGCCGGTGGTCGACATCTTCAGCTCCAGTCTCTTCTGCATTCTCGGCCTGCCTCGAGACAAATCTTCACATCGTTGCCAGGCCCTTCTGGTGTACTCCAAAACAATGGCACACCCCAAAACATGCGTCTACCAGTTGTTAGTGCCAATCTTGGCTAGCTTTCCCGAACACCTTGCTAATGTTGCGAATTTTTGACTGCTACAAACCTCGCCGATCGGACAGCTCGGTTACTCGTCAGTAGCGACGAAACCCCAGTTGGTGAACACAATGCACGAAATCTCTTACCGGACGCTCGTACGGTTTGATGGGGACGTCTGAATCGAGTCAGAATTCGACGTACATGTGATGGAGATCACACTTGTATCGTCTCAGGATATGGACGCACTCCGACGGGCGAAGCATCGATGACACGGCCCCGAGCTGCACCGAAACAACAATGCTCCACTCCCCGGGGCTGTGGACGACCATCGTCGCGCACGCCCCGGAGGTGGAGCATGAAGGGTGTTGGAACGAATCAGATGCGAATACTGGTTCTATCGTCGCTGGAGGCCACTACGCGCGAGGTGGTCGGTGCACGACGCGTTGCGAGCACACCGAGGGCTCCCATGGCGGCGATCACCAGCCCGCCGATGATGGCGAACAGGTCTGCGGCCAGTACCCCGGACGGGAACACCATCAGTGCAGGCGAGAGCACAAGAAGCAGACCGAGACCGACGTGAGCCCAGTGGCTCTGCCTCGACGAGGATCCGATGGCCCACAGCGCGGTCGATGCGGCGAGAATCCCGAGGACCAGGATCGCTCCGGTGACCTCCTGAACTCCCTGCACCGGGAGCCAGACGGTGGACCCGACGAGAACAGCTCCGGTGATGAATACGACGACGTCCCTGACGATTTCCCATGTGCGTTGATGCTTGGACATGACCGCTCCTCGAGGTGCTGTGCGAATAACCCGTATACCGGTATACGCCTTTACTTCGGCAAATGTTCCCGATGAACACCCAATTGTGACCCAACAGCATTTGCCAACGGTGCTAACTTATTTCTTCGCAGGCGTAGCCTGGCGATATGTCGAAAACCTTCGTCGGCGTGCGGCTTCGGCAGCTTCGCAGCGAACGCAGCATGAGCCAGGTGTCGTTGGCCCAGAAGCTCGGCATCTCGGCCAGCTATCTCAACCAGATCGAACACGATGTGCGTCCGCTGACGGTGCCGGTACTGCTCCGCATCTCCGAGGTCTTCGGCGTCGACACCTCGTTCTTCTCCTCCGAGGACGACACCAGATTGGTCGCCGAACTCCGCGAGGTGGCGCTCGATCAAGACATGGGTATCGACGCCGACGCCCATGAGATCGCCCAGATGGTCAGCTCGCACCCGCAGTTGGCGCGGGCGATGGTCAACATGCATCGCCGATACCGCAATACGACGGCTCAGCTGCTCGCCGCTACCGAGGAGCGCTTCTCCGATGGCAGTGGCAGTGGTTCGATCAGCAAGCCGCACGAGGAAGTGCGCGACTACTTCTACCAGCGGCAGAACTACCTACACGATCTGGACACCGCCGCGGAGGCGCTCACGTCGAGGATTCGCTTCCATCGCGCGGACCTGGGCGGCGAGATCGCCAAGCGACTACGGACCGTGCACGATGTACAGATCGTCAATCGCATCGACCTCGGCGAGAACGTACTACACCGATTCGATCAGCAGACGCGCGTACTCGAGATATCACCACACCTGTCCGGTGGTCAGAAGGTGTTCCGGTTCGCCGCCGAGTTGGCGTACCTCGAATGCGGAGACCTGCTCGAGCGGATGGCCGAGGAGGGGAACTTCTCCAGCGAGTCCTCGAAGAAGTTGGCGGTGCTCGGCTTCGCCAACTACTTCGCTGCCGCAACGGTGTTGCCGTATCACCAGTTTCACGATGTAGCCGAGGATTTCCGGTACGACATCGAGCGGCTTTCGGCGTTCTTCTCGGTCAGCTACGAGACCATCTGTCACCGACTCTCCACGTTGCAGAGACCTGAGTTGCGGGGTGTGCCGTTCTCGTTCGTCCGAGTCGACCGCGCTGGAAACATGTCGAAACGGCAGTCCGCCACAGGTTTTCATTTCTCGTCGAGTGGCGGAACCTGTCCGCTGTGGAATGTGTACGAAACCTTCGCCTACCCGGGCAAGATCATGACCCAGATCGCCGAGATGCCCGACGGCCGCAACTATCTGTGGATCGCGCGCACCGTCGAGCGTCGCGCCGCGCGATACGGTCAGCCCGGCAAGACCTTCGCCATCGGTCTCGGTTGCGAGCTACGCCACGCAGGCAGGCTGGTGTACGCCGACGGTCTGGACGTGCAGGGTTCTGCGGCCGCGACACCGATCGGCGCAGGTTGCCGGGTGTGCGAGCGGGCGAATTGCCCGCAACGCGCTTTCCCGCCGCTGGGCAAGGATCTCGACATCGACGAGCACCGAAGTTCGGTATCGCCGTACCTCGTTCGCTGAGGGACAACCACACTGCGCGTGCACCGCTCTGCACCGGTCTCGACACCATCGGACTCGGAGAACATGGGGATCTTGGCGGTTCCGACGGATCAGCCGTGCCGGTGCTTCGCGCCCATGATGTCGTGCAGGATGCGGTGCACGATGGCGTCGGCGACCACCCGATAGTGCACCGTGCGGCCCGACTTCGTGGTGTCGACCCACCCGCGGGCTCTGAGTGCGCGGAGCGATTGCGATGCCGCGTTCTCGGTGACCCCCACGGCGGCAGCGAGTTCCGCGACAGTGGCACCGGATTTCTCGTGCATGTAGCTGATCAGACGCAACCGTGTCGGATCGGACAGCACGGCAAAGCGTGCCGACCATTGTTCGATGTCGTCGCTGTCGCTCATCGATTCTCCCGCGCTGCTGGTTTCGAATACTGCTGTTACGCTACGGCACACAATATGTGTCCACTTGGACACATATCCTGATCGAGCCCGCACCGTGGAGTAGTCCGTGAAACCGTCCATCGCCCGAGTTCTGGGCCTCGCCGTTGCTCTCGCCCTCACCGCCGCAGGATGCGCATCAGCCTCCGAGGACGACGCCGGCGAGGCGATCGTGTTGGCCGACAGCCAGGAACTCGGCGGGTTCAGTCCGGTGTCCGGATACGGAGCACTCGGCGTCTCCCCGATCTACGAGGGATTACTGCGCCCCGATGCCGATTCCGACTCCGCACTTCCCGATCTCGTTCCGTCCCTAGCGGACTCGGCCCCGATCCAGATCGCGCCGCGACAGTGGCGAGTGGCCTTGCGCGCGGACGTCGCTTTCTCGGACGGTACCGCGTTCGACTCCGCGGACGTGGTGAGCACCTACGAGGCCGTGAAAAATCCGATCGTCGCATCCGAGATCTCGACGGACTTCGATCCGATCACCGAAGTCGTCGCCGATGGATCCGATGCCGTCGTGGTCACGATGAACACCGACGCAGATCCCTCGCCGTACCTTCTGCTCGGCATCGCTCCGTCGGAGCGCATCGAGCAGGCACCCGCGGCCGACTGGGCGCTGAACACCGAACCCGTCGGAACCGGACCGTACATTCTGGACAGCCTGCGTGCGGATCAGGCCGTCTTCACCGCACGTGAGGACTATTGGGGCGAGGCCCCGCAGGTGAGACGACTGGTGATCACCTACACCCCGGACGACAACACCCGCGTGCAGCGCGTCGCCACGGGCGAGGTCTCCGGCACTTCACTGCCTCCCACTGCCGTCGCAGCGCTCGACGGACGCGACGACGTCAGAACGGTCGGGGTGAAATCTGCTGACTGGCGCGGGGTCTCGCTCCCGGCGGGCAATGCGTTCACATCCGACCCGCAGGCCCGGATAGCGATGAACCTCGCCGTCGATCGCAGCGGCATGGTCGACGATGTTCTCGGTGGATACGGACGCCCCGCGAGCACACCGGTGGCCGCGGTCTACGGCGAGGCCTACGAGCCGACAGCAGTGTTCCCGTTCGACCTGTCCGCCGCCGAGTCCGTCCTCGATGCCGCAGGGTGGCGCGCCGGCGCAGGCGGCGTCCGCGAGAAGGACGGTGCCACTGCGTCGTTCGAGCTTCTCTACAATGCCCAGGATTCCGTGCGACGGGATCTCGCGGTGGCCTTCGCCGCCGCCATGCAACCGGTGGGTATCGAGGTGCGGCCCCGCGGCACAGGGTGGGACGAGATCGAGACCCGCCTCGGCGACTCGGCAGTGCTGCTCGGCGGCGGCGACACCCCGTACCGCATCGACTCCCAGGTGTTCGACACCTTGCACACCCGCGTGGCGGACTCCTCGCCCTATGCCAACCCCGGCAACTTCACCGCGCCGGGTATGGACGACTTGTTGCAGCAGGCACGCGATTCCGCGTCCGGACCCGAGAACGACGCTCGATACCGGCGGATCCAACAGCTCTACGTCGAGCAGCCGTCCTCGGTGTTCCTCGCGTTTCTCGACCATGCCTACGCGTATCGCGATCTCGGCTGGAACCAGAGCCCTCCGATACTCGAACCGCACTCGCACGGTGTCTCGTGGGGTCCGTGGTGGCACCTGGCGGCGTGGACACGTGCGCAGTAGGACACGGGCCGGCACAGCGGGGCGGATCCTCGCCGTCCGTGCGGGTATCGCGATCCCGACGGTCGTCGCGGTCTCGGCTGCCATGTTCGCTCTGGCGTCGGCGTCGCCTCTCGACCCGCTCGCGGCGTACCTCGGTGACAGCTACCAGAGTGCGACTCTGTCGCAGCGGCAGCAACTTCGAGACGCGTACGGAACGGAGCAACCCTGGTACACCGCATGGTGGACCTGGCTGACCGATCTGCTGCACGGCGACCTCGGGTGGTCGTCCACCCAATCCCTCCCGGTCTCGACGGTTCTTGCCGAACGTCTGCCCTTCACTCTCGGACTGTCGGGTCTCGCACTGATTCTGGCCACTGCGACCGCCGTCGTACTGGGTTCGTCGGCCGGGATGCGCCGCGGCGGACTGCTCGACCGGGCATGCTCGGTTCTGTCCGCGACCTTCGCGGCCGTGCCCCCGTTCGTGGTGTCGCTCGTCCTGGTCTCGGTGTTCGCAGTGACCCTCCGGTGGTTTCCCACCTCGGGGGCACGGGCACCGGGCACCACGTACTCGGCCGCCGGGATCGCCGCGCACGCCGTGCTTCCGCTCATCGCGCTCACCGTCTCGCAGATCCCCTGGCTACTGCTAGCCATGCGGGCTGCGGTGGTCGACTCGACCGAGTCCGATGCGGTGCGCGCGGCGCGGTCCCGCGGGATCTACGGATGGGCGCTGTTGCGTGGGCACGTGCTGCCGACGTCGGTGGCTCCGACGTTGGCACTGCTGGGCACGCGGTTACCCGAACTCATCGCGGGTGCGGCCATCGTCGAGACCGTGTTCGGCTGGCCCGGGATGGCGAACGCGCTGGTGCAATCGGCTGCAGCACTGGACTTCTCGCTGATGGCGGCGACGACGACCGCCGCGGCATTGGCAGTTCTGCTCGGCTCGGCACTGTCCGATGCCGCGACCGCCGCGATCGATCCACGAGTACGGATCGCCGCATGACCGCCCGCGACCACGAACTCGATGCTCGGCGTCGATACATACCCGACGCGCCGTGGTTCCTCGTCCTCGCGATCGCACTCATCGCACTGCTGATCCCGATGATCGCCGGTCGGCAAACCGCTGATTTTTCGGCAGCGCTGCTGCCGCCGAGTACCTCGAACCTGCTCGGCACCGATCACTCCGGCTACGACATGCTCGTCAGAACAGCGGAGGGGCTACGGATCTCGCTGCAGATCGCGGCTCTCTGCGCGGTGATCGCGTGCGCACTCGGAGTAGTCATCGGGGTCGCGTCGGCCGCTGCTGGTGGATGGTTCGACGCCGTCGTCATGCGCACGGTCGATACGGTCAACGCCCTCCCCCACCTGGTACTGGGCATCGTCATCGCGGCGCTGTGGCGAGGCGAGCCGCTGGCCGTGGTGGCGTCGATCTCGTTGACGCACTGGCCCTCTGTCGCCCGGATCGTGCGGGCCGAGGTCTTGGCAACAGCCAATTCCGGGTGGGTTCGTACTTCTCGCCTGGCCGGCGCGTCCCGATGGTTCGTTGCCCACCGACATCTCGCACCGTCGGTGGGCGGGCAGATCCTGGTGGCGCTGGCGATGCTGATTCCGCACGCCATCTGGCACGAATCCACATTGTCGTTCCTCGGTGTCGGCCTCTCACCCGATCGGGCGAGCCTGGGCACACTGCTCGGGCAGGCCCGAGGTGACGTGATGCTCGGCGCTTGGTGGACGCTCGCCGTTCCGGCCACGGCGCTGGTGGTGACGGCACTCGCGTTCACCCTTGGACTGTCGATGCTGCGACGCCGACTCACGCCCCCCGGAGGTTCGGTGTGGTGAGCGCAGCCAGGCTCTGCGGATACAGCGTGGACATCGACTCCCGTAGCCGGGGAGGCACGGTGGTGAGCACGCTGAACTCCGTCGATCTCGACGTCGCCTCCGGCCGGGTCACCGCCCTCGTCGGCGAATCGGGATGCGGAAAGTCCCTCGTCGCACTCGCACTGTGCGGGTTGCTCCCCCCAGGGTCACACACGACCGGAACCCTTGAAATAGCCGGACATGCAGTGCAGACCGAGGCCGACTGGCGACGCCTCCGCGGGCACGGTATCGGGCTGATCCCCCAGTCGCCCGCTACCTCGTTCACACCCGTGCGCACCCTCGGATCCCAACTCGCCGAGATCGCACGAACCCTCGGAAGCGCACAGAGTGTGACGGAGTTGCTCGACCGCGTCGCACTCCCGTCATCGGCCGCGCAACTGTTCCCACACGAACTGTCCGGTGGAATGGCGCAGCGCGCCGCGATTGCCGCGGCGCTCGCCGGATCACCGGATCTGGTGATTGCGGACGAGCCCACGTCGGCACTCGATTCTGCTCTGGCAGAACAGGTCTGGGCACTACTGAACGATGTGGCGGCCGAAGGTCGAGCCGTTCTCGTCGTCACTCATGATCTGACCTCGATGATGCGCTCGGGCACCTGTGGATCCATCGCGGTGATGAAGGCGGGGGCGACGGTACTCCAGGCCACACCGGCGGAGGTACTCGCGCACGAGGACGACTACATCGGTGCTCTCTTCGATGGGGCGACAGTATGATCGAAGCTCGCAATGTCGCCGTGGAGTTCGGCGATAGCGTTGTCCTACAACACGTCTCGGTGACCGTTGCCCGCGGCGCTACAACCGGCATCACCGGCCCGTCCGGCGTCGGCAAAACCACGCTGCTCGGGGTGCTGGCCGGTTCGATACAGCCGCATGCAGGCACCGTTACCTGGGATGGGCAGGCCCGGCCCCCGCGCGGATCCATCGCTCTGCTCGCGCAGCATCCGAGACTGGTGTGCAATCCGCGGTGGACCCTCGGTTCGATCGTGTCCGAGCCTGCAGCGATTCGCCGGGAGACCATCGACCTCGACACCGTCTGCGAGCGCGTCGGCCTCGATACCGCTCTCCTACGGCGATTCCCGGCCCAGGTGAGCGACGGGCAACTCCAACGCGCCTGCCTTGCGCGCATCCTGGTGCAACGGCCGATCTACATCCTGTGCGACGAGCCGACGTCCATGCTCGATCCGATCGCCACCCGCGCCGTGATGCGACTGCTTTCTGCACTCGCCGCAGACGGTGCCGGGCTCGCTGTGGTCAGCCACGACCGGGCCGTCATCGACGCACTCGCGCCCGAACATCTCGAACTCCGCCCACACAACACAGTGTGAGCGTCTGTCCCACGTAGTTCGTCCCGAGCCCCGCAGGTGATGCGCTCACCGCTCGAGTCCAGGTACGTTCACTGATCGGATGAGAAATCGGCCTCGAGAGGAACTCCGATGACGCGAATAGGCGTTGTACTTCGACCCGAGATTGCTCCCGAAGCACTGATCGAGGCGGCGCGCACAGCTGACGCCGCAGGCGTCGACGAGGTGTGGCTGTGGGAAGACTGCTTCTTCTCCGGCGGGCTGTCCACTGCGGCACTTGTTCTCGCGCACACCGATCGGGTGAACGTCGGAATCGGAGTGCTCCCCACCGCGATGCGCAACGTGGCGTCGACGGCGATGGAGATCGCGACCATCGCCCGAGTACATCCGGGACGGCTACGCGTCGGGCTCGGCCACGGCGTTCAATCCTGGATGGGTCAGATCGGTGGCCGAGTGCAGTCTCCCCTGACCCTGCTGCGCGAGCAAATGGCGGCGCTGACGAGCCTGCTGGCGGGTGACATGGTCACGGTGCAGGGACGATACGTCTCGCTCGACGAGGTGAAGTTGAATTGGCCACCGCCGCAACCACCGCCGCTGCTCGTCGGTGCGACGGGCCCGAAGACACTGGCCCTGAGCGGTCGCAGCAGCACGGGAACGATCCTCACCAGCGAGACGACCCCGGAACAGGCGCGCACCGCCATCGAGCACATCGACGGCGGGCCTCGGCACGAGGTGATCGTCTACGTGTCGGTCGATTCCGATTCCGACGCCTCCACGCACGCTGTGCAACGTTGGATCGACGCCGGGGCAACAACTGTGGTGCTCGAGCCCTCCGCAGATCGTTCCGATCTGAACAGCGTGTTCGAGGCCGCGGCCTCGTTGACGACAGAGTTCGATGCGAGCCGCTAGGACCACTCGATGGCCCTGTTCGGGGCACTGGCGCTTCTGATCCTTGATGAGCCGCCCGCGCTCGACG
Organism: Rhodococcus sp. MALMAid1271; assembly: GCF_049195265.1. Lineage (NCBI taxonomy): Bacteria > Bacillati > Actinomycetota > Actinomycetes > Mycobacteriales > Nocardiaceae > Rhodococcus > Rhodococcus sp. MALMAid1271. The sequence continues at coordinate 15,516 of NZ_JBMIRQ010000098.1, read as the reverse complement.
CATCGGACTAGGCGGACAGCATCTCGCGCACCCGCTGGTCCAATTCGCGCCCGGGGAAGCATCGGCGGAGTACCTCGATCATGATCGGAACGGCCGTGGACGCGCCGGGTGATGCTCCGAGCACCGACGCGATGGTACCGTCCTGCGAGGCAACCACTTCGGTGCCGAACCGCAGTTCGCCGGCTTTGACGATCTGCGCACGCTGACCGGCACCGACGATGGCCCAATCCGCAGACGCAGCGTGCGGGACGAACTGACGCAGCGCGGCTGTCTTCGTAGCACGCGTGGCTGTCAGTTCGGAGAGCAGCAGTGCGATCAGCGGTGTGTTGTTTCGGGCCATCGTCAGCAACGAACCGATGTTGTCTCGCCTGATCGATCGCGGCAGGTCCAGCAGCGATCCGTGTTTCATGAACCTGGGATTCGTGCCTGCGTACGGCCCGAACAATATGGAGCGTTGCCCGCCGACGATGCGGGTGTCCAGGTGCGGCACCGACATCGGCGGTGCACCGACAGGAGGTGTCCCGTAGACCTTGGCATCGTGTCGATCGACAACCTCATGTCGGTCACACCGCAGGAACTGTCCACTGATCGGCAGCAGCCCGTAGCCACGCGCCTCCGGAATCCCCGCTTGCCGCAACAACTTCAACGCCCAGCCGCCGGCTCCGAGGAAGACGAATCGAGCGTGCTCCACCGGCCGGCCGCCTCGCACCTCAAGTCGCCAGGATCCGTCCCGAGCCTGCGAGAGCCCACGCACTTCCCGGCCCGTCTCCACGCTCGCACCGGTGCGCGCCATGGCGTCGAACATGTGTCGAGTCGCCGCTCCGAAGTCGACATCGGTGCCCGTCGCATCCCGCGTGGCCGCCCAGCTGCCGGTGCGACCCTCGCCGACCAGCGGTGCCCATCGTTGCAACACCGCAGGGTCTTCGGTGTACTCCATCGCCTCGAACAGAGGGTGAGCACTCAGTGCCCGGTGCCGCGCTCGCAGAAACGCGACGTTGTCGGCACCTCGGACGAACGTCATGTGCGGCACCGGGCGCAGGAAATCGGAGGTGGGCAAGGTGGACCAGAAGCGGCGGGTCGTCGCGAACTGCTGGGCGACCCCCACGGCTCGGGCAATGTCCACCGAACCGTCGGATCGCATTGTCGTGTAATTGGTTTCGCACAAACCAGCGTGGCCCGTTCCCGCATTGTTCCAGCCATCGGATGCTTCTGCGGCCACGCGCGGTAGTCGCTCGAGCACCCGAATCGACCAGGTCGGTTCCAGCCGGTGCAGCAGCGTACCGAGCGTCGCACTCATGATTCCGCCGCCGACGAGGATGACGTCGTCCATCTATCCACCCCTTCTCGTACTAAGTACAACCAACGCTAGCACCGACTCGTACGCGTGTATAGTTCGGTCGATGCCTCGCCTGACCAGGACCGCCGTCGTCGACGCCGCCCTCGACGTCGCATATCACCACGGCCTGGATTCGCTCACCATCCGCAAGATCGCCGGCGAACTGGGCGTCTCCCCGATGGCGATCTACTGGCATGTGAAGAACAAGGACGAGCTTCTCGACGCCATGGGCGATCGCGTCTGCGAACAACTCGAGGTCACCGTCGATCCCACCGCGGAATGGTGGGAGCAACTACGCACCGTACTCGAGGACTTCATGCGCGCCCTGCGGAAACACCCAGGAGCCGCGACCATCGTGGTGCCACGAATGCTGTTCTCCGCCAACAGCAGAGCTGCGATGGAGCTGACCCTGAAACTTCTGCGTCAGGCCGGGTTCTCCCTTCCCGACGCCACCCAGCTCGCCCGCCAGGGCGTTCGGGTCGCCATTTCGCTGATCACGGAGCCACTGTTCACCGGTGTCGATGTCGAGCCGGAGCGCCGGGCGCACGTCGAGCACGAGGTGGCGTCCACGATGGAATCCCTCGATCCCGAGGAGTTCCCGAACATCCTCGCTGCCGCCCCACATCTGGGCGATGCCTCGACTCGAGCGGCATTCGAGAAGCTCGGTCTCGACACGTTCGTCGCGGGCGTCAGAGCCTTGGCCGGAGAGACCGACATTTCGTCCTGATCCGAACCAAGACATTGGACATCTTGTCGGGTGGCGAAGTCTCGTCCGGAGGTGCAGGCTTTGCAGAACCGCAACAGTGACGACGCTAGGGGTTGAGTGATGACGGTGCCTGTCCTGCAGAACTACATCGACGGGGCGTTCGTGACGCCCTCGGGCACCGAGATGCTCGATGTGGTCGATCCGGTGACCGAGTCGATCGTCGCCCACTCTCCCATCTCCGACGCGGCCGACATCAACACTGCAATGTCTGCCGCCGCCAAGGCTTTCGAGACCTGGGGCAAGACGACGCCGGGCGAACGACAGAAGGTACTGCTCAAGCTCGCGGACGCGATCGAAGCGCACAGCGACGAGATCGTCGAGGCACAGAGTCGCAATACCGGTCAGCCCAAAGCCACCATCGCCGCCGAGGAAGTGACCGTCGGTGCAGATCAGATTCGATTCTTCGCCGGCGCTGCTCGCATGCTCGAGGGCAAGTCGGCAGGCGAGTACATGGATGGCTTCACCTCGTACGTTCGACGCGAACCGATCGGTGTCGTCGGGCAGGTGACGCCGTGGAACTACCCGTTCATGATGGCGATCTGGAAGATCGGTCCTGCGTTGGCCGCCGGAAACACCATCGTGCTCAAGCCCAGTGACACCACTCCCGAGAGCACGCTGGTGCTGGCGAAGCTGTCGAAGGGCATCGTTCCGGACGGCGTGCTCAATATCGTTCTCGGCAACGGCGGTACCGGCGCGGCCATCGTGGAGCACAAGACTCCCGGTCTGGTGTCGATCACCGGATCCGTTCGCGCAGGCATCGCTGTCGCCGTGGCCGCCGCCAAGCAACTCAAGCGGGCACACCTCGAACTCGGTGGGAAAGCGCCGGCAATCGTCTTCGGCGACGTAGACATCAGTAAGGCCGCCGACGGTATCGCCGAGGCCGCGTTCTTCAACGCAGGCCAGGACTGCACGGCCGTCACCCGCGTTCTGGTACACGAATCGGTGCACGACACTCTCGTCGATGCCCTGGTCGCCAAGGCGAAGACGTTGAAAGTCGGCCTACCAGACGATCCCGATACCTTCCTCGGGCCGCTGAACAACGTCAACCACTTCGGACAGGTCAGCGCCAAGGTCGACGGCATCGGCGCGCACGCCACCATCGTCACCGGCGGCAAGCGCATCGGCGACAAGGGCTTCTTCTACGAGCCGACCGTCGTCACCGGTGTCCGGCAGTCCGATCCGATCGTGCAGGAAGAGACGTTCGGCCCGGTACTCACCGTGCAGAAGTTCACCGACGAAGCGGAGGCGATCGCGCTCGCCAACGATGTCGACTTCGGTCTCGCGTCGAGCGTCTGGACCTCCGATCATGCTCGAACACTGCGCATCTCGGCTGCTCTCGACTTCGGTGCCGTCTGGGTCAACTGCCACATCCCACTGGTGGCCGAGATGCCGCATGGCGGCTTCAAGTACTCGGGCTACGGCAAGGACCTCTCGGCCTACGGCGTCGAGGACTACACCCGCATCAAGCACGTCATGAGCTCGACGGAGTCCATCGGATGACATTCCATCCTCTCGATCCCCTCTCCGAGGCGGAATTCGCCACCGTGGCCGAGGTCCTCGGCCGCGATCACGGCGTCGGCGACGGCTGGCGCTACGCCTCCATCGAGATGATCGAACCGACCAAGGCCGAGATCGTCGCGTTCGATGCAGCCGGTACCGTGCCTGCGCGTCGGGCCGTGTCGGTGGTGCTCAACCGTGCCGAGAACACCACCTTCAAGGCCGTTGTCTCCTTGGACGATCGCACCACCGAATCGTGGACGCACGTACCGGGTGTGCAGCCGAATTTCACGGTCGACGAGTGGGAAGAGGCCGACGCCGCCCTGCGTGCCTATCCCGATGTGATTGCTGCCCTTGCCGATCGCGGTATCACCGATCTGGATCTGGTGTTCATGGACACCTGGACCTACGGCGATGCGGTGACGCCGGAGAAGTACAAGGGTCGACGCCTCGGCTGGTCGGACACGTGGGTCAAGGCTGCCGAGGGTGCCAATCCGTACGCCGGGCCGGTCGGCGGATTCCACTGCGTCATCGACGTCAATACGATGGAACTGCTCGAGATCGAGGACACGTACCGGGTCGAGCGTCCGGAGATCATGGGCGAGTACGTCCCCCGTCACATTCCAGAGCGTATCCGTTCCGCCAGCAGCCGTCCGCCGCTGAAGCCGCTCGAGATCACTCAACCGTCCGGTCCGTCGTTCCAGCTCGACGGCAACAAGTTGACGTGGCAGAACTGGTCACTGCGGGTCGGGTTCAACTACCGCGAGGGCATGACGCTGCACGCGGTGACGTACGACGACAACGGGAACGTGCGGTCGATCGCGAACCGAATGTCGTTCGCGGAGATGGTCGTTCCGTACCGTGATCACACCGAGGATCACTACCGACGTACTGCGTTCGATATAGGCGAGTGGGGCCTGGGATTCATGACCACCTCACTCGAACTCGGTTGCGATTGTCTCGGTGAGATCCGCTACCTGGACGCTGTGTTGCACAACAGCAAGGGCGAGCCGTACACCATCACGAACGCGATCTGCATCCACGAGGAAGACAACGCCGTGCTGTGGAAGCACGTCGATCACGACGCCGGAGCCGAGGTACGGCGCATGCGTCGCCTCACGGTCAGCTTCCATGCCACCGTGGCGAACTACGAGTATCTCGTCTACTGGCGGTTCTACCAGGACGGCAACATCGAGTGCGAGGTCCGCGCGACCGGGATCATGGTGGTCACCCACCTCGCCGAGGGCGGCACGCACCCGTCGGGCACACTCGTCGACAATCGCACCTACGCGCCCTATCACCAGCACTTCCTCGTCGCCCGGCTCGATCTCGACATCGACGGCACCGAGAACACGGTGTACGCCAGTGAGACGCAACGTGTTCCGATGGGCCCGAACAATCCTTACGGTCTTGCGCTGACTCAGGTCAACACCCCGCTCACCACCGAGTCGGAGGGCAAGCAGGATTACGACTGGAACACCCAGAGAGCGTGGAAAGTCGTCAACGACAACGTCACCAACGGTCTCGGCACCCGTCCTGCATACAAGTTGGTGCCGGGAGCGGCGATCCCGTCGATGTTCGATCCTGCTTCGCCGATCTTCCAACGGGCCCAGGTGATCGGTCACACCGTGTGGGTCACCCCCAACTCGCCCGACGAGCGTTGGCCCAGTGGCGAGTTCGTCAACCAGAGCGGTATCGACCATGGGCTTCCCGAGTGGACCGAGGCGGATCGCAGCATCGAGAACACCGATGTCGTCGTCTGGTACACGTTCGGTATCCACCACATCACTCGGCCGGAGGACTGGCCGGTGATGCCCGCGGACACGGTCTCGTTCCGGCTCGAGCCGTTCGGATTCTTCGACCGTAACCCCGCCCTCGACGTTGCGGCGTCGGAGTCGAGTTCGTGCCACACAGAGCCCGGCAGTACCTGTCATTGATTCGACCAACTTCAGGGAAGGTCCGCCCATGCGTCTGATCGTCGGATACCAGGCAACACCGAGTGGCGCGGACGGAATCGCCCTGGGCGCAACCCTCGCCCGCTCGTTGCAGGCCTCGCTGGACATCTGCCTTGTTCTGCCTCGGGAGCGTCCGGTGCCGTCCAAAGCACCCGTCGAGGCCGGATACGACGATATTCTGGTCGATCAGGCCGCCGACTGGCTGACCGAGGCACTGACGCTGGTGCCGGAGGATGTCGAGGCGCGCACTCATCTGCTGTTCGACGAGTCGTTCGCTCGAGGTCTGATCGACTGTGCAGAGCACTGCGATGCCTACATGATCGTCGTCGGCGCTGCCGGAGACGGTCTGCTCGGACGCCACTCGATCGGGACCGTCACCAGCGATCTGTTGCACGTGGCACACGTACCCGTCGCCCTGGCACCGCGCGGGTATCGGCACTCTCCCCCGCAGCGCATTCGCGAACTCACCTGCGCCATCGGAAGCCGTCCGGGAGCTGCCGAACTCGTCGAGGCAGCCACCGACCTCTCCACGTCGGCCGAGTTGCCGCTGCGCTTGCTCTCCCTCGTCTCCGCCGAAGCGGAATCCATACAGGCCCCGGGGTCGAACGGTCTCGCCAAGGCCGAGGACGTGCTGCGCACCGTCAAGGCGGAACTGCCCGCGGGATCGGACGTGCAGTTGCAGGTGGCCGAGGGCTCGGGCATCGAGAAGGCCGCGTCCTCACTGGACTGGCACTCCGGTGATGTGTTGATGGTGGGTTCGTCCCGACTCGCGCAACCTCACCGCCTGTTTCTGGGATCGGTTGCCGCAAAGATGCTTCGGGTCGTACCCGTTCCGATGATCGTTGTTCCGAGAGAGGCCGGTAAATGAACGAGCGTGCGGCAGTGGATGTCGAGTCCAAGGGCCTGTCGGCCGGCCAACTCGGGCTTCTCGCGAGCGTGGTGCTCGGCATCTCGACCATCGCGCCCGCCTATGCGCTGACGGCCTCGTTGGGGCCGACGGTCACCGAGGTCGGTGTGCATCTGCCCGCGATCTTCATCGTCGGCTTCATTCCGATGTTGTTGGTGGCGTTGGGCTATCGAGAGCTCAATGCCGCCGAACCCGACAGCGGCACGTCGTTCACGTGGGCGTCGAAAGCATTCGGTCCGTATGTCGGCTGGATGGGCGGATGGGGCCTGATCGCGGCCACCATCATCGTGCTCTCCAACCTGGCGGGAGTGGCCGTCGACTTCTTCTATCTCTTTCTCGCACAGGTCACCGGCAACGACTCGCTGGCTGATCTGACCGCCGACAAGCCTCTCAACATCGTGACCTGCCTGGTGTTCATGGCGCTCTCCGCGTGGCTGTGTTACCGGGGAATGCAGGAGACCAAGCGCGTCCAGTACACGATGCTCACGTTCCAATTGCTGGTGATGGCATGGTTCATCGTTGCTGCATTCGTCAAGGTCGGTGCCGGTGAGGGTGCCGAGGGCATCTCCTTCAGCCTGGATTGGTTCGATCCCTTCGGCATTCCCACGTTCTCCGCCTTCACTGCAGGCCTGTCGCTGTCGATCTTCATGTACTGGGGCTGGGACGTGTGCCTGACGGTCAACGAGGAGACTGCGGGCAGCGCCAAGATTCCCGGCAGGGCCGCTCTGGTCACGGTGTTCTGCATCATCGTTCTGTACTTGCTCACTGCCGTGGCCACGCTGCTGTTCGCCGGCACCGGCGATACCGGCAACGGGCTGCAGAATCCCGACACCACCGACAATGTGTTCGCCGCACTGGCCGGTCCGGTGATGGGACCGTTCGCGATTCTGCTCTCCCTCGCTGTGCTGAGCAGTTCGGCCAGTTCACTGCAGGCCACGTTCATCTCACCGGCGCGCACCTTGTTGGCCATGGGCCACTACCAAGCGCTTCCGACGCGGTTCGCCTCCATCACACCGCGATTCAGCACCCCAGGCTTCGCGACGCTGGTGGCAGGCGGGTCCTCGGCAGCCTTCTACGCCGTGATGCGGGTGGTGAGCGACAACGTACTCACCGACACCATCGCCGCGCTGGGCCTGATGATCTGCTTCTACTACGGCATCACCGCCTTCGCCTGCGTCTGGTACTTCCGCGAGGATTTGTTCACCAGCACCCGCAACTTCTTTTTCAAGTTCCTCGCGCCGCTGCTCGGCGGTGTCGGCATGGCCGTGGTGTTCATCCAAACTTCGATCGACGCCTGGGATCCCGAGTTCGGTAGTGGCTCATCACTTTTCGGCATCGGAATGGTGTTTCTCATCGGAGTCGGCATCATCGCTCTCGGTCTCGTGATCATGTTGGTGGTGGCGCTGCGCAAGCCCGAGTTCTTCAAGGGCGACATCCTTCGCCGCGATACTCCGCCGCTGATCGTCGAAGACTGACGATCCTCTGGCCTTCGTCAGGGTGGGGCATGCTCGATACCGCGCTCCTGCAGGCCTTGCATGATCAGCTCGGTGACGCGCACCCAGGCAGGCCGGTCGGCCCACTGCTCCGCGAGCAGTTCGTTGGCCGCAGGGTCGTCGAGACCGCGCTCGAAGGACCACTCGCGGGCGTCACCGGCCCAGGTGTCGATCATCCATTCGACCGTGTCGTCGGCGATCTCCTGGAGCTGTGGGTCGTCCGGTTCGAGCTCGGCTGCTCGAAAAGAGCGCACCATCAGTGCCAGATAGCCCGGGTCTCCGAGCATGCCGCCGCCTACCGTTTCCAGCCAGGGATCGAGCCGCGACCGGTAGACGGCATACGTCAGTACCCAGGCGTCGCGATAGTGATCGACCAGTCCGGAGTCGATACCCGCTTCGCGCAAATGCTCGATCAGGCCGACGATCACCTCGGGCAGGACCAACGCGTCGCCTGCACGCAACAGTCCGAGTCTGTCGCGATCCTTCTCCAGACGTTCGATCCTGCTGTTCAGGTCGGCATGGATCTCGACCAAGGCACGGTCGAGTGTTTCCTGCGAGGCGTCGAGCAGCTCGTGGACGCGCGCCAGTGGCACACCGGCCGAGGCAAGAGCAACTACACGTGACAGCCGCAACACGGCCTCCCCGTCGTAGAGACGGTAGCCCGACGTGTCGCGCCGTGGCTCGTCCAACAGCCCCTGCTGGTGGTAGAACCGCACGGTTCGGGTCGTCACTCCCACATAGGAAGCCAGCTCACCGATACGCAGCATGGCGACCATTCTTGCCGATCAACCGTCCACTCCGGCAGTGTGCGGCACCGATTCGGTCAGTTCACGCGCACCCGGACTCAGCACTGCGTAGGCAGCGACAGCGGTCCATCCGACTCCCATCACGACGGCCCCGAGACCGAGATCGCCGCCGAGGAGCACCACCGACATCAGTCCCAACCCCATTGGACCGGCCACGAGCCCGCTCATGTTCAGCCAGCCGAGGACGCGCCCCCGAACATCCGCCGGGACCTGTTCGGCCACGTAGACATTCCAGATCGGACCGAACAGCCCGGATCCGAGACCCATCACCAGCATCCCGGCCGCGACGATCCAGAACCCGTGGAGCTGTGCGAACAGCCAGATCCCGATCGTCATCGCTGCCATTCCCGTCACGAAGGTGGCTCGTCGCGATCGGGCGGCCACCACAGCAAACAGTGCCGACCCCGCCAGGGCACCGAGTGCAAACGCCGACATGGCAAGCCCGAGCTGTCCGGGTTCGCCGATCTCGTTGAAGTGGCCGGGCAGCAGCAGGCTGATCATCGGCGGGGTGACCAGGCTCGCGAGGAACGCGAACAGCAACATCGCGCGCAGCGCGGGCGTGCGACGGATCAGATCCAGCGCACTCCCCGACCCCGCGGCACCGGACGCGAACGCCTGCCCCACGACCGGAACCAACGCCGTCAGCACCGCAGCGGCCGCCGACGAGGCGGCGGTAACGGCAACGACCTCGATCGGATCGAACATGCTCAACAGCAGACCCGCCAGAGCCGGTCCGGCCAGGAACGCCAGCGAGAAACCGGTCTGAAAGAGACCGGCCACAGCCGTGACCGACGTCCCCGAGATCGACGCGACGTCGGCGAGCATCGCCTGACGAGCCGTCATCCCCGGCACGTCGAAGACGGCGCCTGCCACTCCCAATACCACGAACCATGGCACCGACAACCCCACGGTCGCACTCACCACGATCAGGCCGAATACCGCAGTCGCGCTACCGAGATCGGAGACGACGGCCACGGTGCGTGCCCCGAATCGGTCGATCAGTCGACCACCGGCGAAGGTTGCCGGCACCGCTGCGATGCCTGCTGCCGCAGCGATCAGACCTGCCGACGCCAGGCTTCCGGTCGTGGCCAGCACCAACCATGGCAGGACGATGGTGATGGCCGAGTTGCCGAACAGCGAGAACGACGCGCCACCGATGTACAGAGGGACAGCAACACGGATGCGATTCATGGTTCGATGATCGCGATTGACGTTGCGTCAAGGTCAAGGCCGAATCGAGACCGGTGGCCCTACCACGTCGAATTCGTCTGTGCTGCAGATTCTTCTGCTGACAGGTCAGCGATCGAGCAGAGGATCGAATCCGGCCAGTAGTGCGCGCAGTCCGTACTCGAAGGCCTCGTCGGATCGAGAAGCCTTAGAGGATGCGGTGTCCAGGGCGGCGCGGAGGGCGGTGCCGACCTCCACGCTGGGACGCCATGGGGCCTCGGGTGCCGCCAGGTCCAGCGCCGAGCCAAGCACGAAGCTGTCGAGAACGGTGATGATGTTGAGCACGTCCGTGGGGCCGAAATCGGCCTCCGACAGCGCATCTGCGAGCGCGTTGTACATCCCGAACGCATGTGCACTGTTCACCGCGTGCTCGGTGAGCAGTGGAATCAGACGTGGGTAGCGGGCATAGCTGTCGCGGTAGGCACGGGCGATCTGCGCGACGGTTTCGCGCCAGTCGAGCCCGTGTGGAGGGAGCTCGACCTCGGACATGGCGCGCTCGCGCAACAATTCGACTATCTCGTCGCGACCGGACACGTGGTTGTACAGGGACGACGGACTGACACCGAGTTTCTTGGCCAGAAGCGGGATGGTGAAGCCGCCGGAATCACCCACCAGCGCGAGGGCGGCTGTGGTGATCCTCCCGGTGTCCAACAGTGGCGCGGACGGTCTCCCCACGGTGCGCACTCCTCATCCTCTTGCGGTTCCGATCGTCATCGACAATACTTAACGAATCACATTCGTTTTAACGGAGGTCCCATGCTGACGATCACCAGCCTCACCGCCCCCACTGCGCCACTGCGGGTCGATCCGAGCGCCCGCACTCCCCTGCGTGTCGCACTGGTGCAACATCGTTGGAATCCCGATGCCGCCGCACTGAAAGCCGAGCTGCAGGGGGCCATCTCCATTGCGGCCGAACAGGGGGCGCAGGTCGTCTTCCTGCCCGAGATCGCCCTACTGCGCTACCCCGCCGACACCCGCGCCGGGGAGAACCCGGGCAGCGAAGCGGAGGACTTGCTGACCGGGCCCACATTCGCCCTCGCCGCGGAGGCAGCGACCGCGAACGGCATCGTCGTTCATGCCTCCCTCTACGAGAAGTCCGAGGCGGCAGACGGATTGGGCTACAACAGCGCCATCATGGTCTCCCCGTCCGGCGAACTGCTGGCCAGAACCCGCAAACTGCACATCCCCATTTCGGCGGGTTACTACGAGGACACCTACTTCCGCGCCGGCCCCGCCGACGACCCATATCCCGTCTACGCACCGGAGCACCTCGGCGGTGCCCGGGTGGGGCTGCCCACGTGCTGGGACGAGTGGTTCCCGGAGGTCGCGCGCAGCTATGCACTCGGCGGTGCAGAGATTCTCGCCTACCCGACGGCCATCGGCTCCGAACCCTCGTTCCCGGCATTCGACACCCAACCGCTCTGGCAGCACGTCATCGTCGGCCATGGCATCTCGAATGGCCTGTTCATGGTGGTACCCAACCGCTGCGGCAACGAAGGTGAGATCACCTTCTACGGCTCATCGTTCATCTCCGATCCCTACGGCCGCATCCTGGTTCAGGCACCCCGAGACGAACCAGCCGTCCTCGTCGCCGATCTCGACCTCGATCAGCGGCGGGAGTGGTTGGAGCTGTTCCCGTTTCTGCTCACCCGCAGACCGGACACCTATGCCCGCCTGACCGAGCCGGTGCGCACAGACGCTCCGTACGGTGACGGACATGCGGCGACGCCGGTGATCAAATGAGCACGGCAGCAACGGCATTGACGATGCCGTCAGAGACGGCTCCGCAGGACAAGGTGTGGATGGCATTTCCCTGTGAGGGGTATTCACTCGGCGTGAGCGAACAGGCCAAGCACGAGGCCCGCTCCACCTGGGCAGCCGTCGCGCATGCAGTCGCCGAGTTCGAGCCGGTGACCGTCGTCGTCGATCCAGCCGAGCGCGGCATCGCAGCGACGTACCTCTCGCGCGACATCGACGTCGTGGAGGCACCGCTGAACGACGCCTGGATGCGCGATATCGGCCCCACCTTCGTTCACGCAGAGGACGGCTCGATCGCTGCCGTCGACTGGATCTTCAACGGTTGGGGCGCGCAGGACTGGGCGCAATGGGACAGGGACTGCAAGATCGGTGAATTCGTCGCCGATCAGGCTGCAGTACAGCGGATTACGTCCCCCATCGTCAACGAGGGCGGCGGCATCGCGGTCGACGGCGCGGGCACCGTGCTGGTCACCGAGACCGTGCAACTCGATCCCGGCCGCAACCCGACCCTGTCGAAGGCCGACATCGAGGCAGAGCTGACGCGGACCATCGGTGCACAGCACGTCATCTGGCTTCCGCGGGGGCTGACTCGAGATTCGATGCGGTTCGGCACGCGCGGCCACGTGGACATCGTGGCGGCAATACCGTCACCCGGAACTGTTCTGGTGCACCGACAACGTGATGCGTCTCACCCCGATCACGAGGTCAGCGCGCTGATCATCGACACTTTCCGCGCCAGCCACAACGGCTCGGGTGGCGACTGGAACATCGTCGAGGTGCCGGCTCCACAGACCCTGCGCGATGACGACGGATTCGTCGATTACAGCTACATCAATCATCTCGTCGTCAACGGCGGCGTGATCGCCTGCAGCTATGGCGACCCGATGGACGAGGAGGCGACAGCCATTTTGCGCGACGCCTACCCGGGCCGAAAAGTGGTCACGGTGGACGCGAGGCCGCTCTTCGAGCGGGGCGGTGGCATCCACTGCATCACCCAGCATCAACCGTCGGCTCTGAAGCTCGGCTGACGGTGCTTGCTGGGCTCTAGGAGCTACGCCGAACTTCGAGCTGCTCTCCGACGGTGACGGTCTGTGCCTCGGTGACACACTCGACTCGGCCGTCGAGCCGCAACGACACGTGGTACTCACCGGGCTTGAGGGCGAAGGTGATGATATCGATGCTCGAGGTGTTGTCGCCGACGACGATGCGGTGGCTCAGCGACAGCATGCCGTTGTGCAGAATCTCGCATGTCTGACCTGGCAGAACGTTGTCGACGTGAACGGTGATGGTCTTGGGTCCGCCGACAACCTCGATGGTAGGTTCCGGCGTGCTCGACCCGACGAGTCTGAGGTAACTCTTGTCTCTGCGCACGGCCTCGACTTCCCTGTTAGCTTGCTCCACCCTGAGGTGAACGCCCGACGTGGTCTCAGTTGTACTTCGTGGCACGACGGTGGACGGATTGGTGATGCACGTCGTCATCGGCCTCGAACCGAGCCTCTCTCTTCTTCGGGCGCATCGTCGGTCGCGTTACGAACCACGCGTCCGAACTGCCCGCCAACAGCACAGACACCGCACGATCTCGATGTCACCGGTCAGAACATACCTCCCGAGGTCCGAATCTGCGAACCAACTGATGGAACCGAGACCGTTACGTATTCTCACACGCTGTAAATGGCACTACCCGCATTCGGCGCGCAGTTCATTCGTTCGACTCGAAGCCGAGTGCCTCGGCCTCTTCCGCAGCGCGCTCGGTCTCGCGCAGTTTCCGCTTCTTGGCGTTGACGCCCACCGCAGCGGCTGCAGCTCCTACAACCGCCGCAACAGCCATCGAAACCCACATCGAGGTGCTACCCCCGAGGTACGTGGCAACCAATCGAACCAACGTCCCGCCCGCACCCAGCAGATACACAACGGCCAACACCGCAGCCCTCGGGCGTCGCCACTCCTGAACCGCATGGGCGTCGACCCCCCGGGCCCGGGCGTACCCGATCGCGACATAGGCACAGGCGAAGATCGCCAAGTAGATACCCAGCGCCACCCAGGCCCCGGTGACACCCGCCGCGAAAGGCAGGATCGCACCGGTGATCAATCCGATCCACAGCAGTGCCTGGAATCCGACGGCCGAGGCCTCGTTCCAGATGTCGCGTTGCAGCTCGTCGGCGTAGAACTCGTCGTCGAGGTCTCCGACGAACCGGGCAGCTTTGACGAATGCGCTCATGGTGCGGACTCTCCTTGGTCTCCGAACAGTGTTTCCACCGTTGTGTCGAGTGCGCGGGCCAATCGCAGCGCCAGATAGACGCTGGGTGCATAGTCGCCACCTTCGACCGAGACGATGCTCTGTCTGCTGACCCCGCAGATGGTGCCGAGTTCGGCCTGGGTTATGCGCGCCCGTTTGCGATGCTCGCGAACGTTGTTGGATCCCGGCATGAGGAAAAGTCAACTCCACTTGTCATTAGATGTCAAGCAGGATTGTCATTTCCGTGCATTTACGTCGGCGTAACGCGGGAAACAGACTCGTCACCGGGCAACATACCTACGCAATAACTGCCCTTTACTGTTCGCAATCGCGAATACAGCTCCGTATACAAAACTCCGAAAGGGTCGTAGATGCCTGTTGTCTCGAAGAGCAAATCAGCCAGACGCCTGATGGTCGTTCCCGCCGCGCTGGCTGCATTGAGCCTGGTGGCCACTGCCTGCGGCAGCAAGGCCGGCGACACCACCTCTGCCGACGGCGGCGGCTCTACCACCTCGTGTGTGGACACCTCGGGTGACACCATCAAGGTCGGCTCGCTCAACTCCCTGTCCGGCACCATGGCGATCAGCGAGGTGACGGTGCGTGATTCGATCGCACTGGCCGTCGAAGAGATCAATGCGGCAGGCGGAGTCAACGGCAAGCAGATCGAGATCGTCGCCGAGGACGGGGCGTCCGAGCCGACCGTGTTCGCGGAGAAGGCCGAGAAGCTGATCAGCAGCGACTGTGTCGCAGCCGTTTTCGGCGGTTGGACCTCGTCGAGCCGCAAAGCCATGCTGCCGGTGTTCGAGGACAACGACGCGCTGCTCTATTACCCCGTCCAGTACGAGGGCCTCGAGGCTTCGAAGAACATCTTCTACACCGGTGCCACCACCAACCAGCAGATCGTCCCGGCTCTGGATTATCTCAAGGAGCAGGGCGTGAAGTCCCTCTACCTGGTCGGTAGCGACTACGTGTTCCCGCAGACCGCGAACCGAGAGATCAAGGCCTACGCGGCCGCGAACGGTATCGAGATTCTCGGTGAGGATTACACCCCGCTGGGTTCGACGGACTTCTCCACCATCGTCAACAAGGTCCGCACCGCCAATGCCGATGCGGTGTTCAACACCCTCAACGGCGATTCCAACGTCGCCTTCTTCCGCGAGTACACCAATGCCGGCCTCAAAGCTGCCGACATGCCGGTGATGTCGGTGTCCATTGCCGAGGAAGAGGTCGCCGGCATCGGCGCTCAGAACATCGCGGGTCAGCTGACCTCGTGGAACTACTACCAGACGGTCGATTCCCCCGAGAACACCAAGTTCGTGGCGGACTACAAGGCCAAGTACGGTGCCGACAAGCCCACCTCGGACCCGATGGAAGCCGCCTACACGTCGGTGTACCTGTGGAAGAACACGGTCGAGAAGGCTGATTCGTTTGCGGTGGCGGATATTCAGGATGCTGCTGGTGGTGTCAGTTTCGCCGCTCCTGAGGGTGAGGTCGTCATCAACGGCGACAATCACCATATTTCCAAGACTGCGCGT
>NZ_JBMIRQ010000086.1:0-431 GCF_049195265.1 Rhodococcus sp. MALMAid1271 | reverse complement strand
CGGGAGGTGGTGCGCGAGAGTGGTCCCATCCAGGGCAGCCACCCGACACTGGTGCCGTCACCGAACACGTCCCGATAGGCACCGCGATCCGGTGACGGTCCTGCGCCAGTAGCGGTGTCGCGGAGGTCGGTGAGGTCGCGGAGGTTGATGTGGAGGTTGACGTGGGGTTTTTCTCCGCCTTCGGTGGGCCGGTTGTTGGCGGCGAGGTAGCGGTCGAGGATGTGTCCGAAGGCGTCGGCGCGGCGTCGGGCGGGGCTGCGTTCGTCGGGGGTGCCCTCGACGGCGGGTCTCGGTGCGGTCAGGGGTGAGAGGGCGGTGAGGAGTTTTTCGCCGGTGACGGCGTCGAAGTCACCTTTGAGTGCCAGGCGCCCGTTCAATGTGGTGGAGGCGAACAGTTCGTTGCGGTCGGTGTCTTCGGCGGGTGGGGTGGT
>NZ_JBMIRQ010000085.1:0-81173 GCF_049195265.1 Rhodococcus sp. MALMAid1271 | reverse complement strand
GGCACCTCGCACACCGGACGCATCATCACCGCCGCAGCCTTGATCCTCATCGTCGTCACCGGAGCATTCGCGTTCTCCGATCTGGTGATGATGAAGTACATCGCCTACGGCATGATCGCCGCACTCATCATCGACGCCACCGTCATCCGCATGTTCCTCGTACCTGCCACGATGAAACTGCTCGGCGACGCCAGCTGGTGGGCCCCGGCCGCAATGAAACGAATGCAGAAGAAGCTCGGACTCGGCGAGACTGCTCCCGAGGAGGTCTGATTCTCCGCCCCATCGCGGGAGTCAGGATGTAGCTGCACTCTCGCGATCCGCGAACACCTTGGCGTACCGGGTACCGGCGATCAGCAGCAACAGTCCCACGGCGATGAAGGCGATGACGCGGAACAGTCCGTCCAGGGCGACGAGATCGAACAAGAAGAGTTTCGCGATCGCCGCTGCGGTCAAGGACAGCCCGGCCAGTAGCGCCACGTGGGCGTGGGTGACGCTGCGCAGCCCGAAGGCCAGGAGCGCGAAGGCCGCGATCATCCACTCGATGGTCGCCGCGGTGTGACCGGCCGTGAATCCGGTTGTTTCCCCGCCGATTCCGATACCGAGGGACACCGTGGACGCCGTCAGCCCGTACAGCGCGAGAACACCGGAGACGACAGCCAGGGTCTGCCTTCCGTCGTCGAGCAATTTCAGTGCGGCCAGGACGTACGCGAACGCGAAGGCCGTTGCTGCAAGCAGGATTCCGCCGACGATGATCCCCGCGCTTCCGACGGCATGGTTGGAGTCCAGCAGGGTACGCGGAGGGCAGATCGAGACGAACATCAACGCGGCGATCACACCGAATCCGCTGCCGATCGAGTACGCCAACGTCGAGCGGGTGCTGTGCGCCACGGCGAGCAGCGCCAGGGCGACGGCGAACACTACGACCGGGCGGATCTCGACGGTCGTCGATTCGACGGCAGCCTGCAGGGTGGCCAACGCGCCGATCACCGCGACGGTGACGCGGGCGTGTCCGGGAAGCCAACCGACCAGCACGACGATCGCCAGAGCGCCCGCAGCGAGGACCAGTTGAACGGCGACGACGACGGCTCGATCGAAAACGTCCACGCAGAGCAGGACCGGCAGTGACGCGAGAGCGATCATCACGGTCGCCACCACATCGGAGGTGTTGCGGCGCAGCAATTCCAGGGAGGTTCCGATGCCGAGGACGGCCACCGACACGATCGCCGACAGCAGCCAGTAGTCGCCGGTCGTTCCGCTCACATCGGCACTGGCGACGGCCGCCAGTACCGTACCGACGAGGGGAAGGGTGCGAACGATCTGCAGGAGTTGCCAATTCCGTCCGAGCTGGGCGGGGAAGCCGGCGAGATAGGTGGCCGTGAAGAACGCGATCAAAGTCAGGGTGAGCCCGTCGGTCAGCACCGGGCCACACACGGCGACACCGGCCAGGATCAACACGGCCATCGGCTGCGATGTCCACTGCACCGCCAGGGCCGTTCCCGCAGCTGCGATTCCGAATGCGACGAGCAGACCGATGACCGGATCGAGCCAGCCGTACAGCACCGACGTCGCGAGAACGTCGAGGTAGAGGCCGGCGATTCCGGTGGCGGCGAGGGCGATTCCGCCGACGCGTCCGCCGGAGCGTCCGAACACCCGAACGCCTGCGGCGATCAGTGCGAGCGAGAACACGGCGCCGGCCGCGACGCGCAGCGGCGGGCCGAACCACCCCGCCTGCGCCGCGAGCACCAACAGCATCACGACACCGACGAGGGTGACGCCTGCACCGGCGACGGCGAGCAGGCGGCTGATGACACCGTCCCGCTGCCACCAGGGCTCCCTGGGCGGAGCGGGCGGACGCGGCGCAACTACCGGCCCACGCGGCGTTGGCGCGGCCGGCTGAGTGCGATCGGCCGGCCGGCCGGCGGGCTGACCCATGGTCCGGTGGATCGGCTGACCGTAGTTCTGCGGAGGGGGCTGCTGCGGCACGAAAGGCGCTGCATAGGACTGCGCGAGGGGAACAGGAGCTTGGGGAACAGGAAATTGGCGGGCAGCACCGAGTTGTGACTGCAAGGTCTGCAGATCCACGGCGACCTGACGCATGTGGTCGCCCAGTGAATCGAAGCGACTGGACAGGCGCGCGACGAGTTGCGGATCCAGCCCGGCGTTCTGGGAAGAAGTCATGCGAAAGATTCTGCGGCGGTCGGCCTCGAATAGCGTGAGTAGTGCTACTCGGTTCGCTCGAGTAATCGACGCAGGCCGGGCTCTAGCCGAACATCCTGCGCAGCGAGCTACCGAAGGGATGCTTCGCGGTCACCGAGCCCAGGCGAACCTTGCCCGAGACGACGAGGTGGAGCGGACCATAGGGTGGGCCGGTGCGAACCTTGTTGGTAGCGCTGCCCGCAACGGTGTCGACGGCGTTGAGGTCGACGGTCGCTTCGGTCGGCACGATCAGCGTGACGGTGCTGCAGTAGTCGTCGACGTGTATTTCGACCACCTGGGTGGACATCACGGCCTGGGTGAAATCGAGCGTCACCGTGGACATGCGGGTGGACAGGCGCAAGCTCGGTGGCACGTTCCACTTCCCCTTGCGGGCGATGGTGGACATGGTGCCGCGCAGCGTGTCCGAGGATCCGCCGCCGTGGCCCCAATGCTCCTGGACGACGCGGCGCGGGGGCGGTTCGGCAACCGGCTTCACCGACGGGCGATGCTGCTCGGCGATCTGCATCCCGGGCAGGTCGGCCAGTACCGAATTCAGCTCACCACGAGTTTTCGACGCCAAGGCGGTGTCCATGCGCTCGGTGAACTCGCCGAGCGAGAGCATGCCCTGTCCCACCGCGCGTTGCAGCAGCTGGCCGACGTGCTCGCGTTCGGCATCGGACACTCGCAGATCCCTGGCCTCCATGCATCCAGGGTAGCGAAGATCTCAGGCTGCGCGACCACCGAGAACCGAGAGCATTCCAGACACCGAAGCGGGCCAACCGAACTGCTCGGCACGCAACCTGGCGGCGATGCGACGGCCGTCGGCAGGGAGTTCGAGTACGCGCGCGATCTCGGCGGCGAACCCGTCCGCGGTGTTCTTCGAGGATCCTCCGCAGTGTGGGGTGACGATCTGTGCCAGCGCCGAGGTCTCGGAGACGACGACGGGGGTGCCCACTGCCAGTGACTCCAGCGCGGCGAGCCCGAAGGTTTCGTGCGGTCCGGGTGCGAGTGCGATGTCGGCCGAGGCCAGCAACTCCGCGACCGTCGATCGGCCGGAGACGAATCCGAGGAAATCGACGGGTAGGCCGCGGGCGCGTCGCTGCAGACCTGCCCGGCGAGGTCCATCGCCGGCGATGATCAATCGCGCGGAAATTCCTGAGTTACGCAGCGCAGCAAGCGAATCGATGCTTCTCTCGACGTGCTTTTCCACCGACAGTCGGCCGCAGTGCACCAGTAGCCGTTCCGCCACTGCCGAGCGCTCCTCGACGTGTCTGCGCCGCGGATGGAACAGGTCCAGATCCACCCCGAGAGGCACCCGGTGCACGTTGCGGACACCGATGCGCTCGAACTCCTGCTGAGCGAACTGCGTGGTGCACACGACGGCGTCGTATTGCTCGGCGGTGCGCCGGTTCGCCAGATCGGCGACGGGTCGGGCACAGCGCATCGGCATCGTCTGCGCGAACAGTCGATCGAGGCGCTCGTGAGAGATCATCACGCTGCGGATGTCCCGGCGGGCGGCCCAGCGACCCATGCCACGCAGCGTGAGTCGATCCGACACCTCGATCACGTCCGGCCGCAGTCCGGACGCCACCGAAGACACCCGGCGCGGATCGGCCACCCGATAGCCGCCGGTGCACGGAATCTGCGGTGCGGGTACCTCGATGCGGACCACTCCCGAAGGCAACAGTTCTTCACGCCACTGCGCTCCCGGCACGATCAACGTCACCTCGTGACCACCGGCCACGTAACCCGCCCCGAGCTGGTCGACTGCCGTCCGCAGCCCACCGGAGCGTGGCCCGTAGAAGTTGGCGAGTTGCACGATGCGCACTCGCTCAGTCTTCTCACCAGAGGATCCATCCGGCGGCGCGCCGATGGACAGTGACCGAACCCTCGCGGAATTTCTGTGTGGCAACTGCTACCAACGGGTAGGCAGGGCAGATGCGAGCGACACTGCAATCCACCGGTCACGCCCCGGCGTCCGAGGTCTGGGAACGCTACATGGAACCGGCGCAGTGGAAGATCTGGGCACCGCAGATCACCGGCGTCGAATACGGCGGCGAGCGACTCGCTGCCGAGACCACCGGTCGGGTGCTGGGACCACTGGGTGTTCCGATCGAGTTTCGGGTGCACTCGATCGACGAACGGTCGTGGACCTGGGCGTGGTCTGCGTGGTTCCAGAATCAGGCCATCGGGATCGACCTGACTCATGGGGTCGTGTCGCGGCCGAGCGGAACCCGGGCCTGGTTGACGGTCGACGGCCCTGCACCCCTGGTGCTGCCCTATCTGCCCGTCGCCAAGTTCGCGCTCCACCGGTTGTGTGCGCGGTAGAGCTACTCGGACCGCGGCACTGTCTTCTCCTCGGACTGGTCGGCTACCTCGGTCGGCTCGGGAGTCGGCAACGACGACTCCTCGCCGGACCCGTCGAGATGGCCGTCGAACTCGTCGATCGCCTCATCGCGTTCGCCGCCGGTCTGATCCTGATCGGCGTCGACGCCTTTCGAATGCTTCGCCGGGTCGACGGTGGTGTCCACTGCTTCGTTGTCGGTCATGGGGTCAAGAGTGCCCGTCGGCCCGCGACGCAAACCCTCACAGACCCTTTTCGATGACGTAGCGGGTCAATTCCACGCGATTGGCCAGCTGCAATTTCCGCAGCGTCGCCTGCACGTGATTCTCGACGGTGCGGTGACTGAGCGTCAATCGCGTCGCAATCTGCTTGGCGCTCAGTCCCTTTGCGACCAAACGCAGCACCTCGGTTTCCCTATCCGTCAGCGTCGGGCGGGTGTCGGATTCCGGTTCGGGCGAGGACGACATCCGTCGGAACTCCCCGAGGACCAGGCCCGCGAGGCCGGGTGTGAACACCGCCTGCCCGGCCGACGTGGCGCGGACCGCGTCGAACAGTTCCTCCGCCGACGCACTCTTGACCAGGTATCCCGTCGCACCCGCCTTGATCGCGTCGAGCACGTCGCTGCGTTCTGCCGACGCCGACAGCACCAGGATCTTGGTCTCGGGCGACGCTTCCAGAACCGCCACAGTGGCGTCGGCTCCGTTGCCGTCGGGTAGCTGCATGTCCATCAGCACGACGTCGGGAGTGGTGGCCCGGGCCCGGCGTCCGGCAGCGGCAACGCCGTCCGCGGTGGCGACGACCCTGAATCCGGCGGCGTCGAGATCACGGGCAACACCGTCGCGCCACATCGGGTGATCGTCGACGACCATCACCGCGATCTCGGGATGCGCGTTCTCGTCCTCGGTCATGCCGGTCCTCCCGCTCGTGGTACTCGGATCTCCCATTCGGTCCCGTCGCCCTCGTTGGTGTCGAGTATCGCAGTGCCACCGAGGGATTCGACGCGGCCGAGGATCGATTTCGACACTCCCATCCGGCCTTCGGCTTCGGCGGCGGCAAGCCGTCCAGCTGGAATCCCTTGTCCGTCGTCGCGAATACTCACGATCAACTCCCCGTCGACGTCTTCGAGCAGTACGTAGGCCCGCGCCTCGGCACCAGCATGGAGTTCGACATTGGACAAGGCAGTTGCGACGACGGCGGCCAGCTCCCGGGCCACGTGGGATTCGACGAGAACCGGATCGGCAGGGGTCGAGACGGACACAGCGGTACTGGCCTGGGTGTTCAGCAGCGCCCTGACGTCGACGATCGACCCGGGGTGCTCACTACGCGGAACGGCCTGCTCCGAGATCAGTACCCGCAGTGCGACTTCCTGTTCCCCGGCCAGCTCCGCGAGTTCGGCTGCCGGACCGCCTATTTCGAGACCGCGCCGTCGAACCAAGGCCAGGACCTGCAGCACCCCGTCGTGCACTTGCCTGGCGAGCCGTTCGCGTTCTTCGGTGATCGCGGCCGAACGTGCTGCGCGACGCAACTCCTCGTGCGAGCGGCGGGCGGTGTTCGACGCCAATCCCAGTGCCAGTCCCGCCGAGAGCAGAACCGGGGCGGTGGCGTCGGACCACAGGTCGAGGTCGAAGCGGTCGCGGACGAGGGCGCTGACCACCGACATCACCACTCCGGACGCGATTCCGCCCCTGGGACCCCACAGGATCGCGGCGGAGATGACGGCATTGGTGGCCCACAGGGTGGTCGGCAGGGTCTGGCGGGTGCTGTACCAGTCGTAGTCGGCCACCAGTCGCGTCGATGCCATCAACGCGATGACGATGACCTGGTCGGCGAGCACCACCTGCCAACGCGGAAGCGTTGCACGCGAGAGCACCAGCGCAGAAGCTCCCGACCACACGGCCATCAGAGCTACGAGAACCCAACTCAACCGCGGATTGACGTAATTGTCGACGGTCGCGGCCTGATAGCTGATGGCGTAGACGAGGGTGATCAGCCTGAAAGCCTGGGAGGCCCGCCACAGCGGGGTGTCGGGATCGGACGAGGTGTGCGTGGTTCGCACCCGATCAACCGTCGGCATCGGTCTTCGAACCTCCGCTCTCCGGCTCCGGGATCGTCAACTCCCCCTTGGGAAGCCGCTCCGGCTCGTAGGCACCCGGCGGTGTGTGCGGATCGCTCGGTTCGGCCGAGTACAGCGGATCGGTCTCCTCGGGTTCGGAAAACACCTCGTCCGGGTCGTCGGCGAGCAGTGACCGAACGGCGGTATTGAGGACTGCGACGATCGGTACTGCCAGCAAGCCTCCGACGATGCCCGCGAGCAGGATTCCGACGGTGATGGACAGCACCACCGCGAGCGGGTGCAGCCGCACTGCGCGGCCCAGCAGAAGTGGTTGCAGCACATGCCCTTCGAGCTGCATGACGGCCACCACGATGCCGAGGGTGATGACGGCGGTGATCAGCCCCTTGGTCACCAGGGCGATGAACACGGCGACGAACCCGGTCAACACGGCACCGATGATCGGGATGAACGCACCGATGAACACCAGCGATGCGAGCGGAAGAGCCAGCGGAACACCGAGAACGGCGAGACCTGCGCCGATGCCGATCGCATCGGCGGCGGCGACGGCGACCGTCGCGCGGACGTATCCCACGAGCGAACCGAAACCCTGGATGCCGGCGGTCCGGATCTTGCGGCGGGCCTGGGTCGGTGCCAGACGCGTGACGAACTGCCAGATCTGATCACCGCCGTACAGAAAGAAGATCAGGATGAACAGGGTGAGCGCTGCCCCGGTGAGGATTTCGCCGATCACCGTGGCGGTGGTCAGTGCTCCGCTGGTGACTGCTTGCTGATTGTCCTGAACGACCTTGACGATGTTGTCGGTGGCTTGCCGAATCTGGTCTTCGCTGATGTGCAGAGGTCCGCTGGTGAGCCAGCTCTCGACGCTGTTGATCGATTGGGTGAACTGATCGCCGACCTGAGGCAGGCCCTCGATGAACTGCTCGACGATGAAGGTCATGATCCCGGCGACGACGCCGATGCTCGCGATGATGACGATGATCACCGCGAGGGCTCGAGGTACCCCGCGCCGGTGCATCCAGTCGACGACCGGGACCAGCATCGCCGAGGCCAACAGGGCGAGACCCAACGGGATGACGACGGTGCTGAGTCTGGCGACCACATAGGCGAAAGTGACGAACCCGGCAAACAGGACAAGCAGTCGCCACGTCCATTCCGCCCCCACCCGCACCAGGGGATGCACCGAATCCGCGGCCGAAGTGAGGCGCGGGGACGCCCCCGTACCTTGCGCCCGCAACTCGTCGGTGCTCACCCGCTAAATTTAACCTGTGCTGGCATCTTTCCGAGCGGTCTCGCTCACCCTGAAGAGTCGCTGGCCGCTCTATATGTTCTCGATGCTCATCGCCAACGTCTTCGGCGCGGTGCTGGTGTTCGCATTCGTTCGCTACGGCCTACCCATCCCGGAGTCGCAGTCCATCGTGGCCGACCGGGTTCGCAACGTGTACATCTTCGGGGCCTATCTGGGCGTCGCCCTGGTGGTCAGCCTGATCTACGCCTACTTTCTGCTGCGTTCGGTCATTCGATGGCAGTTGCGCGGCGGTCCGCCCACCCGCAAGGAACAGATGACGACGCTGCACGCGCCGTTGCGACAGGCCATCGTGCACCTGATTCTGTGGATCATCGGCGGCATCATCTTCGTACTGTTGACCATCGCGGAGATGCCGTCCCTGTCGGTCGCAGTCATCGTCACCGTCGGTATGGCCGCCACCGTCACCTTCGGGTTCACCTACATGCTCGGCGAACGCATTCTGCGTCCCGTCGCGGCGATGGCCTTGAGCGAGGGTCGGTTCGATCGCACGATGACGCCCGGCGTCGGCACCCGGATGGCCATGACGTGGGGGCTGGGCACCTTGATGCCCGTCATCGGCATCATCCTGCTGTGCGCCACCCAGCTCACCACCGATCTCGTCTTCTCCCCCAATGCACTCGCGGTCGCCATCATCCTGCTCAGCGTGTTGGCGATCGTGCAGGCGTTCGTGCTCTCGATGCTCACCGCGAGCCAGATCTCCGATCCGATCAGTGCGCTGCACAGCGCCATCGAGCGAGTGCAGCGCGGTGAAACCGACGTCGAAGTCGATGTGTTCGACGGCAGCGAGATCGGCCGCCTACAGGTGGGCTTCAACCGGATGATGGAAGAGTCGACCGAACGACGCGTCCTGCGGGAGCTGTTCGGTCAGCACGTCGGTGAGGACGTGGCGCGTCGGGCATTGCAGTTCGGAACCGAACTCGGCGGCGAGACCCGCTTCGTCGCGGTGTTGTTCGTCGACATGGTCGGCAGCACCGCCACCGCCTCCGAGCGCCCACCGAGCGAGGTCGTGGTGTTGCTCAACGAGTTCTTCCGGGTGGTCGTCGATGTCGTCGGAAACCATCACGGTTTCGTCAACAAGTTCATGGGCGATGCCGCCCTCGCGATCTTCGGGGCTCCGCTCGATCGCCCGGATGCCCCTACTGCGGCGCTCGCTGCCGCGCGGGAGTTGAGATTCGCGCTGAACGAGATCACCGGGCTCGATATCGGCATCGGCGTCTCCGCGGGCCTGGCCGTCGCAGGAAACATCGGTGCGGCGGAACGCTTCGAGTACACGGTCATCGGAGACCCGGTCAACGAGGCCTCGCGGCTCACCGAGCTGGCCAAGCTGAGACCGGGACGCGTACTGGCGTCGACCTCGGCCCTGTACTTCGCCGATGACGAGGAACAGGAGCAGTGGGAGTTGGGCGACCAGGTGCAACTCCGTGGTCGACGCCGCGCCACTCACCTGGCCTGGCCGGTGGAGCACCCCGACGCCACGCCCGGCGACAGTTAGTCTGACACGGTGCCGGACCCCAGTTCCACCCGCGGACCCGCAGTGCGGCGTCCGCGAAACCGACTGCGGTGGGTCAAGTGGATCGCCGGAATCGCACTGGTGTCGTTGCTGGTGGCCGAGGCGGTCTACCTGTGGCCGCGACTGCACGAATCCTGGACCGCGGTGCGCGAGATTCACTGGGGTTGGCTGGCGGCCTGCGTGGGTGCGCAGGCGCTGTCGTTGAGCGCATTCGGCAGAGTGCAGAAGCAGCTACTCGACGCAGGTGGCGTGCAGGTGCGCCAGCGTAAGTCCGTTGCTGTCATCTACGGCAGCACCGCCATGTCGCTCACGCTTCCCGCCGGACAGGTGTTCTCGACGGCATTCACCTATCGCGAGACCCGCCGGTGGGGAGCGAGCCCGGTCGTGGCGTCGTGGCAGCTGGCCATCTCCGGCGTCATCGCCGCGGCTGGACTTGCCGTCCTCGGGCTCGCCGGTGGGCTGATCGTGGGTAGCTCGTTCAACACCTTCACCGTGGTGCTCCCGATCGCCGGTGTCATCGCCATCGTCGCCGCAGTCCGCTATATCTCGCGTCACCCGGACTCGATCAAGAACATCGCACGCTGGGGGCTGCGTCGGTACAACGCGCTACGCAACCACGAGCTCGACGCCGGTGCCGAGGGCATCGACAAGATCATCGGGCAGATTCAGTCCGTCGAGCTCGGAAAGCGCGATGGCGCACTGACGCTGTCGTGGTCTGCGGTTCATCGGCTCGCCGATGTGGCGTGCCTGGCGTTCGCATGCCTGGCCGTCGGCGCGGATCCCCGACTGTCCGGATTGCTCATCGCCTTCGCCGCGGGCAAGGCCGTCGGTTCGGTTCCACTTGCTCCTGGCGGGCTGGTCGTCGTCGATGCCACCCTGATCGCGTTCTTGACCAGCGCCGCATCGATCACCGCATCGCAAGCCGTGGCCTCGGCCCTGGTGTACCGCGGGATCAGCTTCATTCTCGTCGCCATCATCGGATGGATCGTGTTCCTGGTGCTGTTTCGGCGCCATCAACATGCCGATCTCGAGTTCGACATCGCCCTCGAGCGGCAGGAAACGGCTGATCTGCGCGGCACCGAGGATGTTCGCGGCCCGAAGGGCGACCCGGAGCCCGCATAGCGCGCCCTGTGGTATCCGTCACTTTCCGTTCTCGAGAAATTTATTCGGACCTTGGTCCGTTTGTGTACTATGAGAATTGAAACTTCAACTCATCAAGGAGTCCCCATGACCACCGCCATCGCACTTCCCGAGCTCACCGCAGGCACCTGGGCCATCGACGCATCCCACTCCACCGTCGGATTCACCGTCCGCCACCTCATGGTCAGCAAGGTCCGTGGCCGCTTCCAGAACTTCAGTGGCACCATCACCGTCGCCGCCGACGGCACCCCCTCGGTCGACGCCGAGATCGACGTCGCCTCCATCACCACCGACAATGCCCAGCGCGACGGTCACCTCAAGACCGCAGACTTCTTCGAGGTCGAGAAGTTCCCCACCGCGACGTTCAAGTCCACCTCGGTCAAGGCCAACGGCGGAGACTTCGTCGTCACCGGTGACTTCACCCTCCACGGCGTCACCAACTCCATCGATCTCGAGCTCGAGTTCAACGGCGTCAACGCCGGCATGGGCAACGGGCCGGTCGCCGGGTTCGAAGCCAAAACCGTCATCAACCGCAGGGACTTCGGCATCAGCATCGACATGCCCCTCGAAGGCGGCGGCGCAGTCGTCGGCGACAAGATCACGCTGAACCTGGAAATCGAAGCCGGGCTGCAGGCGTAATTCCGCCCTCCCCGCCTCACCCTCCGAACGGCCCGTATCGCACACGCGATACGGGCCGTTCGCCGTCGGTGTCGAATGTCGGGGTGTCTACAGTGGGGCGCGTGAAGCTTCGTTCTCCCGCCATTGCCGCCGTCCTCGACCTGCTCATGGTGGTGCTCTTCGCCGCTATCGGCCGTCGCAGCCATGCCGAGGCCGCTGCATTGTCCGGCCTGTTCCATACCGCGTGGCCGTTCGTCGTCGGCGGTGCCATCGGCTGGCTCGTCACGTTCGCGCTGTATCGCAACAAGTTCGACGCTTTCCTCATCGTCCCGACGGGCATCGTCGTGTGGGTGATGACCGTCGGGGTCGGTATGACTCTGCGTGCGCTGACCGGGCAAGGGACGGCCGGGTCGTTCATCATCGTCGCCTCGGTGGCCACCGCCGTGCTGCTGCTGGGTTGGCGAGCTCTGGCGAAAT
The DNA here is from genome assembly GCF_049195265.1 of Rhodococcus sp. MALMAid1271. Classification (NCBI taxonomy): domain Bacteria; kingdom Bacillati; phylum Actinomycetota; class Actinomycetes; order Mycobacteriales; family Nocardiaceae; genus Rhodococcus; species Rhodococcus sp. MALMAid1271. The sequence continues at coordinate 69,508 of NZ_JBMIRQ010000085.1, read as the reverse complement.
TGGTCCCCAGCGGTCGTCCATGACGGCCTGCACGCGATAGAGTGATACTCGGTGCGCCGGGAAGTCTGGTCGGCAACAACTCTGTGCTGCGTACTTGCTGAGTGAAGTTCGGTTGGTTCGCGGCTCGACGAAGCTACCGAAAGGCGTTGTCTCCGTGACAGATCCATCCAGCTCGACAGATTCACCCAGGCCGAGAACGCGATTGCCGCTGTTCTCGCGTGGTTCCTGGTCCGAGACCGATCGCGTCGCGCAGATTCTTCGTAAGGAGACCGTCGGCGGCGCGCTGCTTCTCGTCGCCACCGTCATCGCACTGGTCTGGGCCAACTCACCCTGGTCCGACGCATACCACTCTCTGATGGGGACCCGAGTCGGCCCTTCGGCGCTCCATCTGGACCTGACGCTCTCGACCTGGGCAGCCGACGGATTGCTGGCCATCTTCTTCTTCGTGGTCGGACTCGAACTCAAACGAGAATTCGTTGCAGGCGATCTCCGTGATCCCGCACGAGCGGCTCTACCGGTGGCCGCAGCCATCGGCGGAATGGCAATTCCGGCAGTCATTTTCGTGCTGATCAACCTGGGCACGGGCGACGGCGCTCTGCTCGGCTGGGCCATCCCCACCGCAACCGATATCGCATTCGCGGTCGCTGTGCTCGCCGTGATCAGCACCCATCTGCCCGCCGCGCTACGGACGTTCCTGCTGACCTTGGCCGTGGTCGACGATCTCTTGGCCGTCAGCGTCATCGCCATCTTCTACACCGACGACATCAACTTCGTCGCGCTCGGCCTGACGCTGATTCCGCTCGCCCTGTTCGCTGTCGCCGTGCAGATGCGCGTCCGCTCGTGGTGGGTTCTCATCCCGCTGGCGGTCGTGACCTGGGTACTCATGCACGAGTCCGGCGTTCACGCGACCGTTGCGGGCGTGCTGCTCGGCTTCGCCGTTCCGGTGATTCGCAGCAAGGCCGCCGGTGGCCCCGAGGCAGGCCCCGGCCTCGCCGAGCACTTCGAGCACAAGATTCGGCCGATCTCGGCAGGTATCGCGGTCCCGCTGTTCGCCTTCTGCGCGGCAGGCGTGACCGTCGGCGGATTCTCCGGCCTGGCCAGCGCCCTGACCGATCCGATTGCCATCGGAATCATCGCCGGCCTCGTCATCGGCAAGGCAATCGGCATCTTCGGCACCACGTATCTGGTGTCTCGCTTCACCCGAGCGACGCTCGATGCCGGATTGAAATGGCTCGACGTTCTGGGCGTGGCGATGCTCGCGGGCATCGGATTCACGGTGTCGCTGCTCATCGGCGATCTCGCCTTCGGCGAGGGAACGCAGCGCGACGACCACGTCAAGGTCGGTGTGCTCACCGGATCAATCATCGCGGCCTCGTTGGCAGCCATCATCCTGCGCAGCCGCAACAAGGCCTACCGGGCGTACCACATCGAAGAGACCCGCGACGACAACCACGACGGCATCCCGGACGTGTACGAGAAGTAGTACGCAGTTCCTGGTCCGATCCCGGACCACGTGCGCAATACCGAGTAAGGCCCGCCCCCGAGGAGGCGGGCCTTACTCGTATCCCGGTCCAGGGTGCGGGCGGCGTCGCCGAACAACTATCGCCGAGCCCCTCTACAGTGGTCGCCGTGATCGATTACCGGCTACCCGCGTGACAGCTCCGCCGCCGCTGGCCCGTCGACTCGGACTGTTCGACGCCATCGTCATCGGCGTCGGCTCGATGGTCGGGGCCGGGGTGTTCGCGTCGTTCGCACCAGCATCCGCCGTGGCGGGGGCGGGGCTGCTCATCGGTCTGGCTGTCGCGGCCGTGGTGGCGTTCTGCAACGCAACCTCGTCGGCGCAACTCGCCGCGCAGTACCCCACGTCCGGCGGCACGTACATCTACGGCCGTGAGCGTCTCGGACAGTGGCCGGGTTTCGTGGCCGGGTGGAGCTTCGTGATCGGTAAGACCGCCAGCTCGGCGGCCATGGCGCTGGTGTTCGCGGCCTACGTCGCGCCTGCGGGCTATACCGAACTCGTTGCCATCCTCGCCATCACGGCCCTCACCACTGTGAACTACTTCGGCATCACGCGGACAGCGTTGTTGACGAAGGTCCTGGTCCTGGCAGTGCTCGCCGTCCTGGTCACCGCAGTGACTCTCGGCGCCACCGGATCGTCCAGCCCGGCAGCCGAGGGACTCGGCTCCTTCACCGCCGATGGTTGGTACGGAATTCTGCAGTCCGCCGGCTTCCTGTTCTTCGCCTTCGCGGGCTATGCGCGCATTGCCACCCTCGGCGAGGAGGTCGTGCAGCCCGAACGCACCATCCCGCGCGCCATCGTCTCGGCGCTGGGCATCGCATTGCTGGTCTACGCGGTGGTGGCACTGTCACTGTTGTCGGTTCTCGGCCCGGAGTTACTGGCGTCGTCCTCGGCTCCACTGGTCGATCTCGTCTCCACTGCAGGGCATTCATGGGCCGCGCCGCTGGTGCGCTTCGGGGCCGCCGCGGCCGCATTGGGCGCCCTACTCGCGCTGATCGCCGGAATCGGCCGCACCTCCCTGGCAATGGCCCGGCATCGGGATCTGCCGTCGTATCTGACTGCGGTCCACGAGCGATACTCCGTTCCCCATCGTGCCGAAATCACGGTGGCGGCAGTTGTCTGCGTCCTGATTCTGGTTGTCGACCTGCGGGACGCCATCGGCTTCTCGTCGTTCGGAGTGCTGTTGTATTACCTGGTCGCAAACCTGAGCGCATACACCCAGAATTCCCAGCACCGCCGCTATCCCAGAGCTCTGCAGGTAGTCGGCAGTATCGGTTGCGTGATTCTCCTCGCTACCCTGCCGGCAACCTCGATCGCCGTCGGCATCGTGGTGGTGGCGCTCGGTGTCGGATATCGACTGGTACAGGTTCGTCGCCCCGATTGACGTCTGATTCGACAACTGTCAATATAGACGGATGTCGAACCAAGAACTGGCGACCGAGTGCTGCTCACCGCTGATCCGTGAACCCATCACCGCGGATCGAGCAGCAGATCTGGCCCAGATGTTCAAAGCCCTCGCCGATCCGGTTCGGCTGCGGCTGCTCAGCCTCGTCGCAAGCCACGCAGGCGGCGAAGCGTGTGTCTGCGACATCTCCCCAGCATTCGACCTGTCGCAGCCCACCATCTCCCACCACCTCAAGGTGTTGCGAGAGGCGGGGTTGCTCGACTGCGAACGACGTGGCACCTGGGTCTATTACTCGGTGATTCCCGCGGCCCTGCAACAACTGTCGGCAGTTCTCAACGCTGCAGAGTCCACGCAGGCCGTGGCATGAGTACGACGACCGATACTGCCGTCGTCGGCAAGCTCTCCACCCTCGACCGGCTGCTGCCCGTCTGGATCGGCGTGGCCATGGTGGCGGGCCTGCTCCTCGGACGCCTGATCCCCGGCCTGAACGACGCGTTGTCGTCCATCTCGATCGACGGCGTGTCGCTTCCGATCGCCATCGGACTGCTGATCATGATGTACCCGGTGCTGGCCAAGGTACGCTACGACCGCCTCGACACCGTCACCGGAGACAAGCGTCTGCTGATCGGATCGCTGCTGCTCAACTGGATCCTCGGGCCGGCGCTGATGTTCGCTCTCGCCTGGCTTTTCCTCCCCGACCTGCCCGAGTATCGAACCGGGCTGATCATCGTGGGCCTGGCTCGATGCATTGCGATGGTCATCATCTGGAACGACCTCGCGTGCGGAGACCGTGAGGCCGCCGCGGTTCTGGTGGCGATCAACTCCGTCTTCCAGGTGTTCATGTTCGCCGTCCTCGGATGGTTCTACCTCTCAGTTCTTCCCGGCTGGCTCGGACTCGAGCAGACCACCATCGAGGCGTCGCCGTGGCAGATCGCCAAGTCGGTCCTCATCTTCCTCGGAATCCCGCTGATAGCAGGATTCGCATCGCGCTTCTTCGGCGAACGCGCCAAGGGCCGCGACTGGTACGAGGAGAAGTTCATCCCCCGTATCGCCCCGTGGGCACTCTACGGCCTGCTGTTCACGATCGTCATTCTCTTTGCGCTGCAGGGTGATCAGATCACGTCACAGCCTTTCGACGTGGTACGCATCGCGCTGCCACTGCTGGTGTACTTCGCGGTGATGTGGGGCGGCGGCTACGCCCTGGGTGCCGCAATGGGCCTGGGTTACGAGCGCACCACCACCCTCGCGTTCACCGCCGCGGGCAACAACTTCGAGCTCGCGATCGCCGTGGCGATCGCGACCTACGGCGCGACGTCCGGGCAAGCACTCGCCGGTGTCGTCGGGCCTCTCATCGAGGTCCCGGTACTGGTCGGCCTCGTGTACGTCTCGCTCGCACTGCGTAAACGCTTCTCTCCCATGCCAACCGCCACTGCAGCACGCCAGGAGTCCTGATGCCCGATACCCCGAGTGTACTGTTCGTCTGCGTCAAGAACGGCGGCAAGTCGCAGATGGCGGCCGGACTGATGCGCAAGCTGGCCGGTACTGCGGTCGAAGTCCACTCTGCCGGAACGAAACCCGGCGTCACCATCAATGCTCTCTCGGCCGAATCCCTCCTCGAAGTCGACGTCGATGTGTCCGGCGAACATCCGAAACCGATCGACCCGGCTCTGCTCGCTCGGATGGACTACGTCATCACCCTCGGCGCAGAGGCGCGAGTCGAGACCGTCGACGGGCCGACGTTCGAGAACTGGGACACCGACGAGCCCTCCGAGCGCGGTATCGACGGAATGGAACGAATGCGCCTGGTGCGGGACGATATCGCCATCCGTGTCGAGGCTCTCACATCCCGATTGCTCAGCACGAAGCCCTGATTCACGTGGAAAGCCCGGTGGTATCGAGCAGCTGACCTGACTGTCCACTATTTCGCTCCGCGAGCGGGATCCCGCCTTCGGTTCACGATCGTGGACGCTCAGTGCACCGCCCCGCTACGACCTTCGCCGCTTCTCCGTCAGATCCTGTCGGTGACACTCGCGTTGCGACGAGCGAGTTCGACAGCAGCGGTGGGTGTTCCGTGCCACGGCGCGCCATGCCCCGGCAGAATCCACTCCGCATCGATATCGGCGAGCGCAGACAGTGCCGCCTCTGCCTCATCGGGTCGATGGGCAAAGAACGGCGGCAGAAGTTGCGGGCCGGCAATGGGCGAGAGCCCATGACCGGTCACCAACGCATCACCGGTGATCAGCACACCGCTGCTCGGGAGGTGGAACGCGCTGTGGCCCGAGGTATGCCCCGAACAGGCCACGGGGACCGGAGTGCCGGGTAGATCGAGGGGACCGGTCTGCGGGTACGGCTGCGCGTGCCCGATCGTGATGGGTGTCAGCGCACCCGCGCCGAGGATGCGGGCCGTCCAACGCAGTCCACGCGGCCGCAGGCAGCGTCTGACGATGTCGACCGGACTGGCCTGTTCGAGATCGCCGCTGCGTGCATGCTCGGCATCGGCAGCGCTCATGAACACCGGTGTGCCGTAGCGCTGATGGAAGTGGTTGATCGCACCCATGTGGTCGATGTGAGCGTGCGTCAGCAGTATCGCCTGGACGTCGCGGGGGTGGCAGCCCAGTTCTCGAATCGAGGCCTCCACCCGGGCCGTGTCCTTCGACCATCCCGCGTCGATCAACGTCAGCGCCGCGCCGTCACGCAACAACGCCCAGTTCACCGCTGTCCCTTCGACGCAGAACACGTCGTCGGCAATTTCCTGCATACCGGCCCTCACTCACTCTTTCGGAACGATCGTTCCGACGCTAACATCGGGAACACGCTGAGCGGAACAGTCGTTCCGTCACCGAAAGGACTCGCACGATGAAACTGCGACGGATACGGACTGCGGACGGACTGCAGTTGCAGACCTCGACGGAGGGAACATCCTGGCAACCGACAGAGGACCGGTCTGCCTTGGGCGGCCGAGTCTTCGATCCCGAGTGGGAACTGGCCCGCGCCGACGAACATCTCCGCAACAGTGCGGTGTTGTTGCCGTTCCAACCGGCCTCGTTCCGTGACTTCATGCTCTACGAACACCACGTCGTCGACGCCAGTCGGGGATTGGTCCGACGCTTCCATCCGATGCAGGCGAAGGCCGTCGCCGCAGTCGAAGCGATCACCCGGCGCACCTTTCCGCTGCTGCGCCCCAAGCCCTTGTTCTATGCCCAACCGATGTACTACATGTCCAATGCACTCACGTTCGTTCCCTCGGGGACTGCGATTGCTGCGCCCTCCTACTCACGAGCGCTGGACTACGAGCTCGAAATCGGGTTCGTCCTGGCCCGAACGTTGTTCGACGCCACCGCCGACGAGGCTCTCGATGCCATCGGAGCGTTCGTCGTGCTCAACGACTTCAGCGCCCGCGATGTACAGCGCACCGAAATGGCCAGCGGGTTCGGGCCACAGAAGTCCAAACACTTCGCGACCTCGCTGTCCGAGGTGGCCGTCACCGCCGACGAGATCCTGCCCATCATCGACTCGCTGCGTGGCACGGTCACCATCGACGGCACCACCGTGTCGACGGTATCGAGCGCCGGGATGCAGCACAGCATCGGCGAAGTGCTGGCGCACGCCTCTCGCAGTGAGATACTGCGGCCCGGCGAACTGTTCGCCACCGGCACCCTGCCCGGAGGCAGCGGGATGGAAACCGGACACTGGCTCACACCCGGGGCCAGACTGGAACTCAGCATCGAGGGGATCGGCACCATCAGCCACGTCGTACTCGATTCGTGACCTTCAGCGCCGCCGGAGCGTCGCCGTCCCGATCGAAACGGGACGCCAACCGCGCCGAACTACAGACTCGACTGCTCGACACGGCCGAGGAACTCTTCTCCGGCCGCGGGTATTTCGGCGTCGGGGTACGCGATATCACCGATCGCGCACACACGCGTCTGGCATCGGTCAGTGAGCAGTTCGGCGGCAAAGAAGGACTGTTCCAGGCCGTGTTGGCTCGACGCATCCGCCCTCTCAACGCCGATCGGCGCGCCCAGCTGGCCACGCTGCCGACGCGCGGAGGCCGCGCGAAACGTCTTCGCGCACTGATCGAGGCGTTCACCGAACCGATGCGCCGCCGCACCGGTGATCCCGGATGGGACAACTACTTTCGGCTCATCGCCCAACTCGCCAACTCGGGAAGTCCTATCGGGCGTCTGATCGTCGACGACTTCAACGCCATCGCCACCGAGTTCATGAGCCATATGCAGGCACTGTTTCCCGAGGCGAACGAGGTGGCGATTCACGACGCGTATCTACACCTCGTCGCCGCCGCGATGCACACCTACTCCAACAATCTCCGACTCGACAGTCTCACCAAGGGCCGGATGCACGCGCGCGATATGGACGAACGCCACACCGCCCTGCTCCGATTCGCCGAGGGTGGCATCACCGCGACACTGCTTCGACCCCGCCTCGATCGTTGAATTCTCGCTCGACCCGACTCAACCGAAGGCCTGATACCCCAGCCAGCCGGCGAGGCCGAGTCCCAGAATCCCCACGCCGATGCGCAGCACGATCGGCGAGATGACCTTGACCGTCGGTGGCCCGCAGGCTCCGCCGACGAAACAGCCGATCGCCAGTGCGAGAGCCGCCAGCCAGTGCACCTGGCCGGAGAACGAAAAGATGATGGCAGCAATCAGATTGGCGATACCGAGGAAGAAGCTCTTGAGAACACTTGCGCGCCAGAAGGTATCTGCAGTACAGATCAGCGCCAACGCGAGAAAGATGACGCCTGCTCCGGCACCGAAATAGCCGCCGTAGATCGCGACGACGAACAGTGCCAGGGGATAGAGCGTCGGAAACTGCTTGTCCCCGGAAAGCTTTCGAATGTTCGGCTGCAGCAGCAGGGCGATGGCTGCCATCGCCACCAGGAACGGCACGACCGCTTCGAACGAACCGTCCGGGGTGACGAGCAACAGAACCGCACCGGTGGTGCCGCCCAGCGCCGAGTAGACCGCATATCGAACGAGTTGCTTGCCGTCCTTGGCCAACTCGGCCGAGGAACTCGCCGTCGCTCCGACACCGGCCGCCACCAACGCCACCGTGTTGGTCACGTTCGCCGACACCGCAGGCAAGCCAACCGCCAGGAGCGCCGGGTAGGAGACGAGCGAGGCGAGGCCGGTGACGAAACCCACGAGCCCAGCGAAGAACCCGGCCACCACCAGAAGTCCGAAATCGAGCACGGTCACCGGACAAAACTACCGTGCCTAACTATCTGCTCGACATCACTCGGCCGGGTTCGCCATTTCCTGCAGCAACCGACTCGTCATGCGCACTGCCTGGTCTCCGCCGTCTGCGTCCTCGATGTACACCGCGAACGCCACATCGCCACTGGTGGCGAGCACGAAGCGATCATCACCGCTCTGCCCTGCGAATCCTTGCACACCGTCGAACGTATCGAGGCCACTGCTGCGCGACGAATCGGCCAGCATCCCGCGCAACCGCTGCGCCGCGTCCGGCCCGACCGGCTCGGCCGCGCGGTCGGCGACTGCGGTCTGCCCGACGACGATCGCCGGTGTCGGCGCGCTACCCCGCGAGATCGCCGCTGCCATTTGTGCCAGTCCGAACGGCGTGACCGTCGCCTCGGCTGGCGAGGTGGTGGACACGGTCCGAACACCGTCGATCGCGCTGCGACTGTCTGCCGGGGTTCCGGTGTAGGCATCGAGACCAGGCATCGAGTAGTGGATTCCGAGACCGAGCTGCGAGGCCGCGTCCTGTGCGCTGTCGTCGCCGCGATCGGACTGAACAGCCTTGACAAGATCGGCTGCCGTGCCCGCTGGATACGAGCCCCCGAACGCCACATCACCCTGCTCGTTGGCGTAACTGTTCTGTGCGGCAGCGAGAATCGCACCGGTCGACGCAGACAGAGCGACGATCGACGCCGAGCTTCCGGCCATCACGACTGCATTCTCGGCGGCCAACTGGATGTGCGGATCGAGCGTCGCGTGCAGGTCCGGCCCAGCAGGCCCTTGGAATCCGACGCGGCGTTGACCGATTCCGTCGACAGTGTAGGTGTCGACGGCCCAGCCTGCGGTGGCGTCGCGTCCGGCCTGCCATGCGGCGCGTAGCGAATCGAGTACCGGTGAGGTGTTGCGCCGATCGTCGACGATGAGCTTCGGTTGGGGCGAGACCACGACTCCCGGCACGGCCCGAAGGTCGTCCTCGAGAACGGCGAAGTCGTCATCGCGCAGGTTCACTGCGGTGATCGGAGCACCTCCGGACGAATTGAGCTCTGCCAGCATCGATTCGGAGGTGATCAGCGGTGCCACGACATCGATGACGTCGGCCAGCTGCTGCGTGGACGCAACCGGATCACTCATCTGGGCAGGATCGAGGGAAATGGCGTTGATCGTGCGTTCGCTCATCAGCACGTTGTTCGCGGCGTCGAAGATCAGCGGCGGAGCGGCGTCGGTGCGGGTGTATCGCACCGAGCCGCCCGAGGTCAGGTCCGGAACGACGGTGGCCGGGTCCCAAGCGATCCGCCAGCCGACGCTGAGCTTCTTGGTCGAGCCCTGCGTGCTGTACTTCCAATCCTTGCCCTCACCGAAGTGCCACGCGGACGCGAGCGTGAAGAAGCCGCTCTCGTCGGAAAGATCCATGTACTGGGTGAGATCGAAGTCGCCGGTGGACGTGCCGCCTGCCGACAAGCCGTCGAACATCTGGGTGATCGCGGCCGACGCAGCGTTCGGGTACGTCGTCAGCGCTGCCGCGGCGGCAACATCGCGATGGTCCAGTGCGTCGACGAACTTCGAGACCAGCAGCTCGGCCTCACTCGGTGGGCGATCGACCATCCAGTACGCGGCCGAGACCGTCACTGTCGCCGCCGCTACTACGGCGACGAGGTAGCGACCGCGAACTGTGCGCGGGCCACGACGGACGCGACTCATAGAACTCATGAGTCACAATATTCACTGCAGTCACATGAGTAACAAGCACGGTATTCACACGGGCCGATCACGATTGAGATACGGCGCGGTCTGTTTCGGTGAGCTCCTAGCGCAGAAAGCGTCCCGCGGCCTCGACCGCCGGTGTCGAACTACCGGCGTCGTAGACGAAGACGGAGAACGCCAGATCACCGGCGATCCCGACGAACCAGCCATGAGCGCCGCCGTTGTCGGCACCGAATTCAGCGGTCCCGGTCTTGCCGAGCAAGCCGGGAATATCGTCCAATTGCGTCGCGGTGCCGCCGGTGATGGTCTCGCGCATCATCGCCTTCAGTTGATCGGTGACCTGCGGGTTCACCGGCGCAGGTGACATGTCCGGCACCCCGGGACGACCTGCGATCATCGTCGGCGGAAGCAGCGCACCGTTCGCTATAGACGACGCCACCAGCGCCATTCCGAACGGTGACGCGGTCACCTGCCCCTGACCGATGGCCGACTCGACGCGTTGCGCCGGAGTATCGGCCGAGGGCACCGATCCGGTCACGGTCGTCAGTCCGGGAGTGACGTAGTCGACGCCGAGCCCGAACTGCGCGGCCGCCTCGGTCAAACCGTTCGGGGGCAGTGCAACGCCGAGCCGGCCCATCGTCGTGTTGCAGGATTTGGCGAAGGCGGTGTGCAACGGGACGTCGCCGAGATCGAAGTTGTCGTCGTTCGGAATCTGCCTGCCCTCGATGTTCTCGGTGCCCGGGCACGGCAGAACGGTATCGGGGGTGACCGCGCCGGACTGCAGGGCGGCCGAGGTGGTGACCGTCTTGAACGTCGACCCCGGCGGGTACAGGCCCGTCAGGGCAATCGGGCCCTCGGCGTCCGCAGCGGCGTTCTGGGCCACGGCCAGTACCTCTCCCGTCGACGGCCTGAGCGCGACGATCGCCGCCTGTTGCGGCAACGACGCCAGCGCGTTCTCGGCTTTGAGCTGCAGTGCCGAGTCGAGGGTGGTGGCGATGTCCTGGCCGGTTCCGGCATCGCGCCCGGCCAACCGGGTGACAGTGCCGTCGGCCGCGACCGCCTGGACGGCCCAGCCTCGGTTGGCCGCCTGCTGCTGCTCCCACACGGTCGTCAGGTCGTTGAGCACCGGCGAGACGAGGCTGCGGTCGGTGGCCAGCAGCCGGGTCTGCGGCGCGAGGGTCACCCCCGGCAGTGCCGCGAGCTGAGCACCGATGGGGTCGATGTCCGACTGCCGAAGCGTCACTATCGTCGCCGAGCTCCCCTGTGCAGCAGAGACAGTCGACGAGATGGACTGAGCGGTGATGCCGGGAACGACGGATCCGACGAGGTTCGCGACCGCCACCGGATCGGCCGTCGCGTCGACATTCACGAGAGTGACCACCTGCTGTGACATGAGCTCGACGCCGTTACCGTCGAAGATTCGGGGTGCAACGAGCGCATCGGTCGGAGTGAACCGCACCGAGGAATCGGCAGTGAGCCCGGGCACCAACATCGCCGGGTCCCAGGTGATCTTCCACCCCTGCTCGGTCTCCGCCGCCGTCGCATCGGTCGTGTAGTTCCACTCCTTCGGCTCACCATCGGGTTCGGCGGTGCCGTCGGTGGTCGTCGAGAACCGCCAGTCGGCGTTCAACGTGAACGTCCCCGCATCCCCGTCGGCATCGGCCACCTCGAAATCGGGAGTGGCCGTGACAGTCCCGCCGCCGGACAAACCGTCGTACAACTCGGTGAGCGCTGCCGTCGCCGCGGCAGGATCGGTGGTCAACGCAGCCGCCTGCGCGATGTCGGAGCTGTTCACCGCGGTCGCGAACTGCTCGGCGACCGTCTGCGGCTGATCCGGCCCACTCTGCCCACATGCGGCGAGGGTGAGCGCCACTACCGTCACGCTCGCGGCCAGAGTCGTCGGTCTCGTCGATGTACGCACGGATTCGATCATGCCTCGAGTCGGTCCTGGCGGAGTCCAAGAGTTCACCAAGTCCTCTCGCGCACCGTGATCGAGCACTGTTCCTTCGACCTACCAGGACTCACCATGCCCTCGAACACGACGAGTACGGCCGTCCGCCGTGCCACCCTGGCCGTCGTCTGCGTGACGACAGCGATGCTGATGCTCGACATTGCGGTGGTGAACACCGCCCTACCGTCGATCGCAGCCGACCTGAACTCCGGCGTCAGCGCCCTCAAATGGGTTGTCGACGCCTATACCCTCGCTCTGGCAACAGTGGTTCTCAGTGCGGGCTCGTGGGCGGACCGCCGCGGACGCAAACGGGTTTTCGTCATCGGCATCGTCACGTTCACAGTCACCTCTCTGCTGTGTGCGCTCGCACCGAACATCGTGATACTCGACATCGCCCGTGCCGCTCAAGGAGTGGGCGGCGCAATACTTTTCGCGTGCTCACTCGCGCTGCTCGCCGACGTGTTCGAGAAGGGTCCGGCACGAGCATCGGCACTGGCCGCCTACGGAGCCACCATCGGTGGCGCCTTCGCTGTCGGTCCACTCGTCGGCGGGGTGTTGACCGAGGTGTTCCATTGGCGGGCAGTGTTCTTGGTCAACATTCCCATCGGACTGCTGACGCTGCTCGCCACGCTCACGTGGGTACCCGAATCCCGTGATCGACGTCCCCGCGGGGCCGACCTGCCCGGGCAGCTGTTGGTCTCGATGGGCCTGGCAGGCCTGGTCTACGGACTGCTGCACGGCAACGAGGCGGGCTGGACGGAGCCGATCACCATGCTCGCGCTCGGCATCGCCGCAGTCACACTGGCAGCGTTCTGCCTGCACGAACTCAATACACCGGAGCCGATGCTACCGCCGCATCTGCTTGCCAACCGGGCGTTCGCCGGAGCTCAGGTCGCCGCCTTCGCCATCTCGGCATCGCTGTTCGCAGTATTCGTCTACACCACCGTCTACCTGCAGAACGTGCAGAATCTCTCCCCGATCGAGGCGGGTCTGACCTACCTGCCCGCGACGGTGGCGATGTTCGTTGTGGCCGGCATGACGGCAAAGCTCGAAGGACGGATACCGGTTGCACTGTCGTTGACGGTCTCGCTGATACTCGTCTCCGTCGGCCTGCTGATGATGACGGTCGTCGATGTCGACGGCTCCCCGTATGCGTTGATACCCGGATTCGTGGTCGCGTGCATCGGTGCCGGAGTGTTCAATCCCGTCATGAGCGGCCTCGTTCTGGGTGAGAGCACCGCCCGACACTCCGGCTTGGCCGCCGGTATCAACGACGCTTTCCGACAGAGCGGAATTGCCGTCGGAGTCGCTGGACTCGGCGCTTTTCTCCCCGCGGAGTCGCTGCTGCCCGGTGGGTCGCCGACGGAGTTGGTGCACGGCCTGCACGCCGCCCTGTTCGCCGCCGCCCTGATCGCCGCGGTCGGCGCTCTCGTCTGCGCGACCACTATCCACCCCACCCGGCACAATGCCCCGGCGTCCGTAGCGGTCTCGAACTCACCAGGGACCGAGGTACCCGCGTGATCGTTCTCGCTGCCGGAATCGACCCGCCGTACTTACACTGACGCCGACACACAGTCACTCGACTCGGAACGGCACGTCGGGAGGGGCTAACACATGATCTACCGATTGCTCGGCCCGCTGGAGGTGACAGACCCCGACGGCCACCCGCTCGACCTCGGCCCGCGCAAGCAACGCACTGTGCTCGCCGCCCTGGTGGTCGAGAGCGGGCGGGTCGTATCGACCGATCGATTGATCGACGCCCTGTGGCAGGACAACGTCCCGTCCAGTGCCATGGCGAGCCTGCAGGCCTACATCTCGAACCTGCGGCGTGCGCTACGCGTCGACCCTGCCGCGGCATCGGTCATCGTTCGGCAAGCACCGGGCTACGTGCTCGACATCGACGAGCGCGACATCGACCGCACCGCATTCCTTGCCGATGCCGAAGCAGCGCGCGGACATGTTCAGGCGGCTCGGTGGGAGCAGGCCCTGGTCATGTCCGAACGCGCCCTGAACCAGGTGCGCGGGCCCTTCCTCGAAGACCTTCGCGACGAGCACTGGGTCGAGGTGGAAGCAGCGGCTTTCGAGGAAGTACGCACCGAATGCCGGGAAACCCGAATCACGGCTCTGTTGGCAGCCGGACGTGTGGCACCGGCGTTGGTGGAGGCGGCTGCGCTGTGCCACGAATATCCGCTGCGAGATCGCACCTGCTGGCTGCGCATGCTCTCGTTGCACCGAGCCGGGCGCTCCACCGAGGCATTGCAGACCTTCCGCGATCACGCCGCCCGGCTGGACGAGGAACTCGGGTTGGACGTGGGAACCGAACTCGCCTCACTGCACACCGCCATCCTGCGTCACGATCCGGGGCTGGCGGCATGGCCGCGCCAGCCGGGATGGACGGGCGCGGAACAGCTGTCCATCCCGGACTCGCCTGCCGCCCCGGCCGAGTTCGCCGAGGCAGCACCCGAATCCACGCTGATCGGACGCACCACCGAATCCGAACTGATCGACGCAATGCTCGATCAGGTGCGTGCTGGCGAGAGTCGCTGGCTGGTGTTGACCGGCCCGGCCGGCATCGGCAAGACGCGACTGGCCGAGGAGTGTGACCGTCGCACAGCCGGTGGTGCCGGACGTTCGGTGTGGGCACGATGCCTCGAGGACGAGGGCACCCCGGCCTGGTGGCCGATTCGGCAACTGTTGCGCCAGTTGGGGGTCGACGCCGACAGCATCCTCGTCCCACCTGCTCGGGTCGAACCGGACGAGGCAAGATTTGCGGTCTACGAGCGGGTCTCCTCCGCCGTCGAGGCTGCCGTACAGGGTCTGAGATCGGGATCGGAATCTGCGCTGCTGACCCTGATCGTCGACGATGTCCAGTGGGCCGACACGACCTCCCTGCGATGCCTGATGCACTTGGTCACCGTGGTCCATCGATACCCCGTATGGTTCGTTCTGACGTTGCGCGAGAGCGAGACCGGCCCCGAGGTACACAGACTGGTCGATGCGGTACTGCACGCGCCGGCCAACCGCCACCTCACGGTCGCTCCCCTGGGACCGGCGGAGGTGGACGCACTGGCACGGCGGGTCTCGGGCGAGGCCCTGGAGGCCGAGGAAATTCGCCGTCTCGCCGAGCGCACCGGGGGGAACCCGCTTTTCGTCGCCGAGTACGCGCGCCTACCACGAGACGATCGCCAGAGCAGCCAGATACCTTCTGCCGTCCGTTCGGTACTCGGCCGTCGCCTGAACGCGGTGGAACCGGCTGTACTGCACATACTTCGGGTCGCAGCAGTGATCGGTGACTCCATCGACGTCGGTTTGCTCGCTGCGACTACCGGGATGACCGTCGACACTCTCGCCGACTACCTCGACGACGCCGCCGACGAACGCATCATCGTGGCCGATCCCACCGGCGGCTGCGTCTTCACCCACGGCCTGATGAGAGAGGCAGTGCTGGAGGCAATTCCAGCACTGCGCAGGCAACGCATCCATGCCTCGGTGGCACGGGCCCTGACCGATTCGCACGATGCGGACCGATCCAGCATGCGCGCGCACCATCTGATGGCCGCGCTGCCGATCGTCGATCCTCGAATCGTTCTCTCGGCCTGCACCGATGCAGCGCGCGAAGCGACCGAACGGTGGAGCTCGGAAACGGCGGCGCGGTGGTGGGAGGGCGCAGTCCGGGCATTCGATCTCCTTCCGGCCTCGGAGCAGGTCTCGGACGAGCGAGACGACCTACTGGTGGCACGCGTGGAAGCGCTGGCGCGGGCAGGCCGCGGCCAGACTGTGCTCGATGTCGTCGACGAGTGTCTGCTCGACGCGGTGCGTCAGGGCCGGACGTCGACGGTCGGACGGTTGGCCGCTGCCCTCCTGCGCGCCGCCGGTGCCTGGCCGTGGGTGTCCTACGGGCGCGACCCCGCACCCCTGCTCGGCAGGCTCGCCGGCATGGAACACTTCGTCGAATCCGACGCACCTGCTCACGCGCGTGTGCTGGCGGCCACGGCCGTCGGATTCTGCTATCACCCGGACTCCACGGTGCCCGATGCGCTGAGCCGTCGTGCCCTGGACATCGCGACGGCGACAGGGAACTCCGAGGTGCTCGCCGACGCCCTGTTGGGCCGGATCCTGCTGTTCTCAGGTGTGGCGGAGCACAGCGAGGAATCCCTCGGACTGCTCCGAGAACTGTTCGCGCTCCCTCATCGTCATGCGCCGTTCGACAACGTCATCGCCCATGCCGTGGCGAGCATGACCGAAATGAACCTGGGCGAGGTGGGCAAGGCCACCGATCATCTGCGACGCGGGATCGCCGGGTGCGACCTACTGAGACTGCCAGTGCTGCGAGTCCAATTACGCTGGATGGAAGCAACATTGGCCGCCTGGCACGGAGACTTCGACCACAGTCGTCGGCAGCACGAAACGGCACGCCAGATCCACCTGCAGACCGAGCTGTACACCGCCGGCAGCGCCGGGCTGGCATGGAACTCGCTGGAGTGGGAGTGCGGCAGTCTCGCGAACACCGAGCCGGGGATCGTCGAGCCGCAGTCGTGGACCATTGCCATCGACGCCGCGAACGGCCGCAGAGAGCAAGTGGCACAGTCGATAGCTCGATGGCTGGCCGAGCCCGGGCCGTCGACATGGACAACGCTCGGCCACCGTACCCTCTTGGCGCGCGTTGTCGCCGATCTCGAGCTGGTCCAGTTCGCCGAGGTTTTCGTGGATCTGCTCGAGCCGTTCACCGACCGCATCGCGACGGTCGGGCATGTCGGCTGCATCGGGTCGGTCGCAGAGGCATCGGCACGGCTGCATGCGGTGCTCGGTCGCGCCGATCGAGCCGCCGAGTTGCTCGATCGTGCCGAGGCACTGGCAACCCGTACCGGCAGCCGCCCGACCCTGCTGCGGTGCCGACTGCTTCGAGCGCAGCTGTTGCCACCGTCGACCGCCCGCGCGGATGCAGTGGCCGAGATACTCGCAGAGGCCGAACGAAGCGGCATGCGCGGCCTCGCTGATCAGTTCAAGAATTCTCCAAGCGCGATCGGTCATTGTCGTTCTCGTTGAACCACACGACGAGAAACGGATTCCACCATGACTGTTCACTCCTCCACGATCGACGCTGATATCGACTCGCTGCGCGGCGAACTGACGGGCTCGCTCGCGACGGCAGGCGAACCGGGCTACGAACTCGCGATGCCCTGGAATCTCGCCGTACCCGTGCGACCGCTCGCCGTCGTCGCGGCACGTGACGCGCGCGATGTGGTGAGCACTGTTCGATGTGCCGCACGAACCGGGCTACGGGTGGCTGTCGGCCGCACCGGCCACGGCGCAGTCCCGATCGACGACAACGTTCTGTTCGTCCACACCGGACACCTCGACAGCTGCGTCGTCGACCCCGAAACCCGAACCGCACGGCTCGGCGCAGGCGTGATCTGGCAGGACGTCGTCGACGCCGCAGCACCGCATGGTCTGGCTCCACTGTGCGGATCGTCCACTGCCGTCGGGGTGGTCGGCTTCCTCACCGGTGCGGGCATCGGCCCCCTGGTGCGCACATTCGGTCTGTCCTCCGATCACGTCCTGGCTTTCGAACTGGTTACCGGCGAAGGCGACATCCTGCGCGTCACGGCCGATCAGCACGCCGAACTGTTCTGGGGACTGCGTGGAGGGAAGTCGACTCTCGGCATCGTCACCGCGGTAGAGATCGACCTGATGAAGATCTCGCACTTCTACGGGGGTGCACTGTATTTCAGTGGCTCCGATGCTTCCGCCGTCGCCCATGCCTGGCTGGATCTGTGCGCTGATCTGCCCGAGCACACGTCCACCTCGATGGCGCTGCTTCAGCTACCGGCACTCCCTCAGGTTCCCCCGCCACTGGCCGGCCGCTTCACCGTGGCGATCCGGTTCGCCAGTGTCGCAGAACCGGATGCTGCGCAGGCCCTGCTGGCTCCGATGCGAGCCGTCGCCGCTCCCGTCATCGATGCCGTTGGAGTACTTCCCTATTCGGCCATCGGTGCGGTGCACGCCGATCCGACCGACCCTATGCCGTCGCACGAATTCAGTTGCCTCACCAACCGATTGACCCATGCTGCCGTCGACTCACTACTCGCGGTGGCAGGTCCCGAGTCCGGCTCACCGCAGACGGTGGTGGAACTTCGCCTGCTCGGCGGCGCTCTCGCTCGCGAGCCACAGCACCGAAGCGCCTTCTGCCATCGAGATGCCGCGTTCACGCTCTTCACCGTCGGCGTGCCAGGGCACGGGGCGCTCGACAAACACGCGAGAAAGGTCGAGCAGGCGATGGCCCCGTGGTCGACCGGAGGGGCGCTGCCGAACTTCGCGGCGGGTGTCGAGCCCGAGCGCATTGCGCGGACGTACGACGAGGACACCGTGCACTGGCTCAGCGCTCTCGCCGATGAACACGATCCGTCCGGTGTGCTGCGTGTCGGGCCGGTGGTTCGAGGAATCGGTGGCGCACCCGCCGCCCAAGGTGTAATCATGTAATTACGATTACATCCGAGCTAGGAGCACTCATGAAACCCAACGGACGCTCGTTCGGCCGCCCCGGCGGCTGGCAGCACACAGACATCCCTGATGCCACCGACGCAGGAGAATGGTTCGGCGGCCGACTTCCCGAAAGCTGGTTCGACGGCAAAGCCTCCGTCGAGGTCGACCGCGAGGAGATCGTCGTCATCGGCGAACTGCCCACCGAACAGGACAGTTCACCCGCCGCCACCGAGGGCCGCATCGCTCGCTTCCGGGAGACGACCCGCGGTGACCGCATGCAGATCGCTGCCGAGGCCGAGAAACGCTACGGCCGCAAGGTCGCCTGGGGAGTCCGCAACGATTCCGAGGTCGTCCTGTTCACTCACCTCGCCGTCCCGGTCATGACGCGGCTGCGTCAGCCCGAGCGCCGCGTTCTCGACACCCTCGTCGACGCGGGCGTCGCTCGATCTCGCGCGGATGCACTCGCCTGGGCAGTCAAGCTGGTCGGCGAACACACTCAGGAGTGGCTGGACGAGCTACGTGGGGCGATGGAATCGGTCGACGAACTGCGCAAGAAGGGGCCGAAGATCTAATTCGATTGCGCGAACGTCAGGCTCGGGGTTACCGTTGCCCTTGCCTTGTTGCCCACAGATTCGGAGAGGCCATTGCTCTTCCAAAGGTTCTAGACGCCTGCTGATCGTCCGCATGCACACCTTTGGAGCTCTCGATGCCTCGTCCTTCATCCCTGCCTGTCTCGAACCTGACGTTCACCTGGCCGGGCGGCGATCCCGCCTTCGACGCCCTCTCCGCCATCTTCCCCAGCGGTACAACAGGTCTCATCGGCTCCAACGGTGCCGGAAAGTCCACTCTGTTGAGGTTGATCGCCGGTGAACTGACACCGCAGCGCGGGTCGATCTCGACGCCCGGCGTCCTGGGTTACCTGCGTCAGGACGTCACACTCGATCCCCAGCTTCGCGTGGACTCGGTACTGGCCATCGCCGCCACCCGAGAAGCGTTGCACCGCATCGAATCCGGAACGTCGACCGAGGACGATTTCGCGATCGTCGGAACTGCGTGGGACATCGAAGAACGCGCACTGGCACTGCTGGACAAGCTCGGCCTCGGAGCCATCGTCGGCTCGCTCGATGACCTCGACAGACCAGTAGGCACCCTGTCGGGCGGCGAAGCCATGTTGCTCGCTCTCACCGCACAGTTGCTGGCCGAACCCGAGGTACTGCTACTCGACGAGCCCACCAACAACCTCGATCAGGTTGCACGAGAACGCTTGTACACGGCCGTCGACGGCTACACAGGCGTGCTGATCGTCTGCACTCACGATCTCGAGCTGCTCGAACGCGTCGACGCTATCGCCGAAGTGCGGGCCGAACGCGGCGGGGTCTCGCGGCTGCGCATGTTCGGCGGAAACTACCAGCACTACCGTTCGGTCGTCGACGCGGAACAAGACGCAGCGCGGGCAACCGTCCGTGATGCCAAGAACGACGTCCGCAAGCAGGAACGCGAATTGATCGACACCCGAATCAAACTCGACCGACGTGCGCGCTACGGCAAGAAGATGGAAGAACACAAGCGCGTGCCTCCGATCCTCGCGGGCCGACGCAAGCGAGCAGCACAGGAATCGGCAGGCAAACTGCACGGAACCCACACCGCCCGCCTCGACGACGCCCGATCATCCCTGTCCGCCGCAGAGGACCTCCTGCGCGACGACCGCGAGATACGCGTCGACCTTCCCGCAACAAAAGTCCATCCGGGGCAAGAAGTACTCGCCTGCGGGGACGTCCACATCGTCGGCCCGGAGCGGATCGCTCTGACCGGACCGAACGGCAGCGGCAAGACCACACTGTTGCGCACCCTCGAAGCCGCTGGCGCGGAGGTGCCGTGGAAATACCTGCCGCAGCGACTCGATGTCTTCGACGAATCGCGAACCGTTGCCGACAACGTCGCCGACGTCGCACCGCACGCAACCCCCGAACAGATCCGGGGCCAGCTCGCCAGATTCCTGTTCCGCGGATCCGACGCCGATGCCGTCGTCGCCACTCTCTCCGGTGGCGAACGACTGCGGGCAGCACTGGCCCGAATTCTGCTCGCCGAGCCTGCTCCCAAATTACTGATGCTCGACGAGCCCACCAACAACCTCGACATCGCCAGCCGACAACACCTCATCGATGCACTGAGAACATTCGAGGGTGCACTGATCGTCGCCAGTCACGATCGCCCCTTCCTCGACGCCATCGCTCCCACCCGCACCATCGATCTCAGCCCCACCCTGCCCGCCGAATCCGCCGAAGAAGCGACCGCCCGTGGGGACTCAATGTGACATTTGGTGGCCTTTTCGGGGGTCAATGTCACATTGAGTGGACTCGACGGGCAACAATCGCGGGGTGGAGTACGCCGTGAATGCAGCCGATGGAACCCAGATCGCGTACACGGTGACGGGCTCCGGCCCACCGCTGTTGATGGTGCACGGCAGTTTTCTGACGCATACGATCTGGCGGACGTTCGGCTACGTGAAGGCGCTGCGCGGGAGTCGGCAGCTGATTCTGGTGGACAATCGTGGGCACGGCCGGAGTGCGAAGCCACATACTCCCGAGGCCTACGCGATGGCCGATATCGTCGGCGATCTGACGGCGGTGCTCGATGCGGTGGGCGCGAAGACCGTCGACTACCTCGGGTATTCGTTCGGCGCGCGGGCGGGCCTGGCGTTGACGGCTGCGGCGCCCGAGCGGGTGCGGTCACTGGCGGTCGGCGGCGGGAGCCACGGCGCTCAGGCGGGCGCATTCGATCGCCTGTTCTTTCCCGGTTGCGCGGACGTGTTGGAGCAGGCCGGCATGGACGGCTTTCTCGAGGCGTGGAACGAACACCGCATGTTCCCGGTGGATGCAGGAACGCGAGCGGTGTTTTCCGCCAACGATGCTCAGGCCTTGGCTGCGTACATCCGGGCCTGCGACGCCGATCCCGGACTACCCGAGGAGGTTCTGCAGGGATTCACGCAGCCGTCGCTGTTCTACGTCGGCAGCCAGGACGGCACCAGGCTCGACGACACCCGGGCTGCTGCGGCGTTGGTTCCGAACTCCGAGTTGCATGTCATTCGCGGATTCGATCATTCGACGACGATGGCGGCCTCGGCCGAAGTGCTCGAACTTCTCGAGCGGTTCTGGAGCAACTGACCTCGGTGTCCACAATTCGCCTCGACACTCGGCATCCCGCCTCGCACCGCAAATAGTGGACACCCACGTCACCTACGGCACGCGAAACCCTACGCGCCCGCACCAACGGACCTCAGTGTCCACAATTCGCCTCCGCAATCGGGATCCCGCCTCCCACAGCGAATAGTGGACACTCACGTCACTTCTTCAGTGCAGGAAACTGGTCGTCACGCCACTCGGTGTCCAGCGGCCCGACGGCCGCGTCCTCGCGGGCACGCAGTTCCACTCGGCGAATCTTTCCGGAGATGGTTTTCGGCAGCTCGAAGAACTCGATACGGCGCACTCGCAGAAACGGAGCCAGGTGCTCGCGGGCATACTTCAGGATCTCGAATGCCGTCTCCTCGTTGGGTTCCCAGCCCGATGCCAATGCCACATAGGCTTTGGGCACGGCCAGTCGCGTCTCGTCGGGGGCGGGCACCACGGCGGCCTCGGCCACTGCAGGGTGTTCGATGAGCACGCTTTCGAGCTCGAACGGGGAGATCTTGTAGTCGGAGGCCTTGAACACGTCGTCGGTGCGGCCGACGTAGGTGATGTAGCCCTCGGAGTCCCGCGATGCGACATCGCCGGTGTGGTAGTAGCCGTCGGCCATGACGGCGGCATTGCGTTCGGGGTCACCGAGATAGCCGGTCATCAGGTTGAACGGGTTCTGAGCCAGGTCGAGGCAGATCTCGCCTTCGTCGGCGAGCTCTCCGGTGCCGGGGTCCACGATCACCACCGGCACACCCGGTAGCGGCCGGCCCATCGACCCGGACTTGAGCACCGCGCCAGGTGTATTGGCTACCAGCGCAGTGGTTTCCGTCTGCCCGAATCCGTCGCGGATGTTCAGGCCCCACTCCCGCTGCACCGTGGAGATCACTTCCGGATTGAGCGGCTCACCGGCACCGATGGCCTCACGCAGCGAACCTCCACCACCGGCAAGGTCAGCCTGAATGAGCATGCGCCACACAGTCGGTGGCGCGCAGAACGTCGTCACCTCGGCACGGCGGATCTGCTCGAGCAATCCCTTCGCGTCAAATTTGCCGTAGTTGTAGATGAAAATCGTCGCCTCGGCTATCCACGGCGCGAAGAAGCAACTCCACGCATGCTTGGCCCAGCCCGGCGAGCTGATGTTCAGGTGTACGTCGCCCGGACGAAGGCCGAGGAAGTACATCGTGCTCAGGTGTCCTGCGGGATAGGAGATCTGCGTGTGTTCGACCAGCTTGGGTTTGCTGGTGGTGCCGGAGGTGAAGTACATCAGCAGCCGGTCGGTGGGCGCAGTGACGGACTCGAACGGCCGGGGCTCGACGGAGCGGGCCTCAGAGTAGTCGATCCAGCCGTCGGCCGCCGAGGTTGCGATGCGTAGGTAGTCGCCGGGGACCTCGTCGAATTTGCCGGTGTCCGAGGGGTTCACGATCGCGGCGCGTGCATTGCCACGTACCACGCGATCGGTCAGATCACTCGATCCGATGGCGGTGGTGGTCGGCATCAGTACCGCACCGAGCTTCATCACCGCGAGCATCGATTCCCACAGTTCCACCTGGTTGCCGAGCATCAGGATCACCGAGTCGCCGCGGCCGATTCCCTGCTGTTCGAGCCAGCGAGCAACCTGGTCGGAGCGGCGCGCGATGTCGTCGAAGCTGTATTTGGCCTCGCTGCCGTCCTCTTCGACGATCCACAGCGCGGTAGCGTCGTTGCCGCGGGCGATCGCGTCGTACCAATCGATCGCCCAGTTGAACGTCTCACCGAACGACGGCCAGTCGAAAGTCGCTACTGCGCGGTCGTACTCGCCGTACGTGTCGAGCAGTAGATCGCGCGCGTTCCTGAACGCCGTGTACGCCGACTCGACCATGTTGCCTCCTACGCCTGTGATGCCCATCACTGCCACGCTAGGGAATCTCGGACACGCCCGCTACCCCTGAATGGGGGGCCTAGATCCGCTACCCTGGCGCACCGTGGCCATCAGATACTTCGCGATCGCATGCGCATTGGGGATAGTCCACGCCGCGTTTTCCGCCTATTGGGCCGCAGGTGGGCGTTGGATGCTCGATACCGTCGGTGCCTTCGCGACGGAGTGGGTCGACACCGAACCGGCGACCGCGAAGACCGCACTGCTGGTGCTCGCGCTCGTCAAGCTTGCCGCGGCGATTCTGCCCGCCCTTGCATACATGAACAAGCCGCGCCTGACAGCACAGAGCCGGGCCAGGGTGGCGTCGCTGATTCTCGGCATTTCCTGGCCCGGCTCGGTGCTGCTGATCGCGTGGGGTGGATTGTCGTTCTTCGGTGCGGTGATCGGCCTGATCGCCTCGGACGAGAACCGCAGCGTCAAATTCGGACACCTGCTCTTCGACGGCATCTTCCTGCTCTGGGGGGCCTCGCTACTGACGGCCCTGATCCTCGCCCGAAGAACCGCAGGTGAGCCCCGCTAGATCCGCTCCCCCGTCTCCGGGTGGAAAAGATGAATCGGACCATCGAGACGCGTCAGGCCGATGCTCTCGCCGATCTTCGCCGGTGCCCGCACTGCCGAACGGGCGACGAGCGAAACCGGACCGCCGTCGAGACCCCGGACCTTCGGATCGTCCAGGTGCGCATAGAGGTACGACTCGCTGCCGAGTTCCTCGATCAGATCGACCTTGCCCTCGAAGCCCTCACCACTGCCGTGCACGATGCCGAGCTGCTCCGGACGGAGCCCGACGGTGACGTCGTCGAGACCGAGGCTCGCGAGCTTGGTCAGTTCGTCGCGCTCGAGCGGGAGCAGGAACTTGCCGATCTGCACACCACCCGAGCCGATGGGTACCGTCATCAGGTTCATCGCCGGTGAGCCGATGAAGCCGGCGACGAAGGCGTTGACCGGCTTGTCGTACAGGTCTGTCGGCGACGCGAATTGCTGGAGCTTGCCGCCGCGAAGTACGGCTACGCGGTCACCCATGGTCATGGCCTCGACCTGATCGTGGGTGACGTAGACGGTGGTGGTGCCGAGCCTGCGCTGCAGCGCAGCGATCTGCGTACGCGTCTGCACGCGCAGTTTCGCATCCAGGTTGGACAGCGGCTCGTCCATGCAGAACACCTGCGGCTCGCGAACGATGGCGCGTCCCATGGCAACTCGCTGACGCTGACCACCCGAGAGCTTGCCGGGCTTGCGGTCGAGGTATTCGGTGAGGTCGAGGATCTTCGCGGCCTCGGCCACCTTCTTCGTCCGCTCTTCGAGCGAGATGCCGCGCA
The DNA here is from genome assembly GCF_049195265.1 of Rhodococcus sp. MALMAid1271. Taxonomy (NCBI): domain Bacteria; kingdom Bacillati; phylum Actinomycetota; class Actinomycetes; order Mycobacteriales; family Nocardiaceae; genus Rhodococcus; species Rhodococcus sp. MALMAid1271. Next base: position 44,829 of record NZ_JBMIRQ010000085.1, on the reverse strand, counting down.
TCTTGAGCGCGAATCCCATGTTCTCCCCGACGGTTTTGTTGGGGTAGAGCGCGTAGTTCTGGAACACCATCGCGATATCGCGGTCCTTGGACGGAACACCCACCATGTTCTTGCCGCCGATTTCGATGGCACCGCCGTCGATCTCCTCGAGTCCTGCGAGCATCCGCAGGGCGGTGGATTTGCCGGAGCCGGAAGGGCCGACGAGTACGACGAATTCGCCGTCCTGGATGTCGAGGTCGAGTGAATCGACGGCGAGCTTGTCGGCACCTTCGTAGACGCAGGACGCTTTCTTGTACGTGATTGCAGCCATGAGACTTTCTCCTATTTGATGGCGCCGAAGGACAGGCCGCGCACGAGCTTGTTCTGCGCGAACCATCCGGCAAGGACGACGGGGAGGGCTGCGAATGTCGCAGCAGCGGACAGTTGGGCCCAGTACAGGCCCTGGCCGGTGATGAATCCGACGAGATACACCGGAATCGTCTGGGCCTGAACGGCGGTGAGGTTGACGGCGAAGAAGAACTCGTTCCACGAGAAGATCACACAGATCAACGACGTGGCCGCGATGCCAGGCGAGACGAGCGGCAGGATCACCTCGCGTACCGATGTCCACAGTGATGCGCCGTCCATGCTCGCGGCCTCGAGCAGTTCGCTCGGCACCTCGAGGAAGAACGAACGCATCATCCATACGGCGATCGGCAGATTCATCGCGGTGTACAGCACCACCAAGGTCCAGATGTTGTCCAACATGCCGATGTCGCCGACGATGACGTACAGCGGCACGATCGCCGCGACCACGGGGAGCATCTTGGTGGAGATGAAGAAGAACAGCACGTCCTTGGTCTTCTTCACCGGACGCAGCGACAGTGCGAACGCTGCCGGAACACCCAGCAGCAGAACGAAGATCGTCGAGACGATCGTCGCGAATGCCGAGTTCAGCAGAGTTGTCCCGATGCCGCTCTCGAGCACGCCGCGGTATTGATCGAGGGTCGGAGTGAAGAACAGCTTGGGCGGGTCCGAGTAGGCGTCGGCCTCCTGTTTGAAGCCGGTGAGAACCATCCACAGCACCGGGAAGAAGAAGGTGATACCCGCGACCCAGGCCACGAGAGACCAGATCGATCCCGGTCCCCACTTGCTCTTGCGCTTGATCGGCGCGGCGTCGGTGTCGGTTCTGTCCACAGTTGCGGTGCTCATCACGCAGCCTCCTCGGTTCCGCTGAAGCTCTTGAAGATCAGTCTCAGCGCCAGGGTGCTGACGATGATGGTGGCGACGACGGTGACGACGCCCATGGCTGCGGCCTGGCCGATGTCGAAGCCGAGGAACGCGCGCTGATAGATGTAGAACGGTAGGTTCGCGCTGGCCACACCAGGCCCGCCCGAGGTCATCATGTAGACGGCATCGAAGGTGTTGACGAGATAGATCGCTCCGAGCACTGCACCGAGTTCGATGAATCGGCGCAGGTGCGGCAACGTGAGTTCACGGAAGAGCTTGATCGGGCCCGCACCGTCGACCCGCGCAGCCTCGGCTATGTCCTTGGGCATGGACTGCAGACCCGCGAGGATGAGCAGCATCATGAACGGAGTCCACTGCCAGATCAGGTTCGCCATGACCGCGGGCAGTGGGAAGCGCGAGACCCAGTCGATCTGATCGACGCCGAACGGACTGAGCGCGAAATTGATCAGGCCGAATACCGGATCGAACATCGTGGTCTTCCAGATCAACGCTCCCGCGACCGGGGTGATCAGGAAGGGGGTGATCAGCAGTGTTCGGATGAGGCTGCGGCCGATGAACTTTCGATCCAGCAGCAGCGCCAGGAACAGCCCGAGAACCACCGAGATGATGACGGTTCCGACGATCATGATCACCGTGTTGAGGGCGACTTCACGGAACTGGCTGTCTCGGAAGACCGCGACATAGTTGTTGAGCCCGTTGAACCTCTGCGAACCCGGCCGGACGAGGTTCCACGACTGCGTCGAGTAGTACAGCGTGAACAGGAACGGAACCTGAGTGACGAGAATGGCGAACACCATGGCGGGCAGCAGCGGGCCGCGGCGTCGCCAGCCTTCTGCCTTCGAGACAGTTCTGGTTCTCGGTACGAACTCTTCGGAATCGGCCTGCGCCGATCGCGTTTCGGTGGTGGTCATCCCTGGCCCTCCTGGTACGTCTTGCCGACCACTTCGGCGTACTGCTGCGCTTGGTCGAGCGCGTCCTGGACGCTGATTCGTCCTGCCACTGCTGCGCTGATCTGTTGGCTGACGCGGGTTCCCAGGTCCTGGAACTCGGGAATGGTCAGGAATTGCACTCCGGTGTAGGGAACCGGATCAACGGTCGGATTGTTCGGGTCTGCACCGTTGATCGAATCCAGGGTCACCTGGCCGTAGGCCGCGGATGCTTCCTTGTACTCGGGGATCTCGTAGGTGGACAGGCGGCTGCCGGGAGGCACGCGCTCCCAGCCCAATTCGTTGCCCACCTTCTTCAGGTACTCCTTGCTGGTCATCCACGAGACGAACTTCCATGCGTCGTCCGGATGCTCGGTGGTCTTCGGAATGCCGAGCGCCCATGAGTACAGCCAGCCGTTGTCGCCTTTGACCGCCGACGGCGCCTTGGCGTATCCGATCTTGCCGACGACATTGCTCGAGGTGGGGTCCTCCAACACCGACACCGCGGACGTTGCGTCGTACCACATCGCGGTATTTCCCTGCGAGAGCTGCGTGCCGCATTCACTGAATCCACTTGTGGCAGCGCCGGCTTGCCCGTGCTCGCGAACCAGGTCGACGTAGAACTGCACGGCCTGCTCGACCTGCGGGCTGGTGAGCTGCGCATTCCAGTTCTCGTCGTACCACCGTCCGCCAAAGGCATTGATGACGGTGTCGAGCGGTGCCAGCACCTCACCCCAACCGGGCTTGCCGCGCAAGCAGATGCCCGAGACACCGGGACTGTCGAGCTTGGCTGCAGCATCGGCGACCTGCTGCCAGGTCGGCTCTTCCGGCATCGTGATACCCGCGGCTTCCATCAAGTCCTTGCGGTACATCAGGAACGACGACTCGCCGTAGAACGGAACCGAGTACATGTCGCCCTCGTAGGACAACGACTCCTTCAACGTCGGAATGAAGTCGTCCTGGTCGTAGCCCGGTGTGGCATCGGCATATTCGGACAGGTTGGTCAGCCACCCGTTCTCGGCCCACTGCGGGGTCTCGAAGTTGCTGATCATCACCACATCGAACTCGCCGCCACCTGTGGCCACCGAGGCCGTGATCTTGGCGCGTGCTTCGTTCTCCGACAGCGACACGAACTTCAGATTGATGCCCGGATTCTCCGCCTCGAATTCCGGAGCGAGGGAAATGGCGTCGGACATCTGCGAATTCGAGACGATCGCAACGGTGATCGTCGTGCCGTCACCGCCACCTCCGAACGAGCCTGCTCCGGCACATCCGGACAGTACCAAGGTCGTCGCGAGCGAGGCCGCGACAGCCACTTTCGGTAATATCCTCACTGAGCTACCTTTCCGTTCGTTGCTGCGGCCTGCGCCACAAGCCAACGTGCACTTTCGATATCGGTCACCAAGATCGAGGCGAGTCCACCGCGCAGCGCACCGAGCAGCGCCTCGTGTTTGCGCTGTCCGCCGGTGACGAGCACAGCCCGCTCGCACGCTCTGATGGCGTCGAGCCCCACCGACACGGTTCGACCCGGGAGCGATCCCCCGGTGTCGTTACCGTCGGCGTCGTAGAACCGTCCGCCGATCTCGCCGACCGCACCGAGCCTGCGCAGTTCGTCGAGCACTTCGAGGTCGATGAAGCTGCCCTCGAACAATGTGGTGGACGTGGAAACGGGACCGATGCCGTACATCATCACGTCGGCATCGGTCCCGGCTTTGAGGGCGCGCGAGATCACGGAATCCTGCTCGAGTGCAACCACTGTCGCCTGATCTGCGTACAGCGGCGCGTTGAGCCTGATGGGTGTCGCCTGCAGATAGGCGGCGCACCGTCCGAGTGTGTACTCGACGCCGGTTTGATAGTCGGCCGAGGTGATGGAGCCGTCGAGCTGCACCACCGCAGTACATTTGGTGGACCGCGTCTTGAGCGAACCGGCCACTGCAACCGTCTCCGGGCCCCAGGTGAATCCGAGAACGTCCTGGTCCTTGAGCCGTCGTGACAGCAGTGTCGCCGCGGCCCGGCCCAGGGATCCGTAGCCGGAGTCCGTGCCGTCGATGACATCCGAGACCACAAGCACCTCGGTGAGCCCGTACTGCGCTTCGAGTTCGCGCTCGACCTCGGCGTGCACGGTGCCCTGCAGATCGTCGGGGACGTTGATCTCGATCGTCACCAACCCCTGCGTTCGAGCACGCGCGACGAGCCGACCCGCAGTGGGACGCGAGACACCCAACTTCAGGGCGATCTCCGCCTGCGTCGCACCCTCGAGGTGATACATGGTTGCGGCCCGCAGGGCCAGGCGGAGGTCCTCGCTGGACCGGGAGGACTGTGCCCCGCCGCCACCGGACGCTGATCCGGCCATGTGTACCTCCTTGCGTGAGCAGATGCTCAGCTCGTGTTCATCTGCTCACTAAGGTAACATTAAGGTGTGATCTACACAACACCCCCTCACACGCAGCGAGCTGTGCCACAGTCCATGCAGGCCAGCGTGCTCACCCGAGCGCACGAGATACACACCGAGGACCGACCCGTACCCACCCCCGCCCACGACGAGGTTCTCGTCCAGGTCACGGCCGTCGGAGTCTGTGGTTCCGATGCCCACTACTACCGCGAAGGACGGATCGGCGACTACGTCGTCGACGGTCCCCTCGTCCTCGGTCACGAGGCGGCGGGCGTTGTCGTCGCGGTGGGCTCCGGGGTCTCCGAGACCCGCATCGGGCAACGCGTGTCCATCGAGCCGCAGCGGCCCGATCCCACCAGCGCCCAATCTCGCGCCGGCCGCTACAACCTGTGCCCGGCCATGGAATTCTTCGCGACGCCGCCCATCGACGGCGCGTTGGCGGAGTACGTGCTCATCCAATCGACGTTCGCGCACGAGGTTCCCGACACCATCACCGACGAGGCCGCGGCGCTGTTCGAGCCGCTGTCCGTGGGCATCGCGTCGGCGCAGAAGGCAGCGATCTCGCCGGGATCGAGCGTGCTGATCGCGGGCGCAGGACCCGTCGGGCTCGTCACCGCGCAGGTCGCTCGCGCGTTCGGAGCCACCGAGGTGATCGTCACCGACCTCGACGCCTCCCGCCGAGCCAATGCGGAGAGATTCGGAGCCACCCGGGTGCTCGACCCCACGACCGAGGACGTACGCACCCTGACTGTCGACGCGTTCATCGACGCCTCCGGTGCCGCCCGGGCAGTGGTGGACGGCATTCACGCGGTTCGACCCGCAGGTAGCGTGGTGCTCGTCGGCATGGGCGGATCCGACTACCCACTGCCGATCTCGGTGATCCAGAACCGAGAGTTGCTGCTCACCGGGGTTTTTCGATACGCCAACACGTGGCCCGTCGCGCGCGCCCTGGTGGAGTCGGGCATGGTGGATCTCGACGCGATGGTCACCTCTCGATTCGGACTCGATCGCGTCGAGGACGCACTGAACGCCGACAAGCTGCCCGGAAGCATCAAAGCTGTTGTGATACCTGGTTTTCGAGAAGATGGAGACAATGCATGAAACTTCGGACGAACAGTCTCTCAGAGATCCATTCCGATGTGGAGGTACCGACCTACGATCGCGCAGCGGTCACCACCGGAATCGTGCACTTCGGCGTCGGCGGCTTCCACCGCGCACACCAGGCGATGTACGTGGATCGGCTGCTCGCGCGCGGCGAGGCGTCGGACTGGGGCATCTGCGGGGTGGGCGTGTTGCCGCACGATCGAAAGATGAAAGAGGTGATGGATGAACAGGACTGCCTGTACACCCTCGCTCTCAAGCACTCCGACGGCACCTGGGAAACGCGTGTCATCGGGTCGATAGTGGAATATCTGTTCGCCCCCGAGGATTCGGAAGCGGTGATCGAGAAGATGGCGTCCGAGGCGGTGAAGATCGTCTCGCTCACCATCACCGAGGGTGGATACAACTTCTCCGCGACCACCGGCGAGTTCGATACCGAGAATCCGGCGATCGTCGCCGACCTGGCCGACGGTGCCGTTCCGGCAACCACTTTCGGACTCGTGGTCGAGGCGTTGGCGCGGCGGAAGGATCGTGGCATGACACCGTTCACGATCATGTCCTGTGACAACATCGAAGGCAACGGTCACATCGCGAAGTCGACGTTCATCACGTTCGCTCGTCTGAAGAACTCGGAACTCGCAGACTGGATCGAGGCCGAGGCCACGTTCCCGAACTCCATGGTCGACCGAATCACCCCGGTGACCACTCCCGAAGTGATGCAAGAACTTTCCGACCGCTACGGCATCGAGGACGCCTGGCCGGTAGCGGCCGAACCGTTCACTCAGTGGGCACTGGAGGATTCGTTCACGCTCGGTCGACCGCAGTTCGAGAATGTGGGCGTCCAGGTGGTCGAGGACGTCACGCCGTACGAGCTGATGAAACTACGACTGCTCAATGCCAGCCATCAGGCCCTGGCGTACTTCGGGTACCTCAGTGGTTACCGACTCGTGCACGAGGTCTGCCAGGACTCGCTGTTCTCCGAATTCCTGCTCGCATACATGGACGAGGAGGCGACGCCGACGCTGCAGCCCGTCCCCGGCATCGATCTGGCCGAGTACAAGCAGACGCTGATAGAGCGGTTCTCCAACCCGGAGATCCGCGATACCGTGGCGCGACTGTGCGCCGAGTCCTCGGATCGAATTCCCAAGTGGCTCTTGCCTGTGATCCGGAAGAATCTCGACACCGGTGGGGAGATCTCGCGGTCCACCGCCGTGGTGGCCAGCTGGGCACGGTACGCCGAAGCCGTCGACGAATCCGGCGAACCGATCGAGATCGTCGACCAGTTGAAAGACTCGCTGGTGCCGATCGCGCAGAGTCAGCGCGAGAATCCGACGGCGTTCATCGCCAATCGCGCGGTGTTCGGGGACTTGATCGACAACGAGCGATTCGTCGCCGAGTACACGAAACAGCTTGCATCGCTGCACGAGAACGGTGCGCGAGCCACCCTGGAGGCGCTCAGGTCAGCTCACTGAATCGTTCGGTGTCGCGGACCTGACCGGACACGATGACGGTATCGCCCGCGGCGATGATGGTGTCGGCTGTGGCGTAGGTGAATCCTTCGCCCGGTCGTTTCACCGCAACGACGGTGACCCGATACTTGGTGCGAATCACGCTCTCGCCCAGTTTTCTTCCGATTATCGATTCCGGCGGCGAGGTCTTGACCATCGCGAAACCGTCGTCGAACTCGATGTAGTCCATCATCCGCCCGCGGACCAGGTGCGCGACGCGTTTGCCCATGTCGTGCTCGGGCCGCACCACGTGGTGGACGCCGATCTGGTTGAGGATCTTGGCATGAGCGTTGCTGATCGCCTTGGCCCAGATGTTCGATACCGAAAGGTTGATCAGCGCGGAGGCTGTCAGCAAGCTGGCCTCCAGATCGGATCCGATGCCCACGACAGCGCGGTCGTACTCGTGCACCGACAGTTGCCGCAGCGACTCCTCGTCGGTGGTGTCGGCCACGGCCGCATGAGTGAGCCGATCCGAAACCCGTTGCACCACAGCTTCGTCGGTGTCGATGCCCAGGACCTCGACGCCTTGGCCCATCAGTTCCAGTGCCAGCGACTTGCCGAATCGGCCGAGACCGAGGACGACGACGACGTCGGAGGACGGTTTCTTAGCCAATGAACGGCCTTTCCGTGGGGAGCGTGTAGCGCCGCCCGCGGTCGCGGGCGGCGAGGGCACTGACCAGCGTGATAGAACCGATGCGGCCCAGATACATCAGGACGATCAAGATCACCTGGCCCCAGCCGGGTAACTGAGCGGTGATCCCGGTGGACAGTCCCACCGTGGCGAACGCCGAGACCACCTCGAACAGCAGTGCATCGAGATCGAACTCGGTGCCTGCCAGCAACGCCAGGACCGGCACCATGACCAGCGCGACCCCGATCAGCGCGACGGTCAGCGCCTGGCGCTGTACGCGCGTGTCGATCCGACGATCGAATGCCGTCACCTCGCGGTCACCTCGAATCTCGGCCAGGATCACGAACAGCAGAAGCGCGAAGGTCGTCACCTTGATGCCGCCTGCCGTGCCGCCGCTGCCACCACCGATGAACATCAGAACGTCGGTGATCAGCAAGGTCCCGTTGTCCACGTCCGCGTAGTCGACGCTGTTGAATCCTGCGGTTCGGGGCATGGTGCCCTGGAATGTCGCGACGAGCATCTTGTGCCACAAACCGAACCCGCCCAGAGTCCGCGACCACTCGAGGGCCAACACCGCGGCGGGACCGAGGACCAGCAGCACGGCGGTGACGGTCAGCGTCATCCGGGTGTGCAGTGACCAGCGTCGACGCGATCGGTGACCGCGTGCCCGAGTCCGGACTCGGCGACCGATCTCGAACAGAACAGGGAATCCGATGCCGCCCAACACGACCGCCGTCATGAGTGGGACGCAGATCCACGGGTCGGTGGCGAAACCGATCATGCTGTCGCTGAACAGGGCGAAGCCGGCGTTGTTGAAGGCCGAGACGGCGTGGAAGATCCCCAACCAGACTGCGCGACCGAGCGGCTCGTCGTAGCCGATGGCAAAGCGGGCCGCCAAGCAGATCGCGACGAGACTCTCGATGATCAGGCTGGTGCGGAATACGCCGACGACGACGCTCCTGACGTCTCCCAGCCCCGAGGTGCGTACCTCGGCGGCGGCATTGAGTCTGCCGCGCAAACCGATTCGGTCGGCCAGAAACAATCCGACCAGGGACGCGATCGTCATGATCCCGAACCCGCCGATCTGGATCAGGGCCAGGATGATCCCCTGCCCGAAGCCCGACCAGTACACCGGGGTGTCCACCACGATCAGACCCGTCAAACTGACAGCCGAGGTGGAGGTGAACAACGCCTGCAGAAATCCGGCCTCGCTCCCGGACTGGGTGGAGCCCGGAATCATCAGCACGCCCGCTCCGAGCACGATGGCCAGTGCGAAACCCGCCGCCATCACCCGAACCGGCGTCGGTCGGAAGCTCGCAGTCCATCGCGATCTCGGGTGAGCGTCTGTCACCTGCGAAACCCTACTGTGCGCTCTCGCGGTGGTGTGCGCGAGTGCCGCATGCGTCGACCCTCACGTGGGAAGTCGAATCTCGAATCGAGCTCCGCCGGCCGGGGAATCGGTCACTCGCACGCTGCCGCCATGGGCGGACACGGTATCGGCGACGATGGCCAGACCGAGGCCTGCACCGCCCTCGTCCCGCGCCCGTGACGAGTCGAGCCGAACGAAACGATCGAACACGCGTGTTCGATCTGCCATCGACACACCCGGACCGTCGTCGTCGATGGAGACCACAGCGTCGTCACCGGACATCGAGCAGGACAACACTATTCGTGTTCTCGCATGCCGAACGGCGTTGTCGACGACATTGCGCACCATTCGGGCAAGCGCCGAGGGGTCTCCGCTGACTCGAACGGGTACTATGGACAACTCCGTCACCACACCGGACGTGGCCTGGACCCGTTTGGCCTCCTCGTACAACAGATCCTCCAGATCGACATCGCCGTAGGCGGCAGCGGTGTCGATCTCGTCGGACCGCGCAAGAACCAACAGGTCCTCGATGAGCTGCCGCATCCGTCGAACCTCGGGAAGCAGGGAGTCGTTCAACAGCGCCGCATCACGCAATTCAGGTCGCGTCTCGGCCAGTTCCAACGCCGCCGTGATCGTGGCCAGTGGGCTGCGCAATTCGTGGGAGGCATCGCTGACGAAACGCTGCTGAGCACGTTGCCCGTCTTCGAGGCGCTCGAGCATATGGTTCATCGTCAGTGCGAGCCGAGCGATCTCGTCGCGAGTATCGGGAACCGGAACCCGTTCGGTCAATCGAGCTCCCGAGATCGACGCGACCCTGGCCCGGATGCTCTCGACGGGGCTCAAGGCCGCACCCACCAGCCGGTACGTGGCGAAAGCGACGAGCGCGACAACGAAGGGACCGACCGCGGCCAGCAGAAGCGCAACCGTGGACACCACCTTCTCCACCGGTTCCCGGTCGGCACCGACCACGACGGTCGCCTGTCCCCGAGGCGAGGACAGTCCCGCCGCGGTCACCCAGTAGTCACCGATCCCGGGAACGGAGATACGTCCGAGATCCTGCACCTCCGACGGGGAAACCTGCTGCGTCGTCAGGGGCGTGGCCGCATCGCCCGGCGAGGACGTCAACACCTTCCCCGATGCGTCGACCACCTGCACGATCCCTACCTGCCCGTCGGTCGCCAGCAGAGAGTTCTCCACGCGTGGCCCGTTCTCGTCGCGGTCGCCGGTTCCCCATTGCGCAGCGATCAGAGCCACGCGAGCGGCCGCAGCCGAACGTGCCGAGTCCTCGAGCGAGGTGTAGAGAACACCCAGCAGCGCACCGCCGACCGCACGCGGACAGTCCACGATCGGGGACGAAGCAGATCTCGGCCGAGATGCACCATGTCAGTGGCCCGCGGCAATGCGATAACCGGCACCGCGCACGGTCTCGATCAGCTTGACCGCGAACGGGTGATCGACCTTCTTACGCAGGTAACCGATATAGACCTCGACGATGTTCTCGTCGCCGTCGAAATTGGCATCCCACACCGACCGAACGATCTCGGATTTGTTCGCCACCACTCCGTTTCGCCTCATCAGATATTCCAGCACGCTGTACTCGCGCGGCGTCAGCGACAACTCCGTGCCCTGCCGGGTCACGCGGTGACGAGAAGGGTCCAGCTCGAGGTCCCCGACCGTGAGAACCGTCGGGCGCGCCGGTGCACCCCGACGCACGAGGGCCCGCAACCGTGCGATCAGGACGACGAACGAGAACGGCTTGACGAGATAGTCGTCGGCACCGAGATCGAAAGCATCGGCGAGGTCGTACTCACCGTCCTTGGCGGAGAGCATCAGGATCGGCGTCCACACCCCCTGCCGACGCAGGTCCCGAACGACGTCGTAACCCTGCTTGCCCGGCAGCATGATGTCGAGGACGATCGCGTCGTAGTCGCCGCTGACTGCACTGTGGAAACCGTCGATGCCATTGTGTTCGACGTCCACGACAAAACCTTCGGCGTCGAGTCCACGGCGGATGGTCTCTGCCAGCCGCGTCTCGTCTTCGACAAGTAGTACTCGCACAACGCACTCTCGAATCGCTCGGGCAGTGGGAACACGAGTACACCAGATCGACGCGATGTCCGCCCAGAATCTTTCAGCGATCCTTCAGCTGCACCGCTGCACACTGACGATCATGACTCCTCGCTCCGAACCGGTCGCACAGCCGGAACACAGCGTCCTCACAGTGAACATGGGCATCGTCGAGAACATCGCCGCCCGCTCGTCGACGAAGGAACCACGATGAACACACCAGAGCAGGGCTACCGGCGCACGCGCATCGCCACTGCAGCAGTGGCTGCATTGGGTGTCACCGTGCTCGGTGGATCCGCCTCACTGGCCTACCTCGGCACTCACCAACCCGAGGTGGTCACGACGGCAACACAGACCGATGCCTCTGCACACGTTCCGTCGTTCGGGTCGGCACCCCGCGTCACTGCTCCCGGAGTCGGCTCGCCGAACAGCGCCTCGAGTTCGGGTACCACCCACGCCAGAACGCACGGGTCGTGAACCGCGCCGCCACGCGCACCGCGACGGCCACCGCGAGCTGGACGGTATGGGGCTGCGCAGCCGAGCTGACAGTCACCGACCCCGGCAGCATCGAACGAGCCGAACAGATCGTGCGCGCAGAACTCGCGAAGGTCGATGCAGCCTGCAGCAGATTCAGACCTGATTCGGAGCTGACGATGCTCGCGCACAGCGGTGGTCGCCCCACGCCCATCAGCGCCACCCTGCACACCTTCGTCGACGCTGCACTCAGCGCAGCGCGTCTGACCGACGGCGCCGTGGATCCCACTGTCGGGTCGGCGCTGGTGAACCTGGGATACGACCGGGACTTCGACGCGCTCGCACTCTCGCCCTCTCAGCGGACGGCGGCCGCCGTCGGAACTGCAACCTTTCTCACCCGGGCCGACTGGACGTTGGTCCGGCTCGACGACGACCGCATCACGGTCCCCGAGGGCCTCGTTCTCGATCTGGGGGCGACGGCCAAGGCGCTGGCTGCGGATCGTTGTGCCCGCGCGGTACACGACGAGCTCGGAACCGGCGTGCTGGTCTCCCTCGGCGGCGATATCGCGACGCGGGGGGAGTATCCCGACAGCGGTTGGCGAATACGAGTGTGCGACGGCGATTCCGAGCCCGCCACCGTCGTCGAGATCGGATCCGACAGCGGGGTTGCGACCTCGAGCACGCTCCGGCGGCGATGGCTGCACGAGGGACAGTTGCTGCATCACATACTGGATCCGGAGCTGTCACGGCCCGCCGAACCGTATTGGCGCACAGTGACTGTGATCGCGGCGAGCTGCCTCACCGCCAACACGGTCAGCACCGCGTCCATCGTCCGGGGATCGCAGGCAACGGCGTGGCTCGCGCACCTCGGTCTTCCTGTTCGGGCCGTCTCCGCCGACGGCACGGTCACTCGCTGTGGCGGTTGGCCCGAGGACGAGGAGGACAGGTCATGAGCGAAGCACTGTGGGCGCTGGGCCGCGGATCGGGTATCGCTGCACTCGTCTTGCTCACCCTGGCGGTGGCGTCGGGGATCTTCACTCGATCGGGGCGGCCGCTGTTGACCGTCCCTCGGTTCGGTGTCGTCGAATTACACAGGAGCACTGCACTTCTGGGATCGATATTCGTTGCGATCCACATCGCGACACTGTTCTTCGACCCGTACGCACAACTCGATCTGGTCGACGTCGTCATCCCCTTCGCCGGGGCGTACAAACCGTTCTGGCTCGGCCTGGGCACCCTCGCGTTCGACCTGCTGATCGCGATCACCCTGACCGGTCTGCTCCGACACCGTCTCGGCTATCGCACTTTTCGTGCAGTGCATTGGCTTTCGTACGCACTGTGGCCGATAGCCCTGTCACACGGTATCGGCAACGGAACCGATGCGGGCAGCGGATGGTTCCTGGCGACGGCACTGGCCTGCACGATGGTCGTCGCCGCAGCAGGTGCCTGGCGCCTGCGCTACAACTTCCAAGAACACCAGCACACCAGAATCAGGATCGGCCGATGACCACACCGACATATCTCACGGAGTCGCTCCTCTCCCAAGCGCATACCGACCTGCGACGCCACACCGAACTCTATGGCGCGCGACCGCCCGGCGACGGCTCGCTGGTCGATGCGGTCGTCCGATCGGGCCTTCGCGGGCACGGCGGTGCGGCATTTCCCACCGGCGCGAAGATGCGCGCGATCTCGGATCGTGCATCGGTCCTGATCGCCAACGGTGCCGAGGGAGAACCGTTGAGCAGCAAGGACCGAGTGCTGCTCGAACGGTCGGTGCATCTGATTCTCGACGGTATCGCCGCCACGGCCTCGGCACTTCGATGCCGCGATTGCTACCTGTACGTTCCGCAGGACGCCGTGGTCGGCGTACGAGCGGCGATCGACGAGCGACGGCGTCGTGGATGGGATACGACGCACGTACAGGTGGTCGCATCCGCATCCGGTTTCGTCTCCGGGGAGAAGTCCGCGGTGATCTCGGCCATCGAAGGAGGTCCGGCACTTCCCCGGGACAAGAAGAACAGTGCCGCAGTGTCCGGGGTTCGCGGGCGACCCACGTTGGTGCTCAATGTCGAGACCTTCGCGCATATCGCGCTGATCGAGCGGTGGGGTCCACGGTGGTTCCGTTCGCGGGGTACCTCGTCCGAGCCCGGGACGATGCTCGTGACCTATTCGGGGGACGTCCGGCGAGCCGGCGTCGTCGAGGTTCCGTTCGGCTCGTCGGTCGAGGAGATGCTCGCCCGCGATGCCGGTATCGACCTACGCTCGGTGCGGGCGGTGCTGCTCGGCGGGTTTCACGGCACCTGGGCCGGCCGTGATGCTCTGGTCGGCCGTGCGATGTCTCGAGAATCGCTGGCAGACATCGGTGTCCGCCCCGGCGCGGGCATCGTGCATGTACTGGGCGTCGGCTCCTGTGGGCTCGCGGCCACGGCCGAGTTCGTCCGTTACCTGGCCGAGGAAAGCGCCGGTCAGTGCGGCCCCTGCCTCAACGGCCTGCCTCGATTGGCCGACGCGTTCTCGCGGCTGTCCACCGGGCAGAACGTCGAGGTCGCCATCGGCGAGATCGAGCGATACACCCGTCTGGTCGACGGCCGGGGAGCCTGCCATCACCCCGACGGTACGGCGCGTCTGATCCGGTCGGCGATGTCGGTCTTCGCCGACGACGTACATCTGCATCGGTTGGGCTCGTGCGAAATTCACCGAGGAGGACGGCGATGACCATCGAACGCCGAGAAGATGACGTCCTGCGCATCGACTGGACGCGGTGCGACGGACGCGGGGTGTGCACCGAGTTGCTTCCCGCCACCCTCACCAGAGACGAGTGGGGCTATCCGCTTGCCAGAAGACCCGGAAACGATCTCCTGCTACACGGAACCGACACCGAGCGGGCGCAGGATGCCGTGCGGCTGTGCCCTCGAATGGCATTGCGCATCAAGTAGATCGAGATCCCGGAGGAAGCGACAGCGGCTCGACCACATTGCCCAGCATTGTCGCGATGGTCGCGACGACAACGCGTCGTTCGGCCGCATAGTCACTGAGGAACCACGTCAGGGCCGTGTGGCTGATACCCCCGACGGACGCGGTGGCGAGCAGTTCGATATCGAGATCCGGAGTGGACGGCACGGGACCTGCGAATGTGCGGAGGTAGCCGATCAGCATCGATCCGAACTGTTGCATCACCGCAAGATATGTCCGTTCGACGTTCGGGCTGACGCCGAGCACCTCGAGCCACACCACTCGTGCCAGATGAGGGTCCTCGATGACGTGGAAGAACGGGTCGAGTACCTGCCGCGCGACGGCCCGAACATCACTGCGCGGATCCACCTGCGGCATCGCCTCGATGATCGACGCAGTGAGGCGGCCAATGCATTCCGTGTACACGGCGAGAAGAAGTTCCTCGGTGTTCTCGAACTGTCGGTAGAAGTCTCGATCCGCGATCTTGGCCTCTCGGCACAGTCCTCGGACGGTCGCAGCACGAAATCCGACACTTCCGAACACCCGCAGCCCGGCGTCGAGGAGCTGCCTGCGCCTGCGGTCGTCGCGATCGGCAGCACTTTCCCCGCCGTATGCCCGGCCCGGGCCCTGACTTTCGGTCACCGCGGACGCGCGTCGAGCTGCGCGGTGAGCGCACGTACGTCTTTGTCTCGCTCGAGAATTGCGTCGTACACGGGGTTGATCACGCCACGCAACAGTGACATCGGGACCCATCGCGCTGGAACCTGAATCCGCGGTGCCCGTCGCTCGATGCCCCGAACCACACCACGCGCGAGCGTGTCCGCAGAAATCGGTTGCCGCAACAGAGCTGGAAACCCTTTGGCCACCAGTGCCGTCGCGATCTCGTCACCGCCGAAAGCCACGTCCACGATGGGCGTTGCCACCCAGCCGGGATACAGCACGCCTGCCGTCGCTCCCGTTCCTGCCAGCTCCAGGCGCAGTGCGCGCCCGAGCTGTTCGACGGCCGCCTTCGATGCCGCATACGGCGCGTTGGCCAAACCGTTGAGGTACGCGTACGTCGAGGAGGTGAGCAACACGTATCCCCCGGAATCGACGATGTGCGGCAGAGCGGCCCGTACCGTGTTCCACACGCCGACGAGGTTGACGCCGATGACTCTCTCGAAGATCCCGTCCTCGACCGACCGTACCGTCGCTGCCGTTGCGCCACTGGAGATTCCGGCGTTCGCCATCACGATGTCGAGCGCGCCGAAGGTGTCGGTCGCAGTGGCGACGGCTGCGTCGAGCTGCTCACGCACGGTGACATCTGCATGGGCGATCGCCACGCGCTGGTTGCCCAGCTTCGCCGCGAGTGACTCCAGATCGGTCGAGTGCATATCGACCAGAACGACGGAGGCACCGCGCCGGTGAAGTGCGGTTGCCACGGCGGAACCGATTCCACCTGCGGCACCGGTGATCAGCGCTACCCGACCCGAATGATCCTTCATGCCGATACCTCGTCCTTCGTCGTCTCGGTGGTCGACCGGTGAATGTGGTGAGCTTCGGGCCGAAAGCGTTTGGCCCACCGACGGAATGTGAAGCTGAATCCGGGAAACATGGCGACGACGTGCCCGGATTTGGACTGATACCAGCTGTGACAGCCCCCGTCCTTCCAGACCGTGCCCTCCATCTCGCGGTGGATCGTCTCGGTGTACTCCTGCTCGGCGGCGGCCGTGACCTCGATGGACCTCGCCCCTGCCTCACGGACGGCGTCCACTGCCCGCACGATGTACTCCATCTGCGCCTCGATGAGGAAAATGGCCGAGGTGTGCCCGATTCCGGTGTTCGGCCCGGTGACGACGAACAGGTTGGGAAAGCCGGGAATCGTGGTACCGAGATACGCGCGCGGGTACGGGTCCCAGACCTCGGACAGGGCCCGGCCGTCGCGGCCGATCACCGGATACGAGATGACACCGTCGGTGGCGTCGTATCCGGTGGACCACACCAGTAAGTCGACGGGGACGTGTTCGCCGGTGGTGGTGCGGATTCCGGTCTCGGTGATCTCGGCGATTCCGTCGTCTTTGTCGTGCAGGGTGACATTGGATTGTTCCAGCGCCGGGTAGAACGTGTTGGACAGTAGTACTCGTTTGCACCCGATGGTGTAGTCCGGGGTCACCTTGGCGCGAAGATCCGGATCCGAGACCTGAGACTCGATGTGTTGCACTGCTGTTCGCTGCGCCACCGCCTCGAGCAACCGTCGTGAATACTTGAAGCCGAGGATGCGAGTCTCGAGACTCCAGTAGATGCCTGCGCGGACGAGCCGTCGAATCGGCTCCATGCGCAGCAGCTTTCGCTGCAGCGGTGTGAACTCGCGATCGTGGCGCGGCATCACCCAGTGCGGAGTGCGCTGAAAGACATGCAGTTCCTCGACGTCCGGTTGGATCGCCGGGATCACCTGGGCGGCACTGGCACCGCTGCCGACGATGGCCACTTTCTTGCCTGCGTGCTCGTAGGCCGTATCCCAGTCGTTGGTGTGGAACTGCTTGCCCTGAAACTTCTCCCGCCCCGGGAACGGCGGTACGACGGGTGTACTGAGGGGGCCGGAGGCATTGATGACGAACGTGGCTGCGTACTCACCGCGCGAGGTGGCGATGGTCCAGTGGTCTCCGGCCCATTCGATCTTCTGGACATCGGTATCGAGATGCGTGCGGTCCGGCAGGCCGTTCGATTCGAGTACGTGGTCGGTGTATCGCTCGAGCTCCGCGCGTTCGGCGAACATGCGCGACCACTCGAAGGGCTCCGACGCGATCGAGTACAGCGGACTCTGCACGTCGACGGCTGCACCCGGGTAGCGATTCTGCTTCCAGGTACCACCGAGGAACGGGCGTCTCTCGAGGATGACGAGATCGTCGATGCCCCTGTCCAGCAGTGCCTTCGCTGCACACTGGCCACCGAAGCCGCTGCCGATGATCACGACGGTGTGAACATTCATGCCGACGAACCCCTCCCGATGAGACCCCAAATTCGATGACGCGCGTCATCACTTTAAAGTGATGACACTCGATTCCGCAATGGCGAGCGGTACCCAGGACGGCATCAGCCCCTGGGAACTACGCCGTCCGGAACCCGCCAGCGATGCCGACCAGCTTTCCTTAGCGTGGCATCCATGATTCCTGCCAGCAGCGCTCCGATGGCTTTCGACATAGCTGCCATTCCCTGGGACACGTTCCACGACGACGGCACGCGGTCGGCGACACTCGTCGGGACCAGAGATCCCGGCATCATGTTCAGCTACGCATTCTTCGTCCCCGCCGGAGTATTCGACGCCGCCCACTTCCACAGTGCCGACGTCCACCTAGTTGTCGCTGCCGGCGAGCTCCGGTTGGGTTACGGAACTGCCCTGGACGTGAGCGCCACGAGCCGATTCCCGCCGGGTTCGTTTCTCTGGGTTCCTGCCGGTGCCGCTCACTTCGACGGTGCCGACGAAGACACCGTCGTCATCGGCACCGCAGTCGGCCCTTGGACGACCGACTATCTCGACGAATCCACGTGACGTAGTGGAGGGAATTTCGCGTGTGTTCCCATCATCGTCGGCGGACTTCGAACGACATCAGCGTCGCTCCGAATGAGAATGCTGTGCATTTCGCCATGCGCAGTTGTTGCGACGGTGTGCCGTCGAACAATCGTTCGCTGCGTCCGCGCGCGTAGGGGAACTGAAACAATCGGTACTCGTCGACGAGGTCCAGGGCGATCAAGTCCCGACACAGGGTGATACTCCCCGTGCGTACGATGTCGGAACCATTCATCTCCTTGATTCGCGTGATGTCCTCCAGAAGAGGTCCCGACAGGACGGTCGTGTTCACCCACCCCGGGTCTTCCAACGTCGAGGACACGACGTACTTTGCGACGCGGTTCAGGTGGTCGGGCATGCCCGTCGTGTCGTCGATCTTCGGAGCCCAGTAATCCCGCATGCCCTCGAACGTCACCCGTCCCACCAAGAATCCATCCGACGCTTCTCGCTGAGCAACCAGCGCCGCATCGAGATCGGGATCCTCGCCGACGCTGGAAAACCGATCGTCGGTTGCTTCGATGACACCGTCGACAGTCATGTTCTGCGTGATGATCAACTTGCGCACACGTGACGTTACTTCCGTGCGACCGTGAGAACGACGACAACGGGCACCACACGATCCGTGCGTGCGAGATGGCTGCTCTCGCACGCGGTCATCTGCTTCGTACCTCGACCTGACCACCGTCGGGAGCGGTGGAGACCGTCACGAATTCCGAGATCTCGAGACCGGGGTCGAAGCCAGGTCGGCAGTCCCCCGTAGCGTTGACCACATGTCGCGATCACCACGTAACCGGAAATCCCCCGCCGCTCCGAGAAAGCGATCGTCCTCCGCGCTTCAGGCAGGGCACCTTCGGGTGATCGCGACCGGCGGTCTCGGCGAGATCGGCCGCAACATGACCGTGTTCGAATTCGACGGAAAACTGCTGATCGTCGACTGTGGCGTGCTGTTCCCCGAGGAACACCAGCCCGGCGTCGACGTCATCCTCCCCGACTGGAGCTGCATCCGGGATCGTCTCGACGACGTGGTCGCGATCGTCCTCACCCACGGGCACGAGGACCACATCGGCGGCGTCCCCTATCTGCTGCGTGAGCGCGGCGACATCCCGGTCATCTCGTCGAGACTGACGCTGCACTTCCTGGCTGCCAAGTTCGAGGAGTTCAAGGTCTCGACCACACTGATCGAGGTCGAGGCGGGGCAAACCCGTCAGGAAGGCCCGTTCGAGCTCGAGTTCCTCGCCGTCAACCACTCGATCCCAGACGGTCTCGCCATCGCCATTCGCACGGACGCCGGTCTCGTCCTGCACACCGGCGACTTCAAGATGGACCAGTTTCCGCTGGACGGTCGAATCACCGACCTGCGCGGATTCGCACGCCTCGGCGAGGAAGGCCTCGATCTCCTCCTCGTCGACTCGACCAACGCCGAAGTTCCCGGGTTCATGGTCTCCGAACGAGATCTGGTTCCGGCCATCGAGAAAGTGTTCCGCGAAACATCGGGACGAGTGATCGTGTCGAGCTTCGCCAGTCACGTGCACCGCATCCAGCAGGTGCTCGACGCCGCACATGCGCAGGGTCGCAAAGTCGCATTCGTGGGACGATCGATGGTGCGCAACATGAAGATTGCGACCGACCTGAGCTATCTCGATGTTCCCGACGGACTCGTGGTGGACCTACCGAAGCTCAATCGGCTTCCGGCACACAAGATAACGCTGATCTGCACCGGCTCGCAGGGCGAGCCCTTGGCCGCGTTGTCGCGAATGGCCTCGGGAGAGCATCAGATCAAGGTCGGCGACGGCGACACCGTGCTGATGGCGAGCAGCCTCATTCCCGGAAACGAGAATGCGATCTACCGCGTCATCAACGGGCTCGTCGACAAGGGTGCGCGCGTGGTGCACAAGGGAAATGCCAAGGTGCACGTCTCCGGTCACGCGAGCGCAGGCGAGC
Organism: Rhodococcus sp. MALMAid1271; assembly: GCF_049195265.1. Taxonomy (NCBI): domain Bacteria; kingdom Bacillati; phylum Actinomycetota; class Actinomycetes; order Mycobacteriales; family Nocardiaceae; genus Rhodococcus; species Rhodococcus sp. MALMAid1271. The sequence continues at coordinate 24,691 of NZ_JBMIRQ010000085.1, read as the reverse complement.
TCGTCTACTGCTACAACATTCTCGAACCCGCCAATGTGCTTCCCGTACACGGCGAATCCCGACACCTGCGCGCCAATGCCGATCTCGCGATCAAGACCGGTGTCCCGCGTGATCGCGTACTGATCGCCGAGAACGGCAGCGTCATCGACCTGTTCGACGGCGTCGCGAGCATCACCGGCAGTGTGCCCATCGAACTGATCTACGTCGACGGCAGTGCCGTCGGTGGTGTCACCGAGGATTCGCTGGCCGACCGCCGCCTGCTGGCCAACGAGGGCGTTCTGACCGTCATCGCAATCGTCGATCCCGATACCGGCCTGCTGGTCGACGACGTCGACTTCATCGGACGCGGATTCGCGCACGAGCCCAACGCTTTCGACGCACTGGCCAAGGCGATCGGCAAGACACTCACCCGCGAGAGCGACAGCACGGTCGCATCGCGCGAGCAGATCGAAAAGCGCATCGTCCAGGAATCGGCTCGATGGGCCAAGCAGTCCCTGGGTCGTCAGCCCCTCATCGTCCCGGTGGTGGTCGACGGATAAAGCATGTCTTGTCGGTGGCGAGGGACGTCACCACAAGAAAGCCGCACCGGCGCTGAAGCAATTCATCATGCTCGAACCGAGCAGATAGTGCGTTCGGCCCCTGTAGATGGTTCCGGGCCCCTAGAGTCGTGTGGAAAGCACCGGTAACGATCCGGAACTTCGACCGGGGGGTCTCGATGGGGAAGTACGCGAAGTTCGGCCGTCGGTGTGCGGCGGTGGTCGCTGCGGTTTCACTGGTGGTAGTGGGCGGGCAATGGTCGGCGGCTGCCGATCCACTCGGCGATTTCCAGAATCCGCCGCGAACCGCCGAATCGATCGCCGCGACACCGCTCGACGATCCGTGGGTCGTTCCGCCGCCCGGATACGAAAAGGCAGCCCCCGGAACAGTTCTGCGGACCCGCAGCGTCACCGTCGGACCACTTGTCACCCCGGTCACCACCACCCAACTGCTGGTCGCCTCGACCGACGCGAAGGATCGCCCCGCTGCCATCATCACCAGCGTCATCGTCCCGACCGCACCCTGGACCTCGCCCGGTCCGCGCCCTGTTGTCGCCTACAACATGGCCATCGATTCGCTCGGTGCCACGTGTGAGCCATCGTGGACCATGCAACGCGGCATCGCTCCGGAATTGGCACCCGTGCAGCTGCTTCTGGCGCGGGGCTACGCCGTCGTCGTCACCGACCATCAGGGGCCACGCCATGCGTACGCCGTCGGACCGATGGCGGCGCACGCCGTCCTCGACGGTCTGCGCGGCGCGGTCACAACCGCTGCGATCGGCCTCGATCCGACTGCGCCCCTGGGCATTACAGGCTACTCGGGCGGGGCGATCGCATCGGGCTGGGCCGTGCAGGAGGCTCCGGCATACGCCCCCGAACTGAACATCGTCGGCGCAGCATTCGGCGGAACGCCCACCGACTTCGCACTGCTACGTCAGTCCATGAACGGCAACGCAGCGTCGGCAGTGTTCCTCGCGGCAGCGATGGGTGTTGCTCGCGAATACCCGGAGATGCTTTCGCTCTACAACGACGACGGGTGGCGGCTCGCACAGGCCTCGAAGGACCTGTGCATCGTCGGGATTGCCCCGCTCGGAATCGTTGCTCCGATCCGCATCGAGTCACTGTCCATCACTCCCGATGCATTCAATTCGCCGCTGGCGCTCGCGGTTGCTGATCAGAACCGATTGGGAGACGGCGGAACCCCGACGGCACCGGTGTTCATGTATCACGGACAGCAGGAGTTCTGGATTCCGAAGGAAGGTCCCGAGGCCGTGTTCGACAAGTGGTGTTCACGCGGAGCCGACGTCCGCCTCGAGGAATACCTGGGTGAGCACAGCATCGTTGCCGGCAGCGGAGCTCCCGGTGCGTTCGCGTGGTTGGACGACCGCCTCGCAGGAATTCCGGTTCAACCCGGATGCAGTAGCTTCGGCCGCTAGAGCCGAACTTACTCGCTCCGGGTTGCGGCTCCGCGAGCCGACAACACCTCGGTCAGCTCCTCGGCGTAGGCGAGCTGGCGGCGCAACGTCCGGCAGCTCTCCTCGGCCTTGGTGTGGCATTCGCGCACGAAGGCCGCAGCCGATGACAGGTCGTCTTCGGTCGCGTCCGCATCGACCAACGTATCGAGGGATTCGAGCAGCTGCTTCATCTCGGCCAGCGTGAAGTCCAGCGGCTTCATCCGCCGAATGACGAGCAGACGCTCGACGTCGGCCTCGGTGTAGAGCCGAAATCCGCCTGCCGATCGGGCAGAGGGGGTGACCAGCCCGACGTCGTCGTAGTGGCGGACGGTGCGGATCGAGAGCTCGGTTCGTTGAGCCACCTGCCCGATCTGCATGTGACTGCCGTCCTCGCTCATCTGCTGCCTCTCTTCACCCGACCGGCCACCCTCATCATCAGTGCTCGCCGCCCAGATTTCCGCTGAGGCGATCGTGCCGCTCGATCGACGGGGCGTTCAGACCGACGATGTCGACCGTTTTTCCTTTCGCCGCGTACTTGGTGGTGATGGCGTCCAGGGTCGCCACAGTCGACGCGTCCCAGATGTGTGACTCGGACATGTCGATCACGACGTTCTTCGGGTCTCCGACGTAGTCGAACTGATAGATCAGATCGTTGCTCGACGCGAAGAACAACTCGCCCTTGACTGCGTAGACGCGGGTGTCGTCGTCGGGATGTGCCACGTCGATGACCTCGGTCAGATGGGCCACCCGTCGGGCGAACAGCACCATCGCGGTGATCACACCAACGACCACACCGTATGCAAGGTTGTGGGTGACGACGGTGACCGCGACGGTGGCCACCATCACGAGAGTCTCGCTCTTGGGCATCCGGCGCAGCGTCTTCGGGTTGATGCTGTGCCAATCGAAGGTTCCGACGGAGACCATGATCATCACCGCGACCAGCGCAGCCATCGGAATCAACGCGACGATGTCGCCGAGACCGACCACGAGTATCAGCAGGAAGGTGCCTGCGAGAAACGTCGAGATCCGGGTGCGGGCACCGGAGACCTTGACGTTGATCATGGTCTGCCCGATCATCGCGCAACCGCCCATGCCGCCGGTGAACCCGGTGACCAGGTTCGCCACGCCCTGGCCCCAACCCTCGCGGGTCTTGTTCGAGTGCGAGTCGGTGATGTCGTCGACGAGCTTGGCCGTCATCAGTGACTCGAGCAGCCCGACGAGGGCAATGGCCAACGCGAACGGAGCGACGATCGAGAGTGTGTCGAGAGTGAACGGCACATTCGGGATCAGGAACGACGGCAACGAGGACGGCAGTTCGCCTTCGTCACCGACATCGGGCACAGCCAGCGCGAACACGAGTGTGGCGGCGGTGAGAATCACGATCGCGATCAGCGGTGCAGGCACGATGGTGGTGAGCTTGGGCAAGAAGAACATGATGACCAAGCCGACGGCGACCAGCGGGTAGACCAACCACGGCACTCCGATCAGGTACGGCAACTGCGAGGTGAAGATCAGGATCGCCAGCGCGTTGACGAATCCGACCATGACGCTGCGCGGAATGAATCGCATCAGTTTGGCGACGCCGAGCACGCTGAGCACCACCTGCAGAACCCCGCCGAGGATCACCGCAGCGATCAGATAGTCGAGACCGTAGTCGCGTGCCAACGGAGCGACGACCAGCGCTATCGCTCCGGTAGCGGCGGAGATCATCGCGGGTCGACCACCGACGATGGAGATGGTGACCGCCATCGTGAACGACGCGAACAGACCGACCCGCGGATCGACTCCGGCGATGATCGAGAACGAAATGGCTTCCGGAATCAACGCCAGCGCCACCACCAAGCCGGCGAGGACCTCCGTTTTGAGTCGCTTCGGCGAGCGCAACGCACCCAGCACCGAGACGTCTTCGACGGCGGTGACAGGCACCTGGGCAGCTCGAGACACAACAACTCCGATCGGTTTCTTGGATGCGAGCAGATCGAGCCGGACAGGGTGACACGGGCGTCTGCTCCGCCGGGAACTCTACTCTTACCGGAGGGAAGGTTGCGAATCCTCGCAGTGAGGACGAGGTCAGGGCGTGACCGGCGTGACCACAGTGCCGTCGGCCAGGAAGCGATCGAGATTCTCGAGCGTCAACGCCTCCATCGCGTCACGCGTCTGCACCGTTGCGCTGCCCACATGCGGCAGCAGTACGACGTTGTCCATCGCCCGCAGGGCCTCGGGGACGTGCGGCTCGTGCGCGAAGACGTCCAGACCGGCTCCGGCGAGCTTCCCGGCGGCGAGCAACTCGATGAGCGCCTCCTCGTCGACGACGCTTCCGCGTGCCACGTTGATCAGGTATCCCTGCGGCCCCAATGCTTCGAGCACCGTCCGATCAACCAGATGCGCCGTTCCCGAACCTCCCGATGCCGCGATGACGAGAACGTCGACACCGTCTGCGAGTTCGGCCGGGCCTGCCGCATAGGAGTACGGCGAACCGGGGATCTCGTTGCGATTGTGATACGAGATAGTGCATCGAAAACCTTTGAGCCGTTCGGCAATTGCCGAACCTATCCGGCCCAGTCCGATGATCCCGACGCGCTTGCCGGTGACCTGGCGCGTCAGCGGAGGGTGGCCCTCGACAGGCCACCGCCCGGCGCGAACGAATCGCTCGGCGGACGACATACCTCGTATGGTGTCGATCACCAGACCGACGGCGAGGTCCGCCACGCAATCGGTCAACACATCGGGCGTGTTGCTGACGGCGATGCCTCGTTCGGCTGCCGCGTCGACGTCGGTGGTGTCGTATCCGACGCCGAAGTTCACCACGGCACCGAGTCGCGGCAGGCGTGCCATCAGCGACGCGTCGACGCCGGTGCGGCCGGAGGTGACGACCGCGATGACCGACTCACCGTGCGCATCGAGGAACTGATCACGATCGTCACCCTCGGGTAGTTCCAGTGCGTCGTACTCGGCAACCAACGTCTCCGTCAGCGATGGCTTCAGTGGCCCGACGCGAAGTACCCGCCCGCTCCGGGTCGAATCTGCTCGAGACTCGGAGGTGTCGACGCCAACCATGGTTCTCCTCGCGCGATAACTGGGCATACTCGATCCCTCTACGGTATTGCGTGTGCGAACGTCGCCGGCAGCCGGCGTTCTCGGCGGCTACCGGCGTCAACTCACCGGGTGCTGACGCCCTCGGTCAGATCCCGCACCTCGGCGTATCGTTCTCGAACCGCAGGGGTGGGGTCGGCCTCGTACGTGTGTGCCGGTGCCTGCGCCCAGGTCGGCGGTGCGCTGGTGCCGGCCAGCGTCCAGGCCGCCTGACGCGCTGCACCGTCGGCGACGTATTCGCCTGGCTCGGGCACGATCACCGGAACGCCGAGGATGGCCGGTGCCAGTTCGCGTAGCGCAGCAGATTTCGCGCCGCCGCCGATGAGCAACACCCGCGTGGTCTCCACACCTTGCCCGCGCAGGTGGTCGATACCGTCGGCCAGGCCGCACAGCAACCCCTCGACAGCCGCGCGAGCAAGGTGGCCCGGCGTCGAATTGTCCAGTCGTAGTCCATGAATCGCACCGGACGCATCGGGACGATTGGGGGTGCGTTCACCCTCGAGGTAGGGCACCAGGACCAGGCCCTCGCTTGCCGTCGACAGCGCCAACCGCGACAGCTCGTCGTGATCGATGCCCAACAGACGCGCGGTGGCATCGAGGACGCGGGCGGCATTGAGCGTGCACACCAGCGGCAGCTGACGGCCGGTGGCATCGGCGAATCCGGCAACCAGACCCGAACCATCTTGTGCTGCAACCGAAGTCACCGCAGATACGACGCCGGAGGTGCCCACCGACACGACCACGTCACCGGGCTGCGCGTCGAGCGCCAGTGCTGCCGCCGCATTGTCGCCGGTGCCCGGTCCGATCAGCGCCCCGGACTGCGTGCGGCCGATCGCCTCGTTCGGTGCGGCCACCCGTGGCAGCAGCGGAGTGCGGCCACGAAACCCCATCTCCAGCAGATCTGTTCGATACTCGTCGGACGCGGCCGAGAAATATCCGGTGCCGCTGGCGTCACCACGATCGGTGGCCAGCGCGTCGAGGCCCGATGCGCCGCCGAGCTGCCAACTGAGCCAATCATGGGGAAGGCAGACCGCTGCGGTTCGATCGGCGTTGTCGGGTTCGTGATCGGCAAGCCACCGCAATTTCGCCACGGTAATTGCGGCCAGAGGTACCACCCCGACCGCGTCTGCCCAGGCCTGTCTGCCGTCGACGCCCGACTTCTCGCCCAATTCGGCAACGAGATCCTCCGCGGCCTGCGCCGACCGAGTGTCGTTCCACAGCAATGCCTTGCGCACCACGGCTCCTGCGTCGTCAAGGCAGACCATGCCGTGCTGCTGCGCACCGACCGAGACGGCATCGACGTCCTCGAGGCCCCCTGCGTCGGCGACGGCCTGGTCGAGCGCCTCCTTCCATCGCTGTGGGTCGATCTCGGTGCCGTCCGGGTGACCGGCTCGGCCCTGGCGGATCAGCTCCCCCGACTCGGCGTCACGAACGAATACTTTGCACGATTGGGTGGAGGAGTCGATTCCGGCAACGAGAGCCACGGTGAGCTGGTCCTTTCCTACGCAAGTGTGACCTACGACCCTACCCGCGGGTCGAGGTCTACGTCCGCGACGAGGGTGCGGGCGTAGGCGATCGCCTGCGGCGTGGTGTCGAAGCTGCGTCGCACATCGTCGCCTCCGGTGGCGAAGACACCCAGCGCGGTGAGGGGGCGCAGGTGTTCGGGTTTTGCTCCGGAGATGAGCACCGTGATGCCACGGTGCTCGAGTTCGCTGATCGCGTCCTCGAGGACGATGGCTCCGGTGGCATCGATCGTGCTGACTCGCGACATGCGCAGGATCACCACCTGCACGTCCGAGACGTCGGCGAGTTCGAGCAGGAAACTGTGCGCGGCACCGAAGAACAATGCGCCGTCGATCCGGTAGGCGACGATGTGCTGTCGAAGCAGCTCACCTTCTTCCGCCGAGACCGCGTCGAGTGCGTCCAGCGGAACCTGTTCGACCGTGGCCGATCGCGCGATGGCACGCAGGGCCAGGACAGCAGCGAAGCCGACCCCGACTGCAACCGCGGTGACGAGGTCGAAGACGACCGTGACGAGGAAGGTTGCCACCATCACGACAGTGTCTGCTCCGCTGGCGCGGGTGATCGCCCGGATGGATGCGGTCTCGACCATGCGGACCGTCGTCGCGAGAAGAACTCCCGCCAAGGCGGCGAGCGGGATATCGGCTACGAGTCCAGCGGCGGCGTACATGATCGCGGCCAGGATCAGAGCGTGTGTGAGTGCCGCGAGCCTGGTCCGAGCCCCGGACCGGACGTTGACGGCCGTGCGGGCAATGGCACCGGTAGCGGGAACGCCGCCGAACAGCGGTGCGGCGATATTGGCGAGCCCCTGCCCGAACAGTTCGCGGTCGGGATTGTGCCGCGCGCCGACGCCCATCGAGTCCGCGGCCGTCGCGGAGAGCAAGGACTCCAGTGCCGCCAGAGCGGCGACGGCGAATGCGGGGGCCACCAGCGTGGTCAGGTCGCCGAGGTGCAGGAAGCTCAGAGTCGGGACGGACAACGAGGACGGAATCGCGCCGATCCGGGCGATATCGAGGTCGAACAGTCGAGTGGCTACCGTCGCGGCCGCCACCGCAACCAGCGAGAACGGAATCTTGGGTACCAGACGGCCGCCGACGAGCATGACGACCGCGACCGCCAGCGCGACAGCGGGGCTCAGCACGCTCGCGTGTGAGACGAACGACCGTGCGGCGTCGAACGCGGACTGCCACACCTTCTCGCCTCGGGCGTCGGCGATACCGAGCGCGGCCGGAATCTGCTGCAGCGCAATGACAACGGCGATCCCTGCCGTGAATCCTTCGATGACCGGTGCCGGCATGTAGCGCACAGCTCGGCCGATGCCCGCCACCGCGAGCACCAGCAGGACGACCCCGGCCATCAATCCGACAGCCAGCACACCCGTCGGGCCGTACTCGGCGACGATCGGCACGAGCACCACCGTCATCGCCCCGGTGGGCCCTGAGATTTGGAACCGCGAGCCCCCGAACACTGCGGCGACGACGCCTGCAACGATCGCCGTCGTCAGCCCCGCTGCAGCTCCGAGTCCTGTGCTGACACCGAAACCGAGCGCCAGGGGCAGGGCGACCAGAGCCACGACCAGGCCGGCGAGAAGGTCCGCACCGGGTGCCCGGAACGCGGGTTTCCATTCACTCCACCGAGGCAGGAGTGCCGTCATGGCCCCGAGCGTTTCGCTCGTACGGGTGTGTCTCGTCGGATCGGGCATGCGGTGGCCTCTGACTACTATTGGTTCCCTTGTCTATTTGATTGCGAAGTTTAGCAAGTAACGAATCAGGAAGACAGGGTGCAGGCCGTCACACCCGGTGCGGTCAGGTCACGAACGCGATCCGGACTCACCGTCCAGCAACTCGACCTGGTTGGCCACCACTCCGGTCAGTATCTCCCGCGCCACCACCAGTAGGTCCGCCACCTTCGGTGACGTCAATTCGTACGACACCGACAAGCCTTCCCGAGTGCCCACGATGAGACCGGCACGGCGCAGAATCGACAGCTGCTGCGACAAATTCGCCGGCTCGATACCCACTTCCGGAAGCATCTCGGACACCGCATGTTCGCGCTCGCTCAACAACTCGAGCACTCGAATACGTGCAGGGTGGGCCAACGTCTTGAAGAAGTCGGCTTTCATGCGGTACAGCGGTCGGCTCGAATCCGAGACCATGTCATCCTCCCGGGTCGCCCGCCAGCGGAGCGCCTACTTGCGAACACTAGCAATCAGCCGATGCGACCTGCCTACCGACGCCGAAACTCCGCTACCTTCACTCCCATGCGCGGAGAACCCGACGAGTCGACCGACTTCAGACTGACCGTGGCCACAGCGGCCCTGGACTTGTTCTCGGTCAAGGGCTACGAATCGACGACGGTCGACGACATCGCCGGAGCGGCCGGCATCTCCCGACGGACGTTCTTTCGCCAGTTCCGCGCCAAGGAAGACGTCGTCTTCGCCGATCACGAGATCCTGCTCGAGCAGGCAGGCGCATTCCTCGCATCCAACGAGGGCGACCCCTGGCATGCGGTATGCGACGCCGCCCAACTGGTGTACGAGCGATTCTCGGACTGGAAAGAGATGTCACGCCTGCGCTACCAGGTGGTCCACCGGATTCCGGCCCTGCGCGACCGCGAGATCGTCACCGTCTTCCGCTACGACCGACTCTTCGTCGAGTACCTCCAGAGCGTCCTCCCCGACCATCCCCACCTGGAAATTCTGCAGTTCTCGGCCTCGGTCACCGCCACCCACAACTACATCCTCCGGCGAATGATCCGCGACGGACTCCCGACGTCCGTCGACGATCTGCGGTCTGCGCTGGCGCAGGTACGAGCGCAGTTCCTGGGCGAGATCGTCGTCGCGTCGTTCCCGCGGGGAATGTCCGTCACCAAGGTGCTCGACGCATTGGCCGATCACACAACCGACTGACCGACCCGTTCGAGTGGCACTCAGTGCCGCCATTTGGCAACAAGCCCTTGAACACGGCCCGATTGCGTCGTACAGTGGATACACCCTTGGCACTGAGTGCCCTATCTCGTCAGTGCTGATCCCTAGATTCAAGGAGTGTGGCCGATATGGCCGGAAATCCCGACTTCGATCTGTATCGATCGCCAGAGGAGCACGACGAACTTCGTGCAGCCATACGTGCGCTCTCGGAGAAGGAGATCGCCCCGTACGCCAAAGAGGTGGACGAGGACTCGCGCTTCCCCGAAGAGGCACTGCAGGCCCTCAACGCCTCGGGCTTCAACGCCATTCACGTTCCCGAGGAGTACGAGGGCCAGGGTGCCGACTCGGTCGCGACCTGCATCGTCATCGAAGAAGTCGCTCGTGTCTGCGGTTCGTCCTCGCTGATCCCCGCGGTCAACAAGCTCGGCACGATGGGCTTGATCCTCAAGGGCTCCGAGGAATTGAAGAAGCAGGTCCTGCCGTCACTCGCCGGTGGCGCGATGGCCTCCTACGCCCTGTCCGAGCGCGAGGCAGGCTCCGACGCCGCGAGTATGCGCACCCGGGCCAAGGCCGACGGCGACGACTGGATCCTCAACGGCTCCAAGTGCTGGATCACCAACGGGGGCAAGTCCGATTGGTACACCGTCATGGCCGTCACCGATCCCGACAAGGGTGCCAACGGTATCTCCTCGTTCATCGTGCACCGCGACGACGAGGGATTCGTCGTCGGCCCCAAGGAGAAGAAACTCGGAATCAAGGGCTCGCCCACCGCCGAGCTCTACTTCGAGAACTGCAAGATCCCCGGCGATCGCATCATCGGCGAACCGGGCACCGGCTTCAAGACCGCCCTCGAAACTCTCGACCACACCCGCCCCACCATCGGCGCGCAGGCCGTCGGCCTGGCCCAGGGCGCTCTCGACGCAGCAATCGCATACACCAAGGACCGCAAGCAGTTCGGTACCGCGATCTCGAGCTTCCAGGCCGTGCAGTTCATGCTCGCGGACATGGCGATGAAGGTCGAAGCGGCACGATTGATGGTCTACAGCTCCGCAGCCCGCGCCGAGCGCGGTGAGAAGAACCTCGGGTTCATCTCCGCGGCAGCCAAGTGCTTCGCCTCCGACGTGGCCATGGAGGTCACCACCGACGCGGTACAGCTGTTCGGCGGTGCCGGATACACCACCGACTTCCCGGTCGAGCGCATGATGCGCGACGCCAAGATCACGCAGATCTACGAGGGCACCAACCAGATTCAGCGTGTCGTCATGTCACGGGCGCTGCTCAAATGAGCAACATCGACCTCGTAGGCGTCATCGGCGGCGGCACCATGGGTGCCGGGATCGCCGAGATGTGCGCGCGCTCCGGCAGTTCCGTCATGATCCTCGAGACGAGCCAGGTCACCGCGGACGCGGCCCAAGCGCGCCTCGACAAGTCCTTCGCCCGCGCCGTCAAATCCGGCCGCATCGAACCCGACGCAGCCGAGAAAGCCCGCGCCGCAATCACGTTGACGCTCGATATCAACGATTTCGCAGACCGCGACCTCGTCGTCGAAGCGGCACCGGAGATCGAATCGCTCAAACTCGAACTGTTCGGCAAGCTCGATTCCATCGTCAAACCCGAGGGAATCCTGGCCACGAACACCTCGTCGATCCCGGTCATCAAGATGGCCAATGCAACGAAGCGTCCCGACAAGGTCGTCGGCGTGCACTTCTTCAACCCCGTGCCGGTGCTCCCGCTGGTCGAGATCGTCGTCAGCCTGCTCACCAGCGAAGAGACCGTCGCCGCTGTCACCGACTATGCGGGAAACACGTTGGGCAAGAAAACGATCCGCGCCGGTGACCGCGCAGGCTTCATCGTCAACGCGCTGCTCATCCCGTACATGGTCTCGGCCATCCGCATGCTCGAGTCCGGGTTCGCCAGTGCCGAGGACATCGACGAGGGCATGGTCAACGGATGCGCGCATCCCATGGGGCCGTTGCGTCTGACCGACACCGTCGGCCTCGATGTCACCCTCGCCGTAGCCGAGTCGCTGTACGCCGAGTTCCGCGAACCCCACTACGCGCCGCCGCCACTGCTGCAGCGCATGGTGGACGCGGGAATGCTCGGCCGCAAAACTGGTAAGGGTTTCTACACGTATTCGTAGTACCCCTCCCATTCCGCGTGAATGGTCCATTCACCTGCACTGGACCCCGTCAGGGCCTGTGAATGGACCATTCACGCGTTCAGGGGTGTCGCCGGAAAGGGCCAACTGTTTGCCACCGACGAAACCGGGAACCCAGAGTGGACCCGGAATCGAGCAGCTGGTTCCTCCTCCACCGTCGACTCAGGTCTGGAGACAGCACTTTCATGTCCGACCAATACACCTTCACCAACCCCGTCACGCAGTACCGTCAGGACGGCTTCCCTGAGCAGCATCAGGATCCGCCCGGTCTGGCGGCAGAACTCGAGCCCCTCGCCGACCACGGCGAGGACAGCTATCGCGGGTCCGGTCGCCTGACCGACCGCAAAGCGCTCATCACAGGTGCCGACTCCGGAATCGGTCGCGCAGCAGCGATTGCCATCGCCCGCGAGGGTGCCGACGTGGTGCTCAACTATCTACCGTCCGAGGAGAAAGACGCTCAGGAAGTCGCTGCGCTGGTTCGCGACGCGGGACGCACGGCCGTCCTGGCTCCCGCGGATCTCACCGACGAGCAGGCCGCGCGCGGAATCGTGCGCACTGCCGTCGACGAACTCGGTGGCCTCGACCTGTTGGTCAACGTGGCAGGCAAGCAGCAGTTCGTCGAGGATCTGGCCGACCTGACGTCCGAGCAGTTCGATCAGACGTTCAAAACCAACGTCTATGCACTGTTCTGGATCATCCAGGAAGCAGTCCCGCACATGCCTGCCGGTTCGACGATCGTCAACACCAGTTCGATTCAGGCGTACACACCCTCACCCGGCCTGGTGGACTACGCGACGACGAAGATGGCCATCAACACCATCAGCAAGTCGCTCGCGCAGCAGTTGGCACCCAAGGGAATTCGCGTCAATGTCGTTGCGCCGGGCCCGTTCTGGACACCGTTGCAAGCGGCCGGCGGTCAGCCGACCTCGGCATTGCCCGAGTTCGGCAAGGAAACCCCGCTGGGCCGGCCAGGTCAGCCCGCCGAGATCGCGGGTGCCTACGTGTACTTGTCCTCGGCCGAATCCGGTTACGTCACCGGCGACACGCTCAATGTCAACGGCGGCATGCCGACGCCGTAGTCGACACCCGCTCTGTGTGAATGGACCATTCACACCCGTCTGGGCCCGTGAATGGTCCATTCACACATCGCCGGGAGGTCAGTCCTTCGGTCCACCCGCCGCGTAGACGACCTGACCCGAGATGAAGCCGGCTCCCTCGCTCACGAAGAACGATGCCAGGTGTGCGATGTCGTCGGGATGTCCGACGCGATTGACCGGGATCTGCGACGCGGCAGCAGCTTTGAAGTCCTCGAACGGCACTCCGACGCGCTCGGCGGTTGCCGCGGTCATCTCCGTTTCGATGAATCCCGGGGCGATGGCGTTGGCGGTGACGCCGAACTTGCCGAGCTCGATGGCGAGGGTCTTGGTGAAGCCCTGCATTCCGGCCTTGGCGGCGGAGTAGTTCGCCTGGCCGCGGTTGCCGAGCGCCGAGGTGCTCGACAGGTTGACGATGCGGCCCCATTTGGCGTCGATCATGTGCTTCTGGACCGCGCGAGTCATCAGGAACGATCCACGCAGGTGCACGCCGAGCACCGAGTCCCAATCCTGCACCGTCATTTTGAACAGCAGGTTGTCGCGGGTGATTCCTGCGTTGTTGATCAGGACGGTCGGTGCACCGAACTCGCTCGCGATGCGATCGACCGCAGTCTGAACGGATTCCTCCTCTGCGACGTTGGCACCGATGGCCACCGCCTGCCCACCCGCGGACTGGATCGCGTCGACGGTGTCGCTGCACGCGGCCTCGTCGAGGTCGACCACTGCAACCCCGAAACCGTCCTTGGCCAGGCGCTTTGCCACCGCGGCACCGATTCCGCGTGCACTACCGGTGACAATGGCCGTCTTGATCTGATCACTCACGAATATCTCCTAGTACGACGCGAACCCGTTTACCTGTCATCTGTTTCTATCAACCCCGGTGCCGCGGTCAGTACGCAGCCACCGCCCCGTCGAGCGCCTTCTGCATGTTCTCTGCCACCACCCGCGTGATATCGATCGGTTTCTCGGGCAACTCGGTGATGGGAGTGTCGATGTAGACGCTCGCCTGCTTCACCTTCGTGGTGGGGCCGTAGCTCAATCCGATACAGATCAACACCGGTTCGACGCCCAGTTTGCGAGCCCGCAAGGCGATGTGGCCGATCCCGCTGCCGACGTGCTGCACTTTGGTTGGATCTTCGAGATTGCAGGTGCCCTCGGGGAACACCGCCAGGTCGTCGCCTCGCTTCATGCGCTCGGCGCTGATGTCCATCATGCGGCCGCCTGCAGCGCTGACGGCACGCATTCCGTGGTTCTTGCCGCGAAAGACGGGGATGCCGCCCATCATGTCGATTCGCCTGCGCTGCTTGGGTTCCTGGAACAACTCGTCCTTGGCCAGCACGCGTGTTCTGCCGATCACCGGACGCAGCGGCGACGACCATGCCGCCGCTGCGAGGGTGTACGGGTCGCTCTCGGTGAGATGGTTGACCGCGATCAGCAACCGGGTGTTGTCGTACACCAGGCGACGCAACTCCTCACGGGCACCGTCGGGATAAGACACCCGAGGGCGGAATCGCCGGGCAAGGGCGGCGTACGCCAGCCTCGCGACGTGACGGTTCTGCTGGTGACGCAGATAGAAGTCGTACACGGTCACATCGTTGTCGAGAATGACTGCAGGCCGATCCATGAACCGAGCTTAGCCTCACACCCGCGAGGAACCCATAGCTCGGATTCCGACGGCAAGTCCGACCACCGCGGTAGCCACGGCGGCGACCACACCTGCTGTCACGGTCGAACCCGTGAACTCGCCCGCGAAGAGCGCACGCTCGGCATCGACGAGGTACCCGAGTGGGTTGATATCGACGAGGAACTGCATCCATCCAGGAGCGGCGGTGAGCGGAAGCATCGTGCCGGAGAGGATGAGGAGCGGAAACATCAGGGTTTGCTGAATGGACCAGAACACCCAGTCCTGGCCGCGCACAGCCAGAGCCAGCGCGTAGGACAACGCTCCCAGCCCGACGCCGAACACCCCGAGCAACACGATCCCCACGGCCGCGCCGATCGGATGCACCGACAGCCCGAGCGGCAGTGCCACCAGAATGATCAGCACGGCTTGAGCGGCCAGCGGCACCATTTCCTTGAACGCACGCCCCACGAGCAGGGCCGATCTCGGCAGCGGGGTCACCAGCATCCGTTCGTGCGAACCCTGCTGCAGCTCGGCCAGCAAGTTCGAGCCCGTCATGGACGTGCCGAAGATGGTGATCATCGCGAGCACACCCGGCACGAACCAGTCCCAGACGCTGCCACTGCCGAGACCGGGAACCTCGGTGAGCAGTGGACCGAACAACGCCAGCAGAATCAGCGGTTGAACGAGACTGAAGATCACCGTGAACGGATCACGCACCATCGGCCGCAGTTCACGACTCATCACCAGCGTGCTTCCTGACAGAACGTTCATCGGAGTTCTCCTGCCGTGCTTGCGAATTCGAGGGACGAGCTGGTCGATGCGGCGCTCTCGCGCAGACTGCGACCGGTGAGGCCGAGGAACACATCGTCGAGAGTGGGTCTGGTCATCTCTGCCGTGCGCACGTCGATGTCGTGAGATCGACTCAGGTGCAACAGCTCCGGGAGGATCACCTCGGCGCGCTCGACCCGGATGTTCAGACGCGAATCCGCGACCGTCACATCCTTGACCCCGGCGACACCGGCGAGCAGGGATGCCAGCGCCGAGGCGTCGGACACGGTGAGGACGATCAGATCGCCCGCCAATTCCGATTTGAGTGCGGCAGCCGTGTCGTCGGCGATGACGGTGCCGTGATCGACGACGATCACTCGCTCGGCCATCGAATCCGCCTCGTCGAGGTAGTGCGTCGTGAGCACGATCGTGGTCCCCATTTCCCGCCGCAGACGCAGGATGTGTTCCCAGAGGTTCGCCCGGCTCTGCGGATCCATGCCGGTGGTCGGTTCGTCGAGAAACAACAGCGGTGGCCTGTGCACCAAGCCCAGGGCGATGTCGAGTCGCCGCCGCTGGCCACCGGACAGCGTCGAGACGGTACGGGCTGCGAGCTCACCGAGTTCGAGAGCCTCGATCAATTCATCAGCGCGACTGCGTGATCGGTGACGCGTCATGCCGTAGCACAGCCCTTGCACCACCAGCTCGTCGCGGACGCGCTGATTGTGACCAGCACCGTTGCCCTGACCTACGTAGCCGAGGCTCCGCCGAACTCGATCCCGATCTCGAGCCACGTCGAATCCGGCGATCCGAGCCGAGCCCGACGTCGGGGCGAGCAGCGTGGTCAGCATGCGCAGGGTGGTCGACTTACCGGCTCCGTTGGGGCCGAGCAATGCCACCAATTCGCCCTCGTCGATCGTGAGATCGATGCCGCGAACCGCCTCCACGGTCTTCTTGCCTTGCCTGAAAGTTTTGGTCAAACCCAGTGTTTCGATCATCCGTCGCGCCCCTGTGTCGTATGGATTTTCCGTACGACACAGACGTTAGGAACGATCGCGGTCAGGTTCGGTCCGCGTTGGCCGAGGCAGTGAGCACTCAGCCGAAGACGGGAAACTTTCGCTTACGGGCGAGGGCATCCATGCCTGCCTGAATGCTCGCGCGGACCTCCTCGTATTTGGCGTCGACGTATGCCTCGTCCTCGCACAGAGTCGGATCGTGGTCGAGCTCGATCGGCGGCATGAAACGGGTGCGGATCTTGGCGGGCAGCGGAATCTGTGGCAACGCCGCGGGCGCGATGATCCATGGCAGCGAGATCGCGATGGGAAAGACCTTCAACCGCGCAATCTTGTCCAGCTTGAGCACTTTCGAGAGTGTGTCACCGCGAACGAGCACCGGCATCGCGTCGGCTCCGCCGACCGTGGCCACGGGCACGATGGGCACCCCCATTCTTATGGCGAGCTTGACGAAACCGGTTCGGCCACCGAGAGTCGCCTCGTCTCGTTTGCTCCAGGGCCGCAGTGAATCGACTTCACCGCCGGGCCAGACGATGACGTCCCGCCCTTCGGCCAACGCGGTCGACATCGAATCCGGCGCAGCAGGAAGCACACCCATCGATCGAAACACCTTGCCGATCAACGGAAACGCCATCAGCGCATCGTGCGCCGTTCCGTGGAGCACCCGTGCCTCGCCGAAGTGTCGCCACCACTGCGCTCCGACCGTCCATGCATCCCAGACGAACGGCGCACCCGAATGCACGCCGACCACGAGCACCGGCGACTCGGGGATGGTCTCCCAGCCGTCGATCTCCATCCGGAAGTAGCGGTCCATCACCCCGTTCCACAGCCGCTGCTGACGATCCATCGCCACGGTGTCCTGATCGTCGAGATCCCAGCCACCGGCACGTTCGGCGACCACCGCTGTCAGGCCCCCGGACGACTTGGCACGTCGCTCTTTCATCTTCAGTCGTGCGGCTGCGGCGTACCGTTGCGCCTGCTCGCGCAGCTGCTTCTTCTCGGATTCCGCAGAGCCATCCCCACCCTTCGGGTGATCCCCATCACTCATACTCGCACCGTACTCCCCCGAGCCGAAGACGACAGACGACGAGCGCTCGTAACCCCGCGGGAGGTCCGACTCCTCCGATATGGTCGAAATTCGAGCCGAGCGAACGAGGTGCACCGATGGATCCGATCGAACCGGCATACGGAACGACGACGTTGCTGCTCATTGCAGCCGCAGCCGTCGCGGTCCTGCTTTTTCTCATCATGAAGGTGAAACTGCACGCCTTCGTCTCCCTGGTCCTGGTCAGCGCGGTCACCGCCGTGGCAGCGGGAATCCCGCTCGAGGACGTGCCCTCGGCCCTGCTGTCGGGCTTCAGTTCCACACTCGGCTCGGTGGCACTGCTCGTCGCGCTGGGTGTGATGGTCGGCAGACTGCTCGAAATCACCGGTGGCGCCCAAGTGTTGGCGGACACCCTGATCAACCGGTTCGGGGCCAAACGCGCGCCTCTCGCACTGGGCGTCGCCGCACTCATCTTCGGCTTCCCGATCTTCTTCGACGCCGGACTCGTGGTCTTCTTGCCGATCATCTTCACCGTCGCCAAGCGCTTCGGCGGATCGGTACTGCTGTACGCCCTGCCCACCGCGGGTGCGTTCGCCACCATGCACGCCATCGTTCCCCCGCACCCCGGCCCGGTTGCCGCCACCGACCTGCTCGGCGGCGATATCGGATCGGTCCTTCTCATCGGCATTCCCGTCGCCGTCGTCTCCTGGTTCGTCGGCTCCTACCTCGTCGGTACCCAGCTCGGCAAGCGGTTCCACACCACGCCGGTCGACCTGTTCTCCACCGGGTCGACGGACTCCGGCGAGCGCGAGAAAGAGATGGCCGCCCTCCGCGACCCGGCACCGAAATTCGGCGCGGTGCTGTTCATCCTGCTGACGCCGCTGGTGCTGATCTCGCTCAACACCGTCGTCAACACGCTGACCACCTCCGGCGTACTCACCGGTGACGAGACGTGGGCTTCCGCTCTGACCCTGATCGGCCAAACCCCCATCGCCTTGCTGATCACCTTGTTGCTGGCCCTGTTCATCCTCGCGCCGGGACGTTTCCCGGTGGCCGACGGTGCCAAGTACATGGATCAGGCCCTCGGCCCCATCTGTTCGATCATCCTGATCACCGGGGCCGGCGGAATGTTCGGCGGAGTTCTACGGGCCAGCGGTATCGGACAATCGCTCACCGCGTCGCTGTCGGACATCGGCCTGCCGATCATCCTGCAGGCCTTCCTGATCGCCACAGCACTTCGTGTTGCACAGGGTTCGGCCACGGTTGCGCTGACCACCACCGCCGGGCTGATCTCGGTGCAGGTGGCCGAGCTGGGACTGAGCAACTTCAAGATCGCGCTGCTCGTGTTCGCACTGGCCGCCGGAGCCACCGTGCTCTCCCACGTCAACGACTCCGGATTCTGGCTCGTCAGCCGGTTCTTCGGCATGGATGAAAAAACGACGCTCAAGACCTGGACCGTCATGGAAACAACACTCGGTCTCTCGGTCTTCGCCGTCGCGTCCCTGCTGTGGGTGGTGTTCTAGCGGCCGGAATCACTGCACCGGAACGAGGATTCGCCACGCACCCAAGGCCAGTGAGCCGACGGTGACGAGCAGAAACAACCCGACCCAGACGATGCCGGGCAGGAAGGTCAGCCGGGCCAGTTGATCGGCGTCGGAATCTCGGGCCCGACCTGCGCTTCGGGAGCGTTGCAGTTCCAACACCGGGCGCGGACCGGCGATCAACAGGAAGAACGTGAGGAAGTACGCAGCAGCCACCTGCTGCTCGCCGGTGCCCCACCAGGACACCACGAACAACGCCGCACCGACGGTGACCAGCGACAGCAAGCCGTAGATGTTGCGAATCATCAACAGCATCAACGCAATCGAGATCAGACCGATCCAGAGCACTGCCACGGCGTGTTGGGTCCCGAGCACGAGCGCAGCGCCGAGGCCCAGCAGCGACGGACCCACATAGCCCGCGAAGGTCATCGCGATGACACCGAGTCCGGTGGGCTTGCCCTTCGAGATGGCGACGCCGGAAGTATCCGAATGCAGTCGCAGCCCCATCAGCTGACGGCCGGTGATCAGCGCGACGAACAGGTGCGCGCCCTCGTGCGCGATGGTGACGACATTGCGCGCGATCCGCCATGTCTGCGGCAACACGACGATGACGAGCGCAGCAAGAGCCGTGGCTTGGACGATCCAAACAGGTGGATCAGGACTCACCGCGGAGATGCGGTCCCAGAATTCGTTCACACCCCAGTATGCGGTCTCGCCGACGAGAGGCAGGACCACAAAGAACTTTGTTTTCATTGCTTTCCTATGGGTGACGCCGGTCACGGCCGTGCGTCAAGATGAACGCACGATGACGAATCCACTGAGTTCGATGACGCGACGCCGGGCGCTGGCGTGCTTGGCGACGCTTCCGATGGCGTTGTCGGCCGGATGCAGCAGCCTCGGTACGTCGTCGACTCCGTCGAATCTGCGCATGCTCATTCCCAACACTCCGGGTGGCGGATACGACGTGACCGCCAGGACCGCGTCGCGCATTCTGGAGAACCGAGGTTTGACCGGACCTATCGAGAAGTTCAATGTCGTCGGTGGCGGCGGTTCGGTCGCACTGGCCAGGCTCGTGCGCGAGGCAGGAAACGGCTCGCTGATCGGCATGGTCGGGGTCGGCGTAGTCGGTGCCGCCCGCGTCGCCGACGCACCCTGGGGAATGTCCGAGGTCACCGCACTGGCGCGACTGGTGGATGAACCGGAAGCCCTGGTTGTCCGTTCGGCCTCCCCGATGGCCTCCGTCGACACCCTGCTCGATGCCTGGCGTCGGGCACCGGAGCAGTTGACCATCGGAGTCGGGTCGGCGGTCGGCGGGCCCGATCACCTGTTCGCACTGGAGTTGGCACGCGCAGCCGATATCGACACCGCCGCTCTGAACACGGTGAAGTTCGACGGTGCCGGAGACCTTCTGGCGGCTGTCCTCAACGGCACGGTCGATGTGGGTGTTGCAGGTGCGGGCGAGTACACCGATCAGATCGAAGGCGGTTCACTGCGCATCCTTGCGGTCTCGAATGCGTCGGGCTCGCAGATCCGCGGCACCACCGCGGCCGCCGACGCTCCGACCCTCGTCGAGTCCGGAATCGCCCTGGAGTTCACCAACTGGCGCGGATTCGTTTCTCCCCCAGATATTTCCGAGGCCGATCGTAGCGAACTGATCGAGGCCCTCACCCGCATGCACGCTACGGACGAGTGGCGGGCGGCCCTGGCCTCACGCGGCTGGACAGACTCGTTCCTCGTCGGCGAGGAGTTCTCGGAATTCCTTGCTGCAGAGGATCTTCGGATGAAAAGTACCCTGACCGAACTCGGCGTCACCCCTTAGCGCCGAACCCGAACTGCCGATCGAGGTCGGCGTCCAACAGTGCACTGCGAAGCTTCGCCGTGCGCTGATCGAATCACGGAAGGACATCTCGTGGACGACTGGGTCCAAACCCTTTCCACAACGGCGCTGCTGTCGATCGCCGGCATCTCCATCGCAGTACTGCTGCTGCTGATCATCAAGCTGAAGGTGCACCCCCTTCTGGCTCTCGTGATCGTCTCTCTCGGAACGGCTTTCGCTGCAAGAATTCCGATCTCGGAGATTCAGGACGTCCTGATCGACGGTTTCGGTACCACCCTCGGCGAGGTTGCACTTCTGGTCGGACTCGGTGCCATGTTCGGTCGGCTCGCCGAGATCAGTGGCGGCGCGCAAGCACTCTCCAGCGCGCTCGTTCGCAAGTTCGGCGACAAGCGCGCCCCGTTTGCGCTGGGCGTCGCTTCCCTGCTGTTCGGCTTCCCGATCTTCTTCGACGCTGCGTTCATGGTGATGCTCCCCATCATCTTCGGCGTGGCGCGCCGCCTCGGCGGAAGCGTCCTGCTCTATGCCCTTCCAGCTGCGGCGGCACTGTCGACGATGCACGTCTTTCTGCCGCCGCACCCGGGCGCAGTGGCGTCGACCATCCTGCTGGGCGGCGACGTCGGATTGACCATCCTGATCGGCATCGTCGTGGCCGTGCCCACCTGGTTCATCGCCGGCCACCTCTACGGCACCTTCATCGGCAAGCGGATCAATCTTCCGGTACCGGATCTGCTCAGCGGTGGCCCTCAGGTCGAGACAGTGGAGAACCCGCCGAAGCCGAGCACCATCATCGCGCTCCTTTTGCTTCCGCTGCTCCTCATCTTCGCCAACACCGCGCTCACCACGGCAGCCCGAACCGGCAACCTCGACGAGGACTCCCCACTGGTCACCATTGCCCAGGTCATCGGATCGACACCCGTCGCCCTGCTGATCACGGTCATGGTCTCGATCTACGTCCTCGCGCTCCGTCGTGGCCGCACCGCGTACTTCGTCGAGGAACTGCTCGACAACGCACTCAAGCCCATCGCACCCGTCGTCCTCATCACCGGAGCCGGCGGCATGTTCGGCGCGGTGCTGCTCGCAAGCGGTATCGGTGACGCCCTCGCCGAAACACTGCGCGGTGTCGGCCTTCCGCTGATCGTCTCCACCTTCGCCGTTGCAGCCATCCTGCGCATCGCCCTCGGCACGGCCACCGTGGCCATCACCACATCCGCCGGGCTTCTCGGAGCGTCCATCATGGCGGCGGGGCTGAACCCGGTGCAGACGGTCGCGATGATTCTCGCCCTCGCCGCAGGATCGTCGATCTTCCCGCATGTCAACGACGCGAGCTTCTGGCTCATCGGAAAGCTCCTCGGTATGGACGTTCCGACGACCTTCAAGACCTGGAGCGTCATCAAAACCCTGATCTCCGTCGTCGGGTTCGCCCTGTCCTCGGTCGTGTATGTCGTAGCGTCGATCTGAACCGGCGCTCGCCGGCTGGGACACAGATGCAGGCATTATGAACCACATGCGACGACGATCGGCTCCGCGCAGCCTGGCAAGCCAGGTTCTGCTGCTGCAGCTGGTCGTCGTCGCTGTGGTTCTCGTTGCGGTGGCCGGCGTCTCGGTGCATCAGACCGCAATGGAATTCCGAGACACCCAAGGCGGACGCTTGCTCGCCGTCGCCGAGAATCTCGCCTCGACACCCATCGTCCGCGAGCAGGCCGCATCGATCGAAGCGGACAAGCTGCTGGCACCGGAGGTCGACCGAGCCGTCGACCTGTCCGGGGCCACGGTCGCCGATATCGTCGTGTTGAACGCGACCGCTTCGGGTGGATCGGTGATCGTCGCCTCCTCCGTACCGGACCGCGTCGGGATCACCGGCGAGCTCGGTGCCAGCGATGCTCGTGACGGTCGGGCATGGACCGGGGACGTTCGGGTCGACGGTCAGGAGTCCATTTCCGGTCAGGTACCGGTTCTGTCCCCGACGGGAACAGTCCTGGCCGTCGTCGCCGTCAGCTCGACCTACCCGTCCACCTGGCGTCTCATCGCCGACGCAGGCGCACCGTTCCTGCTCTATCTCGGCCTCGGAGCCGGTCTGGGATTGATAGGTTCGTGGCTGCTGTCCCGACGCATCAAGACGCACACCCGTGGGCTGGAGATCGCCGAGATCGCACATCTTGCCGATCATCGAGAAGCGTTGCTGCACAGCATCCGAGAAGGGGTTGTCGCGGTCAACACCGAAGGCGTGATCACTGTTCTCAACGACAGCGCCGCCGAACTACTCGACCTCACCGAACACACCGCCGGTACGGCCACTGCGGTCGGCCGCAATCTCGACGCCGTGCCGCTCGACCCGTCTGTGCGCCGGTACCTGGTCGACGCGCAGGACAGCGGAGACGTCGTGCTCACCACCGCCACGAGAGTGCTCGTTCTCAGCCGCCGATCCGCATCGAGCAAGGGTCGCCGGATCGGCACGGTCACCACGATGCGAGACAGCACCGAGCTGGCGCGGCTACAGAGCCAACTGTCCTCCCACCGGTCGGTCACCGACACCCTGCGCGCCCAAACCCACGAGTTCGCCAACCAGTTGCACACCATCTCGGGATTGACCCAACTGGGCGACCAGGACGCAGTGACGGACTTCGTCGGTGCGCTCACTCGGCGTCGGGCGGAGATCAGCGATGCAGTCACCCGGCGGATTTCCGATTCGGCCGTTGCGGCACTGCTGATCGCGAAGACATCGCTGGCCGCCGAGACCGGCGTCGTGCTGGAACTGAATCCACGCTCACAGCTGCAGGCGCTGAATCCGATGCTCGCCACCGACATCATCACCGTTCTCGGCAATCTGATCGACAATGCCGTGGATGCGTCGACCGGTAGTGTCGACGCCCGCGTGGTGGTCGACATCGATGGTTCCGATGGAATCGAGATTCGAGTCGCCGATTCGGGACCCGGCGTTCCCGAGAGCATGCGCACCGAGATCTTCTCGCGTGGCGTCACATCGAAGACGCAGACACCAGGAGGGCGCGGAATCGGGCTTGCGCTCGTTCGGATCGTCAGTTCGCAGCACGGCGGCACCGCCGAGGTAGATGATGCTCCGGGAACCGGTGGTGCCCGATTCACCGTGCGCATTCCGTACGACAACGCGCCACCACAACACGGGAGCACCCGTATGGCAGACATCGGAAGTGACGAGAGCAATGACTGATCCGGGCCGACCCTACGAGGTCCTCGTCGTCGACGACGACTTCATGGTCGCAGACATCCACCGACGATTCGTCGACGCCACCCCCGGCTTTCGGACCGTCGGAGTGGTACACACCGCGGCCGACGCAGTCGCTGCGGTGCGCACCATCGCACCGGATCTGGTGCTGCTCGACGTCCATCTCCCGGACCGCTCCGGCCTCGATGCACTACAGCGACTCCGCAGCGAAGGCAACGACGTCGCGGTCGTCGTCGTCACCGCGGCCCGAGAGCTCGACACCGTGCGCCGTGCGCTCCGCGGAGGTGCCGCCGACTACCTGGTCAAGCCGTTCGAATACCCGCAACTGCTGGAGAAACTCGAGAACGTGCGCCAACGAGCCCGCGCCCTCTCCGATTCCAACGGCATGGACCAGTCGGTCATCGATTCTCTGTTCGGGGCACCGAAGCAGTCCACTCCGCAGCACCTCCCGAAGGGACTGAGCCAGGAAACCGGATCTCTGGTGCTACGGACCGTCGGTGAGAGCGGGGAAGTATCGGCCCGAGAATGTGCCGACCTCGCCGGTCTGTCGAGGGTGAGCGCGCGCAGATACCTCGAGCACTACGCCTCGACCGGAATCCTCACGGTCCGTCTCGAATACGGCCGCGCTGGAAGGCCGGTACACCGATACCGCGTCACCGGCTGATCCAGAGATCTCGGACGGCATCGCGCGGTGTCATCTCACCGGCGCTTCCCACGCACACACGCTACGACGCGTGCGCCTCGGCCTTCGCGCGTTCGCGGGCGAGGGAGCGATCTCGCATTTCCTCGAACTTGGTGGCCTGACGCTCGAGGTCCTCGAGGAACGCGGCCAGTTCCTCACGCTTGTTCTCCCCGCGGCCGGTGAAGTCGTTGCGCTCGAAC
>NZ_JBMIRQ010000078.1:0-132932 GCF_049195265.1 Rhodococcus sp. MALMAid1271 | reverse complement strand
GCGCCCCTTCCGCGTCCCCGGGGGTGCGCAAAGCCCCCACGACCCCTAGGGCAGGTGAGCCGACGTTCGCGACCGAACCACGAGCCCACACACTGCCGCCGACAGCGCACCGACACCGAAGATGATCGGGTAGGTGACCACGCCGGGCCACGTCTCGGTCAACGCCGACAGCACCGCGGGGACCGCGAAGCCGAGATAGGTCAGCGAATAGAACACCGCGGTCAGACCCGCGAGATCGTCGGGGCCCGCGATCCGTTGCACCTCTTGCAGACCGGAGACCAGCGCCATGCCGTAACCACACCCGAGCACGGCCGCCGCGATGAGGGCAGCAGCAATGGTCAACACCGACGCCGCCCATGCCGCCACTGCCATGCCGACCACCAACAGCGACAGCGCAACCAGCGCTCCACGCGCACTGGCGGGCGTGTCGATTCGACGCCCCACAGCCTGGATCGCGAAGCCGGACCCGAGCGCGATCACCGCCATGGCAGCAGAAAGCGCCACGGGATAGCCGCCGCCCGACTCATCGGCGAGAGCATCGGCCATCAGAGACGGCAGCACCGCATAGGCGACGCTGGCGGCACCGAAGACCCATGGTGCCAGGGGCAGCACGACGAACAGAAAGCGTCGATGCGACGCGGACGGAATCTTCAGGTCCTCGAGCAGACGTGTGTTCGACGCTGCCGCAGTGCGTGTTTCAGGCACCGACAGCATCCCGATACCGGCCACGATGCAGATGACGACGTGCACGCCGTAGGCGAGGTGCGTCGGCCAGGGTGCCCATTGCGCCAGAACGCCTGCGACTCCGGCCCCGAGGGCAAATCCCGCGGTGAGCGACATCGCAGCCCGGCGAGCTCCTGGCCCCGCGGCCGCGCTGGCGTCGCGGCGCGAGAGTTCCTTGACCCAGCTGCCGCCGACGGCCATACCGATTCCCAGTGCGATCCCGCTGAGCACGCGGCCACCGAAGAGCAGGTAGGCGTTATCGGGTCCGAGGGCGATCAGGATCGATCCGGCCGCAGCAATTGCGGGGGCGGGCAACATGATCGGGCGTCGCCCGAACCGATCGGAAAGCGGCCCGCAGATCAACATCGCCGGAATGATGCCCAGTACGTACGCGAACAGGAAGGTATCGACCACCACAGCCGAGAACCCGTGATCGAGCCGGTACATCACCAGCAGTGGTGTGAATTCGTTGCCGCCCCACGCCACGGCGAACATGCCCGACGCCACCAGCAGCCAACCTCGTGCAGTCGTCTCGATCTCGCGGCGGTCCGTGATCGTCTCGCTCATCGTGTTTCCCCTCTGCCCGAACGCAGGCCGTGCACCCCGAGCATGTGCGTTTCGACGGCTCGCTCGAATCCGTCCGCGTCGCCCGCCTCGATCAGCTCGACGAGTCGGCGATGGTCGTCGACGATGCGGGAGATCTGCCCCGGATCACGCGTCACCGAGGCTGCGGTCATCCGACGCTGTCGCTCGCGAAGTCCGTCGTAGAACGCGTCGAGCAGTGGGTTACCGCCGGCGCGCACGACGGTGCGATGGAAGTCGGCGTCGACGTCGCTGAACTGCGCGGCGGTGCCGTCGACGGCCAGCTGTTGCTGCAACTGTAGGTTCTCCCGTAGGGCGGCCACCACGGATTCGCGGGCTCTCGCGTCCTCGATGAAGGCGCGAACACTGCCTGCCTCCACGAGGCGACGCGCGTCGACGACGTTCTCGGCCTCACCGACCGCGATCGGCACGACCAGCGCCCCGCGCTTGGGATACAAACGCATCCAGCCTTCGACCTGCAGACGCAGAAACGCCTCCCGTACGGGGGTGCGACTGATCTCCAGGCGGGACGCGATGTCGCCCTCACTGACGAGCTCACCGCCGGGAAGTTCTCCCGAGACGATGAGCTCCTTGACCGTCACGTACGCCGTATCGGCGGCAGATCGAAGCTCAGACACAACATAGATACTAGATGCACCTCAATCGACCCTGCGCGGTCAGGGCGCCTCCGAAGTCCACTCGATGTGACATCGACCCCCGAAAAGTCCACCGAATGTCACATCGACTACCGCCGGGGCTCGAGCACCCTCAAGGCACCCAGTGCCGCGCCGCGATGTCATCGATCACCGGGTCGCCGTCCTGCGCGGCGTCGAGTGCGTCGAGGTCCTCGCGCAATGCGTTCAGCCGGGGGTCGTCTCCCTCGGCCTGTTCGGCGGCGGTGCCACCGTCGTCGGCGAGTTGGGCGAGCAGTTTCGCCCGCACTCGATCCCTCAGCGAGTCGCTCATTCGTCGTCCCCTTTCCTGAATACGCGGCGGGCCGTCGGGATGAGCGCGATGAGTACGCCCACCAGCACGATGATCGAGAATATTTCCAGTAACACTGCGACTCCTATCGATGTCAGGTCGGGGCGATCGCGGTGCCCCACGGGGTGTTGCGCACCACGGTGAACACGATCAAGGTTGCGATCAGAGCGATCCTCGCCGGTCGGTCGATGCGCGGCAGAGCCAGCGTGCGCCCGGTCCAGCGCGCTCGAAGCCACAGTGTCCACACCATCACCGCACCGACGGCGAGCACTACCGCAACGACATTGCTCGACGCGGCGGCCGCGAGGTCTCCACGGGTCAGATCGCCGATGGCTCGGGTGGCTCCGCATCCTGGGCACCACAGTCCGGTGAGGGCATGGAACGGGCACGGAAGATACGTCGAGGTTCGAGGGTCGCGAACACGAAGCAGCACTGCGCCACCGATCGCGGCCGCAGCAATACCGACAGGTGCGGCGATGCTGCGTCGCCGGGTCGGTGCCGTCATGGCTACCAGTCCATCACGGTTCGACGATGATCGTCGCGGTCATGTCCGGATGCGGGGTGCAGTGGTAGCCGAAGGTGCCTGCGGTGTCGAAGGTGTGGGTGAACTGACCGGTGGCCATCAGTTCGCTGCGAAACGAGTTGTCGTCGGCGACGACGTTGTGGGCCATCCCTCGGTCCGCGAACACCCAGGTGACGGTGTCCCCCACGGAGACCGTCAGAGTTCTGGGCGAGTACATCCGGTCGGCGACGGTGACCTGGTTGGCGACGACGGGTTCGGCGGGTGCGGCCGGGGTGGTTGCGGTGGAGCAGGCAGTCAACGTGATCAGCAGTGCCGCGAACAATCCGAATGCCTTCATACCCTCGACGGTACCGAAAGGGCTCACTGCCTTCGGCCGAGGATGTACTGCGCGGTCAGGGCGACCGATCGGTCCGAGTCCTTCGACAATTCCTGCAGCGCCCGCGCTGCTGCCGAATCCGGAATACTCGCCAGGGCTTGCGCCACGCGCAGTCTCACGGCCGAGTCGTCCGGCCCGTCCATCAGAGCGGCAACTGTCGCAACGTCGGATCCCAGCTCACCGAGCGCGTCCGCGGCGTCCACATCGTTCGTGCCCTCGTGCACCATCGCGATCAGTGTCGGGATGGCGTCGGCGATCCCCCTGGCCGCGAGTTCGAGCGCGGCGACTCGGCTGAGCTGCATGTCGTCGTGGACCAGAGCCTCTCGCAGCACGTCGGTGGCATCGGGGTGAGCGATCTCGACGACAGTATCGACGGCGCGGCGTCGCACTTCGGGGTCCGGTGAGTGCAGGCCCTGCCGCAGCGGCGCGATCGCGTCGCCGCCCGACTGCGCGAGGGCCCACCGAAGTGCGCCTGCCACGTTGGTTGCGGATTCGCGCAGTACCGCCTCGGCCAGGGCCTGCGCCGGTATGGGGCGATCACCGACCGACGCCAGCGCTGCCGACTGCCGTTTTCCCGCGCTCACCGAGTGCAGGTCGCTCAGCATCGCGACGGCGTCGAGTACGTCCTCCCAATCCTCGGGTCGGGAACCTGCGATGCGACGCAGCCGGGTGAGCAATTCGGTGTCTCGCGCAATGCGGTCTTCGGTTCGGGCGGCGAGTTCGTCGACGAGTTCCGACGCGGCGAAACTCGGGTCGTCGAGTGCGCGGCCGACGTCGTGCAGAGACAAGCCGAGCGATTTCAGCGATTCGACGTGGAACAGGCGTCGAACATCGTCGGGAGAGTATTCGCGGTAGCCGGTGCCGCTGCGCGAGGTCGGTTGCACCAGGCCGAGCCGGTCGTAGTGCCGAAGCATGCGTGCACTGACCCCGGATCGCCGCGCCACCTCACCGATCAACATTCGACCATTTCACCTGCTCGTGCTCTCGACGCCAAGCGCGTCGACGCGTTTGGCCTCGTACAGTGCAGTCTCGAAGCCTGCGTCGGGATCGTGCAACAGCGTTTCGGTGGCCTGTGCGTGCGCACGAACGCGATCTTCCGGGCTCGACGCGGCCGCTCGGACGGTCGGCTCGATCACCGATCCGAGGGCGACCAGCGCTCGGCTCAGGCTGCGCTGAAGGTCCTGTTCGCCCCGTCCGAGCTGGGTGGCGAGCATCGCGGCCAACCGAGGTTCGCATCCGGTCGGAACCAGGACAACCGCGGCCCGCCACGCGCTTCGGGCCACCTCGTCGTCGGGGTCGGCAACCAGCGAGGCGGTGATGACCGGCCATGCCGCCCGGTCCTTGATCTTGGACAGCGTGTGCAGCGCCTGGCTGCGAGCCTGTGCCCCGCCGAAGCGCACCTCCTCGATCAGACGAGGAACGGTCGAGGACGCAGGAAGCCTGATCAACGCCCACGTCAGCATCTCCCGCACCTGAAAGTCCGGTTCCACGGCGCACCGCTGCAGCAACGCGTCGAGGTCTCGCGGGTCCGATGTCGTGCCGATGTCGAGCGCGGCCCGAAGCCGCACAGAGGGCACCTGGTGCCGAAGTAGTTCGCTCATGGACCCGAGCCAAGACCTTGCCACCGTGTGAAGGTCAAGTACGACTCAACACGTCGGCCAGTGTTCGGTTCATCGTGTTCAGCGCACGCACCGCACCCCGCAGCGGGCCCGGCGTCTCGGTGGAGGTCAGGAGCACATCCAATACCGTTGTCTCGGTGACCTTCTCCGGCCGGGTCACCTGCTCACCGGCCACGGCCGCCTCGACCTGGCGAACGGTCTCGTGTACCAGCGCACCCGCGTCACGCAGAGCCGAGGCCGTCTCGGCGGAGGGTGCGGTCTCCGTGTCGGCTCGGGAGGACAGCACTCCGGCGCGGGCGAGCGCGTGCGCGGATCGGCCACTGACGGTCAATACTCGCAACAGTCGCTTCGCGCCCCTCCTGCCCCGAGTGGTGGGTCCGAGAACGAGTGGCTTCCCCGCGGCGACCACCTCCTTCAACGCATTGTCGAGTGCACGGGTGGAGGCCACCAGGTCGGTCCGACTTCCCGGGGAGATGACCGCATCGATGCTGGCTTCGATCAACGAGTTCAGTTGTTCGAGATACGTATCGACTTTGTCCACCAGAGTTTTTCGAGTGCTTGTCGAGAAGATGAAGTAGGCCGAGGCGATGCCGACCACTCCGCCTACGATGGTCTCGGTGATGCGAAGTTCGAGCACCGCGATGCTGAACGTGCCCAGCAGACCGTAGAGCATCGCGAGCAGAATGGTCACGAAGAACGACAGCAGAGCGTAGGCCACCGTCACCAGGTAGAACGCGAAGAAGACGCAGACGACGATCAGCACCAGCTGCAGGGGTTGATTTCTGCCGACCAACGCGGCGATCACCACGCCTGCGAGGACACCCGCGATGGTGCCGAGGATGCGTTGGCCTGCGCGCGTGAGGATTTCACCCCGGGTCGACGCGCCGGTGAACACCAGGAACGCCGTCAACACGGCCCAGTACCAGCGGTCGGGTGAGACCAGTTCGCCGAGCACCGTCGCCGCGCTGGTGGCGACGGCGACCTGGACGGCCGCCTTGGTACTGGGGTTCAGGCCGCTCTGCTCGTCCTGTGGCTCAGGTTCGGGCACGTCTGCTCGGGGGCCTGCGGCAACGGCGACCGCGTTGGTGGTGATGTGATGAATGGCGATGTGGGCCTGCACGGCTCGCTGCGCGGAGACCGTTGCGATCCCTGCCGGGGTGGACGGGTCGGCCCGCTCGGCAGCGGTCGCCGCCAACCGCCGAGCGGCCCGCAGCTGTTCCGAGGACGGGGTGTTCTGCAGGACCGAACCGAGGGCTGTGGTCGCCTGCCCCAATCCGGTCGGCCATGCCTTGGCCGGATCTAGTGCCCACAGCGAACTCACCAACTGTTCGGTCGCGATCTGGGCGTCGAACACGCGAAGCGAGAGATCGGTGCTGGTGACGCTCAGCAGCCGGCCCGCATCGTGCCGATCGAGCCAGTCGTCGATCATCAGCGCGGTGTTGCCGAGGCGGTCGAGTCTGCGTCGCAGCAGGTTCAGATCGCGATCGTCCCCTGCCGACGCGGCCCCGAGTACCGACACCGACACCGCCCGCAGGGCGAACAGCAGCCGACGAACTTCCACGGTCGGCCGATCAGGAAAGAGGACTGCACGCACGAACAGGGCGATCGACAGCCCGCCGAGAATCGCGGCGACGAGGATCGGCAGCTGCCCCGGTGTCGCACGGAGGAACAGCGCGAAGAAATAGGAGATGAACGCGACCATTCCCAGCGCGGTACCGCGGGGACCGAATCTGCGCACCCATACCGCCGCGAACAGCACCGCGATGAATCCCACGTCGGCCACCTTGCCGAGGGTGGAGAGCAACGCCGCCAACGTCACTGCCGCCGAGGCAGGCAGCGCCATCAACACCGTGGTGATCAATCTGGCGCGCTGGTCCCTGTCCTTCACCGCCGCAGAGGCCTGCATCGCAACGACCGTGCCGAGCATCGCGACCGTCACCGGCTGCCCGATGGCTTGCGTGGTCAGCAGCAGTACCACCATTGCCAGCAGCACGGTCGACGTCGTCGCCGACGCACTTCGAAGCCGAACCTGCCCCGGGTCCGAGGCGTCGAGGAATCGGGCGAGGCGGTTCATTCCCCGATTCTGCGCTACGCGAGCGCACCTCGTGCTGCGCGGATTGCCGGTGCCGACGAATGCGGCAGCAACCGGTTCGAGTCCGAGGGCGTCAGTAGCTCGACCGTCGCCGACTCGTCCAGTCGGTACGGCTGGGTGGAGATGATGCCCGCGAGGTGTTTACGCAGCCGCGACATCTCGGCCCGCACCGTGATGGCGCGTCCGTCGTCGCCGAACAGATCGGCAGCCATCTGCGCGGCGGTACTGCCCTGACGCCGGGTGGCGAGCAGGTACATGATCTCGGCGTGCCGTGGCGTCGGCTCGTGGGTCCACTCCCCCACCTCGCTGCGCACTTCGATGCGCGGCTTCTGCGAGTTTCTCAGGTCGATGCGAATTCTGGTCGAACCCACGTCTGCGACGTCCGAATCCGGCGGGCCGGTGGGGCGGACGAGCCATCCACCGGGCAGCGGTTCGAAATCGCACACCCCGAGGGTGGGCAACCAGAAGCGCCCTCTCGCAAGGTCCTCGGGCAACAGGATGCGATTGCGCAGGGCCACGGACTCGACGGCCGCGACCCAGCCGTTGGCATCGACCGCCAGTGCCGGAGTCTGCAGCCGCGCGAGCATCGGTGCGGCCACCGAACGCAGCCGGTCCAGGGTGCTTCGATGGAGTTCGCGCAGCTGGGATTCGGCCAACCGGGCGACGGCGTCGACCAGGGCGATGGTGGTGGGGTGCACCGTTTTGGCCGGTCCGCTGACGTCGATGGCCCCGAGTACCTGGCCGGTTCGTGGGTCACGAATCGGTGCCCCGGCGCAGGTCCACGCATGATGGCTACGTACGTAGTGCTCGGCCGAGAAGATCTGCACCGCCCGCCGCGAGACCAGCGCTGTGCCGATGGCGTTGGTGCCCACCGAGTCCTCGGCCCAGTTCGCGCCTTCCACGAAGCCGAGGCCGTCGGCCCGGTCGAGTACGGCGGTCGATCCGCTGCGCCACAGCACCCGACCGTGTCGATCGGCGACGACGAGAATGTTGTCGCCGTCCTGCACCACCGATTCCAATCCGCGGGCCAGATCGTCCAGGATGTCGAACAGTCCCGATTCTCGGCGGCTGAGCTCGAGGTCGCAGGCGTCCATCTGTTTCTCGGCCGGATTGCCGAGCTCGGGGTCGATGCCCAATGTCTGCAGCCGCCGCCACGAGTCACCGATGACCTCGCGGGGACGTGCCGGGGACTTGCCGCCGTTCATGGTCGCGTCGTACACGGCCGTGAGAATCTGCGCGTAGCGGCGCGGGTCTTCACCGGCCGCCAGCGCAGGTTCGGGGCCTGTCGACTGCGTCATCACATTCAATTGTGCTCCAACTCACACAGTGATACGACAGGGGGTGGGATCGCAGCAGCTCAGCGATAGACCAGGCCACCGTCGATCAACGGTGCCTGACCGGTCATGTAGTCCGAGTCCGGTCCGGCGAGATACGAGACGAACGCCGCGACGTCCTCGGGTGTTTGCGCGCGCCCCAGCGCGATGCCGCCGACGAACTTGTCGTACGTCTCACCCACCGCGGCACCGGTCAGCTCCGCGAATCGTTTGTCGATCGAGACCCACATGTCGGTTCCGACCACACCTGGGCAGTACGCGTTGACGGTGATCGACTCGGCGGCGTACTCCTTGGCGGCGGCCTGGGTGAGCGCCCGGACGGCGAATTTCGTCGCGCTGTAGACACCCAGCATCGCGAACCCGTCGTGACCGGCGATCGATGAGGCGTTGATGATCTTGCCCTTGCGTCCGAGTGCCCTGAATTTCGCTGCGGCAGCTTGGATTCCCCACAGCACACCGTCGACGTTGACCGCCCATATCTTCTTCGTGTCCTCCGGACGAACATCGTCGATCGGGGCGACCTGCGCAATTCCCGCATTGTTGACGATGACGTCGAACCCGCCGAGGGCACTGTGCGCGTGGTCGACGGCCGCGAACACCTGATCGCGATCACTGACGTCGGCCACGAATGTCGTTGCCTTCGAGCCTGTTCGACGCACCTCGTCCGCCACGCCGGCGATCTTGTCCTCGTTCAGGTCGGCCAGGGCGATGTCGTGCCCGTCCGTAGCCAACCGCAACGCGATGGCACGCCCGATTCCCTGACCGGCACCGGTCACCAACACCGCGCCCATCACGCCACTCCGGTGGACGGGTCGACCAGGACTTTCATCTTCGTACCGGCGTGCAGAGCCTCGAACCCGTCGTCGATGACGCCGTCGAGCGTGATCTTGTCCACCCATCCGGTCGTGTCGTAGTGGCCCTTGCTCATCAGATCGATGACGGCTTCGTAGTCGGCCGAGGTGTAGCACAGCGATCCCTGGATTCGCGACTCGTTCATCACCAGCTTCTGCAGCGGTGTGGTCAAGGGCTTTTCGTAGATCGCGACGCTGACCAGTGGCTTGCGCGCGCCGATGCAACCGAGTGCGGCCTCGACGGCCGGTTGCACGCCTGCCGCGTCGTAGATGGCGTCGGCACCGTTGCCGTCGGTGAGATCGGCCATGTGGGCCGGGATGTCGATGGCCGTCGGATCGAGGGTCTTCGCGCCGAGGGCTTCGATCGATGCTCGACGCGTCGGTGACGGCTCGACGACGTAGACGTTGTCCAGTCCTTTGCCGCGCAGTGCGAACCACAGGCCGATGCCGATGGGGCCTGCTCCGAACACCATCGCGGTGTCCTCGGGCTTCGGATCTCCCAGCGTTGCTGCGTGATAGGCGACCGACATCGGTTCCACGAGAGCGCCGAGTTCGAGCGAAACATTGTCGGGCAAGGGGTGGATCATGTCGGTGGGGACCACGGTGTATTCGGCCATTCCGCCGTCGGACATCAGTCCGTGAAAGCCGATCTGTGCGCAGATGTTGTAGTTGCCGGCGCGGCACGGCCCGCAGTGCCCACAGCGGTAGATCGGTTCGATGGCGACCCGGTCACCCACTTCGATGCCGGTGACGCCTTTCCCGAGTTCGGTGATCGTTCCCGAGAACTCGTGGCCCAGCACCAGCGGCATCTCCTGCTCGGTCAGCGGATGCGGCGAGGTGGGGATGAAGATGGGGCCGGCGTAGTACTCGTGCAGGTCGGTTCCGCAGATTCCGTTGAACCCGATTTTGACCTTGACCTGCCCTTCACCCGGATTCGGCTCGGGTACGTCGGTGATCTCCACCTTGTTGGGGCCGTAGTACACAGCTGCGCGCATCGGTTTTCACTCCTGACTGATTGGATGCGTACAGGTTTATGTGACCCGGAGCACAACCGCCAGGGTTGCAGCGCGTTGCACTGCGTCGGCACATGTGCAACCTCCCGCAACCCTGACGGCCCGGTGTGATTCAGCTCATAGTGACGGCGTCACCTTCGCCCACACCGAAACGAGCACCCATGACCGCAACCGCAGACCGCCCCTTGAAGAATCCGAACGTCACTACGCCTCAGGGCAACTGGATCGTATTCGGCCTTGCGAATCTCGTAGCCGTGGTGGTCGTCTCACTTGCGACCTGGTACCTACTGGCAGATCCCACCACCAGCCCGTGGAATTTCTATCCGCTGCCGTTCAACGCTGCGCTCTTCTGGGCGATCCTGTTCATCGTGTTCATCGGATTCGATTGCGAATTCGCCGGATTCGATTCGCTGAAGCAACCGATGCGCGGGATCGCCATCCTGGCCTCGACGGCCGTCTTCGCCGTCGCCGTCACCTGGATACTCGGCAGCGGCATCGGGGCGCTGTATCCAGATTTTTCCGGCTCCCGAGACGGTGGACTCGGATACTTCGCCGGGGCCCTGTTCGTGCTGTTCGGATTCGGCACCTGGGTGATGGTCGTCCTGAACTGGCAGCACTGGCCGTGGTCGATCCTGCCGATGAAGCAACCGCTGATCGGTCTGTGCGAGATTGCCTTCGTCGCCGTACCGACGCTGGCGCTGTATTTCGTGTTCGGGCTGCCGTCGGTCTCACTGTCGGCCACCGACCCACTGATGTCCGTGGACACTGCGCTCGGCTGGTTCTACTCGATCGTCGTCTCGGTGATCCTCACCGGCCAGACTCTCGACAACTGGCCGTGGAAGTTGGCAGGCGGGGGCGGCCGGACGGCTCTGGCCGCGACTGTCGGCAATGCCGCTGTCGGAACCGCCATCTACTTCGCGTTGGTCCCGTTGGCGAGGCTGCTCGTCGGCTCCGACGCCAGCGCCGAACTCGGTAGCGCGATCGGTCAGTTCCCCGCTCAGATCGGCGTCTGCTGGGCTTTCTGGATGATTTTCTGGGCCAACGGTTTCGGCAATCGCTTCCCCGCACCGGCACGCGCGCTCGTGACCTTCGCGCTGGCCATCGGCACGTTCCTCGCGTACTACTTCCTCGTCGCGGAGCACGTCCTGCACGAGCCCGTCGTCGCCGCCGGTATCTCCGGCAACGCGCTGGGCTTCATCGATTGGTTGGTGCTGTGGACGCTCGTCTACGTCGTCGGCTTTCAGTCGCTCGGACTGAGGAAACTCGCACCGGCCTGACCCGCTGCAACCCACTGCAACTCTCGACCCCATCACACAATCGGAGTGTGCTGGGTCACACAACGCGCACACTTTCGTCACGAGGAGTTTTCATGACCCAGACCATCGAGCCTGCCTCGATCACTCGCACGCACACCCCACAGGAACGTGTCGACGCCTGGTTGGCGAAATTCGAGGAAGCGCTGGTCGCCCGCGATATTTCCCGCGTTGCCGGCATGTTCGCCGTCAGCAGCTTCTGGCGCGACCTGGTCACGTTCACGTGGAACATCAAAACCGTCGAGGGCCGCGAAGGCGTCGCCGACATGCTCGCCGAACGACTCGACGACACCGATCCGACGGGCTTTCACACCACCGAGACCCCCGACGAGTCGGACGGCGTCATCTCGGCATGGATCGAGTTCGAAACCGCGACCAGCCGGGGCAGGGGGCATCTGCGCCTGACCGTCGACGCCGATACCGGCGACGATATCGCGTGGACGCTGCTGACCACGATGCAGGAGCTCAAGGGGTACGAGGAGCGTCAGGGCAGGTCGCGTATCAAGGGCGCGGTGCACGGCTCGAACGCCGATACCCAGAACTGGGCGGAGAAGAAGGAGATCGAGGAGAAGGAACTCGGCTACAGCGTGCAGCCGTACGCTCTCGTCGTCGGCGGCGGCCAGGGCGGCATCGCTCTCGGCGCTCGGTTCCGCCAGCTGGGTGTGCCGGCGATCGTCGTGGACCGTGCCGAGCGTCCCGGCGACCAGTGGCGCGGACGCTACAAGTCGCTGTGCCTGCACGACCCGGTCTGGTACGACCACCTTCCGTATCTGCCGTTCCCGCCGAACTGGCCGGTGTTCGCGCCGAAGGACAAGATCGGCGACTGGCTCGAGATGTACACCAAGGTGATGGAAGTTCCGTACTGGTCCAAGACCACCGCGAAATCCGCCACCTACGACGAGACGGCGAAGGAGTGGACCGTCGTCGTCGACCGGGACGGCGAGGAAGTGATCCTGCGGCCCAAGCAGTTGGTGATGGCCACCGGTATGTCAGGCAAGAAGAACGTTCCGAATTTCCCCGGCATGGACGAATTCGAGGGTGAGCAGCACCATTCCAGCGAACATCCCGGTCCCGACGCCTATGTCGGCAAGCGCGTCGTGGTGGTCGGTTCCAACAACTCCGCGCACGACATCTGCAAGGCGCTCTACGAGACGGGCGTCGATGTGACGATGCTGCAGCGCTCCTCGACGCATATCGTCAAGTCCGATTCGCTGTGCGAGATCGCGCTCGGTGACCTGTACTCCGAACGGGCCGTGGAATCCGGGATGACGACGAACAAGGCCGATCTGACGTTCGCTTCGCTGCCCTACCGGATCATGCACGAGTTCCAGATTCCGGTGTATCAGCAGATCGCGGAGCAGGACAAGGACTTCTACGATCGGCTGGAGAAGGCCGGCTTCCAGCTCGACTTCGGCGACGACGGCTCCGGGCTGTTCATGAAGTACCTGCGTCGCGGCTCGGGCTACTACATCGATGTCGGCGCATCCGAACTGGTTGCGGACGGCAAGATCAAACTCGTTGCCGGGCAGGTGGATCGCATCAGCAAGACCGGCGTCGTGCTGGAGGACGGCACCGAACTGCCTGCCGATCTCATCGTCTACGCCACCGGCTACGGCTCGATGAACGGCTGGGTCGCCGATCTGATCGATCAGGAGACCGCGGACAAGGTCGGCAAGTGCTGGGGCCTCGGCTCGGACACCACCAAGGATCCCGGCCCCTGGGAGGGCGAGCAGCGCAACATGTGGAAGCCGACGCAGCAGGAGAACTTCTGGTTCCACGGCGGCAATCTGCACCAGTCACGGCACTATTCGCTGTATCTCGCGCTGCAGATCAAGGCGCGCTACGAAGGCATCGACACTCCGGTGTACGGGCTGCAGGAAGTGCATCACCTTCGGTGACGCAGGTGCACGGAAGTTCGTGGTCTGCTACGAACTTCCGTGCACCTGGTTGGCGGCTTTTTCGTCCGTCACCGGGCTATCGTGCGGTTGTACCTGGAACTGCTGCCCTTCCTGTCGATTTCGTCTCGAATCGGTGGCGGGCTCGTCGTGCTGGTCCTGTCCTTGCTCGGCCCACTGGTGCTGTAGTCGCGGCCGGAGGACAGGGGTGCGCCCCTCTCAGCGCACCCCGTGCCACACCGCGCGGGTTGCCGGTCTCGGATCGAGGGCGACGCCGGGTTGGTTGCCGAACATCATCACCGCGCGCTCCGTCCCGTACCGTTCCCAGCCGGGAGAGCCGTCACGCACGAATTCGACCCAGGCGCGGTGCATCTGGTCGGCCACCTGTTGCGGTGGGTTCGGGCCCGTGATGCGCTCGGTCTCGGGCTTGTGCAGCACGTCGAACACGAACGGGATCTCCAGCGCATGGCAGGCTCCGAGAGCTCCATCGAACAGCGAAGAGCGCCAAGTGAATTCGTAGACATAGGCGTTGCCCGAGCGGGCTTCGACCAGACGTGTGGCCGGGATGCGAAAGAACCAGTCGGTCATGACGGCTATCATCAGCTCGCCCGCCGAGGCATCGGGCAACTGCTCGCGGTACCGGTCCAGCACCGACGGATCGGCCCGGTACCCGGCCAGGATCGCCTTCACGTAGTCCTCGGTGATGTGCGGCACCAGACCCGCCGGAACGATGAAGAACGCATGCTCCTCACTGGTGGTTCCGATCAGCACATCCACCTGTGCGCTCGCGCCCTCGCTGATACGCGAATACGGCAGTTCTGCAACGACATCGCCGTCGATACAGGGCTCGAACGCCATCATGTTCACGGCAACCTCCCCCCATGCTCCGGTCGGAGCCTCCGCCGCGATGCGATCGGACAGATCGCGTTGCGCGTCGACCAGGGTGTCCACCGGCACCGAGCCCAGGCCTTCGACCGTCGCCTCGACGCCGAGCGAGGACGCCAATGCCGCGGAGACCTTTCCAGCGGTCTCGGCGGTGATGACGTGGTGCCCGGCACCGCTCTGCAGAATCGCTCGTCGGAAGAGCCCCTCCGCTCGCGGCATCGACATCAGAGTCCCGACGCTCATCGCCCCGGCAGACTCCCCCGCTATCGTGACGCGAGCAGGGTCGCCGCCGTAGGCCGCGATGTGGTCACGTACCCACTCCAGAGCCGCGACTTGATCGAGTATCCCCCGGTTCGCCGGGGCACCGTCGATCAGCGCGAAACCGTCGACTCCCAGTCGGTAGTTGACGACCACGGCCACCACGCCGTCTCGGGCGAAGGCGGTGCCGTCGTAGGTGGGGATGGCGTTGCTGCCATTGACGAATGCGCCGCCGTGGATCCAGACGAACACCGGTGCCGACCCGGCGACATCAGGGGTGAAGACGTTGACGTTCAGACAGTCTTCACCGGGCACCACAGGCTCGCTGAGGATCTCACTGGTCGGCGGCCGGTAGCCGACCTTGGGGACGGTGGCCCCGAGTTCGAGGGCGTCGCGCTCACCGTCCCAGGTCGGCGGAGGCGAGGGGGCTTGAAATCGACGGGTCCCGAACGGGGCCTCGGCGTACGGCACACCGAGAAACGCAGTGACCCCTGCGTCGGTCCGACCGCGCACCCGGCCTTGAGGAGTATCGACGGTGATCGTGTCCATATCTCATTTCTACTCTGCTCGGATCGGACCGGCGCCCTCAGGCGATCAGACCAGTCGCGCTTCGGGCGAGCCCGTCTTGCCCGGGTCGCGCTCGACCGAATCGCCGAGGGCATCGTCGATCTTGGCGAGCACGTCGGCTTCGAGGGTCACCTCGGAGGCCTTGATGTTCTCGGCGATCTGCTCGGGGCGGGAGGCCCCGACCAGTGCGGCGGCGATGTTGTCGTTGGCGAGGACCCATGCAACGGCCAACTGCGCCATGGTGATTCCCAGATCGTCGGCGATCGGCTTCAGTTGCTGCACCCGAGTCAGCGTCGTGTCGTCGAGGTAGCGCGCGATCATCTTGTCGCCGCCCTTGTCGTCCTTGGCCCGCGAGCCGTCGGGCAAGGGTTGACCGGGGAGGTACTTCCCGGTGAGCACGCCCTGGGCAATGGGCGACCAGACGATCTGTGAGATGCCCAGGTCCTTGGACGTCGGGATCACCTGGTCCTCGATGACGCGCCACAGCGCCGAGTACTGCGGCTGGTTCGAGATGATGGAGAAGCCGTTCTGACGGGCCAGTTCCTGCCCGCGACGCAGTTGGTCGGCCGTCCATTCCGACACTCCGATGTACAGGGCTTTGCCCTGACGGACCACGTCACCGAATGCGGCGATGGTCTCTTCGAGCGGAGTCTCGACGTCGTAGCGGTGCGCCTGGTAGAGGTCGACGTAGTCGGTGCCGAGCCGACGCAGCGAGGCGTCGATACCTTCGAGGATGTGCTTGCGGGAGAGTCCGGTGTCGTTCGGGCCCTTGGGTCCGACGGGGAAGTAGACCTTGGTGAAGATCTCGAGCGATTCTCGACGCTCTCCCTTCAATGCGTCGCCGAGGACGCTCTCGGCTGCCCCGTTGGCGTAGACATCCGCGGTGTCGAACGTGGTGATGCCTGCATCGAGGGCCGCGCGCACGCATTCGGTGGCGATGTCGTTCTCCACCTGCGATCCGTGCGTGAGCCAGTTTCCGTACGTGATCTCCGAAATTTTCAGTCCGCTGTTTCCCAGGTATCTGTAGGCCATGAAAAAAACGGTACTCCCATCACCGTCCGGTGCACCGCTGCGTCTCCTCGTCGATCACGCATCGCGACGCCATCTGCCGATTCGTCGAAACGGGTTGCCACCGGGCCCGATCTGCGGCGGGTCGGAGCGCGTCCTACCCGTCCTCCGCCGTCACAGTGGGCGTCGACGCCGGTGGAGCGCTTCGATCCCGATCCCTGCAATGACCACTGCTGCGAACGCCACGCCGGTCGAGATCCACAGATCGACACTCGGCGAGAACGTGCTGGTATCGATCGAGGTCAGAGGGGTGTACGCGGTCCAGCCGTAGGTGAGTACCACCGGCACTGTGATCGCCACCGGCACAGTGAGACCGATGGTCGACGACGAGGGCTCGGCCGGAGTGCACGAGAGGTAGAGGTACACCGCGGCCGCTGGAAAGGCGACCAGGCCTGCCACGTAGTTCACGTTGTCCAGCGGCGGACGATCGAACAGGGCCGTCGCGCAGACGAGTGCCAGCACCGAACAGCCTGCCACCGGATGCTTCCAGCGCAGGGCGAGCGCGGCACCGGCCGCAACCGACGCAGCCGTGGCAACTATCAGACCTGACACCCAGATCGGACTGGCCGAGACATCGACGGCGACCGCGGGAACGGTGGACGAGGCGGCGAGCACAGCGAGGCCG
Organism: Rhodococcus sp. MALMAid1271; assembly: GCF_049195265.1. Taxonomy (NCBI): domain Bacteria; kingdom Bacillati; phylum Actinomycetota; class Actinomycetes; order Mycobacteriales; family Nocardiaceae; genus Rhodococcus; species Rhodococcus sp. MALMAid1271. The sequence continues at coordinate 116,224 of NZ_JBMIRQ010000078.1, read as the reverse complement.
GCGAGCACCATCGTTCCGCCGAGACCGGGTAGAAGCGCCGCTGCCGCAACACATATCGGGATTGCGAGCACACCCAGGTAGAAGTGCCCGGCGAGGTCGGATCCTCCTTCGTACAGCTGCCGCAGAAACAGCCAGTGGATCAGCAGTCCGCATCCTGAAATCAGTACGGCGGCCAGGACAATTCGACCCACATGAACGCCCGGTACCGCGTGACTCGAGGGGCCTGTCCCCGTCCCGGTGTCCGCGGTCGCACGTCCCAGTGCCACGGCCAGTGCGATGGCCGTCAGCAGCGCCAGCACGGGAATCACGATCGGTGTGGTGCGCTCCGATTCGAGGAGATAGTCCTGGTAGCGGCGTGGGGTGTCGCTTTCGAGCGCCAGGACGCCGCCAGCGGTCAGCAGTCCGGCGAGGAAGGACGCGCTCAGAGCAGGTTGCAGCCCAACACTTTTCGACTCGCTGCTGCGTGAGTGGCGAGCCGCCGCTGCACTACCGCCCAGCAAGACGCCCCCGGAGATCACCGCGATGTACTCGAAGACGCCGGCGGGCACGAGCACAGCTGAAATACCTGCGGCCACGACTGCGGTGATCGAGACGGCTGCGAGTGCCGTTCTCCCTCGCACGAACAATGCGAGCAAGGTCGCGGCGATCACTGCGATCGCAAGTACCCCACCGCCGCTGGAGAGCAGCAGCCCGCCGATCGACCCGCCGCCGGTGAGGTCGATACCGCTCGATTGTGCAAGTAGCAGACCGGACACGAAGCCCGAGAGCAGAACCCCGAGCGCAATCATGACCGAATTATGCACTGCCGGTGCGAAAGTTTCGCGATGCCTCCAGGATCTTCGCCAAGGTCGCTGCAAATGAACGCAATTCGCTCTCGCCCACCGACGTCCCCACGGCATCGGACCATGCGTATTGCGCGTCCCGCAGGGAGGCGACGGTCTCGCGCCCCTTCGGTGTGGGTTCGAGGAGCTTGGATCGCTTGTGATGTGGGTTGTCGACGTAGACCGCCCAGCCCTTGTCGACCAACAGATTTGCGGTGCGTTGCACACTCTGCCTGGCCAGACCCAGCCCGACGCGTCGCGCAATATCGGCGACGGACAGGGGCTCGTCGAGGGTAGCTCCCAGTACCTGCCACCATGCCGGTGTCAGACCCGTCGGCTCGGTGATGTCATGCGCCGCTGCGAGGAATTCGCCGTTGAGCTCGAAGACAGGCAACACCAGAGCGGTCAGCGCATCACCTTCCGGAGTGCGTTGTTTCATTGGCCCGACAGTTGGTCGTAGTACTTTTGTTCCCCTGTCGTGTAGAGGCCGTGCCAGGCGTCGATGACCGGTTGCGGAAACACGTTCAGCCGCTCGAACACCAGTTTGGCGAATTCGATCGGCGCCGTGGCACCAGCGGTGATGACGGTGCCATCGGATACCGCTTTCTCCGCTCGGTAGTGCTGCGCGCCGCGGTAACTCGCTGCCTGCGTGAGGAACTCGGCCGCATTCGAGGTGTGCGGCCGATCATCGAGCAGGCCGACTCGAGCGAGTCCGTAGGTGGCTCCGCAGATTGCCGCAACCGCAGTTCCTGCCGCGATGGCATCCGCGGCCAGACCGAGGACCGCGTCGTGGCCGGTATTCCATGTCTGCGCGCCCGGCAGAATCAACGCATCGACGGCGGGAAGATCGGCCAGTGCGCAGTCGGGTGTGATTCGCAGACCGCCCATCGTCGTGACGGCCGAACCCGCTTCCGACACAACGATCAATCGGTTCGCATCCGGGACTTGCTCGCGGGCCATCGCGAGTCCGGCAATGAGATATCCATACTCCCAGTCGGCCATGGTGTCGGTGGCGTACAGCGCAACAGTGGTCATCGCACAAACCTCACTTCAATTGACAGGATGCTGTCAATCATCACTCTTGTGACAGCAAGCTGTCAATAGACGGCAGCACGCGCGTCGCTCGAGCACGCGGATCCACCTCGTCCAGATAGATGCGGCACGCCGCGTGATATCGCTCGTCGAAAGCCCTACCTGCCGCCTCGACGCCGCCGAGCGCGTCCGCATCCCTGACCATGCCGCGGGCGCGCGCGATATCCATGGGAGTGTCGACGAAGACGGAGTAGTCCCAGTAATCAGGCAGCGGCGGGCGATGCAGGAAGGTTCCGTCCACGACGACCACCGTATCTGCGGGCAACATTTCCGGGGCGTCCTCCACCGGCCGATCAGTGGCCAGATCGATGATCCGGCGGCGAATGACACGACTTCCGTTGGGCCCCAGCGGAATCAGCAGGTTCGTCAGCAGCGCATCGAAGTCGTACGCGTCTCGATAGTAGCCGAGCGCCGAGGTCCGACCCTGCCGATATCGATGGACGCGCCGGTGATGAAAGCCATCCATGGTCACATGCGTCACCGAACGACCCTGCGCTTCAACGGCACTCGCCAGCCAACGCGCACAACTCGTCTTCCCCGACGCCGTCACTCCGTCGATCGCGACCCGCAGCGGATGCCCCGGATTTCGAGAGAGAAGATCCTCCACCATGTCTTCGCCCGCACCCATGGGCAGAAGAATAAGCCATCGACTGTACTCAACCAAGTGGTTGACCAAGGCCGGAGCGAGGCTTACGCTCACCTCTACCGAAACAAGCGAGGAACCCATGGACGAGGCAACCGAGCAGCTCAACAGGACATTCGCGGCCCTGGCCGACCCCACCCGCCGCGACATCGTTGCCAGACTCGCCGGCGCGGACGCGAACGTCAGCGAACTTGCAGAGCCGTACGACATGAGCCTTCAAGCCGTATCCAAGCACGTCAAGGTACTCGAGGAGGCCGGTCTGGTCACCCGCAGCAGAGACGCCCAACGCCGTCCGGTGCACCTGGACGCGGAGGTGTTCGGACTGATGGCCAAGTGGATCGAACGCTATCGCCAGGAAGCAGAACAACGCTATCGCCGCCTCGACGCCCTACTCGAGAGCATCGCAGACACCGAGACCCCACACACGAAGGAAGTGTCATGACCGCGCACGAAACCACGATCATTGCCGACGAGAGCGTGCCCACCATCGAGATCATTCGAGAATTCGACGCTGCACCGGAGCAGGTATTTCGGGCACACGTCGATGCAGAGCTGTATCGGCAGTGGGTAGGGCCGCGGTCGTTGACCACACGAATCCTCAAGTGGGAGGCACAGACCGGAGGATCGTGGGCATTCGCCAACGACCGGGACGGCGAGGAGATCGCCTCGTTCTACGGTAGCTTCCACGAGGTTCGAGCGAACGAGAGAATCGTATGGACTTTCACCTACGAAGGCCAACCGGATTCCGTTGCACTCGAAACACTCTCGTTCACCGGACGCGACGGCGGGGGTACCCGATTGAGGGTGATGAGTGTGGTCTCCGATTTCGCCACCCGCGACGCCATGCTCTCGAGTGGTATGGACATCGGAGTCCGCGAGGGCTACGAGAAACTCGACGCACTGTTCACCGGGCCAGCTGGGCAGCATGCGCGCGACGCCGCCACGTTCACCGCGTTGGTCGAGTCCGCCACCTCCGAGGACTGGTTGCGGCCGAGCCCGGTACCCGGCTGGGCCGCACGGGATGTCGTCGCGCACCTCGTCGAATGGTCCCGGGGCTTTCTCTCCGGTGGGGCGGGAATCGAATTCGAGACTCTCGACGTCGATGCAGACCCCGCCGCCGCATGGAAACAACACGTCTGCGACATCCAAGCGATCCTCGATCGCCCCGACGGCCGAGTACTGAGCAATCCGCATACGGGCGATATGCCCGTCGAACTCGCTATCGACAGGTTCTACACCGCGGATATCTGGATGCACTCCTGGGACTTGGCCAAAGCTCTCGGCCGCACAGTCGATCTGGGCCGGGACCGATGCACGGCGGCCCTCGAGGCGATGGCACCGATGGAGCAGATGCTGCGAGAGAGCGGGCAGTACGGGCCCGCCGTCCCCGTGTCCGACGACGCCTCCGCACAGGAGAGGTTCGTGGCCTTCATCGGACGAGACCCGGCGTGGTCACCACAGAGCTGACCCAGGCTCGATCCCTCGCGCCTAACCGGCCACCGCCTCGAGCTGCGGCCGTATCGTGTTCAGCGAGAACTCGACCGATGCTTTCGACGGCAGATTGATCCCGACGACCCTTGCATAGTCCACGACAGCCAGTCCCCCGCCGGTGGCCGCCGGCAGCATCGTGAACCCGGGCAGCTTCTCCAGATCCTCGCGGGTGCCGCCGTTGGGCAGCATCACCACGAGGTCGGCCGTCAGCACGTCCAGACGCTCGGGACTGAGCACGATACGGCCATGGGAGATATCGGGTGAATTCACCAGATTCTCGGGCACGCTCAGACCGATACTGCCGAAGACCTGCGCTGCACCATCTTTCGGGTCCGCGACAACAGCCAACTTCTGTGTGCTGAAGACGAACTGCGAGAGCACCGCGGTCTTACCGCGAAGACCCGGGAAATCCTGCGCGATGCCATCGGTGACCGCATGCCCCTCGTCGATGATCCGCTGCGCATCGTCCTCGCGGTCCAAGACGAGGCCGAGGGTCTCGATCTGAGATTCCCAGGTCTCGACCTTCTCCGCCTTCGGGAAGACCGTCGGTGCGATGTCGCCGAGTTGTCGATAGGGATCGATCGACGCTATCCCCGACACCAGGATCAGGTCGGGCTGCAATGCTGCGATCTCCTCGGTCGGAACGATCCCACCCGCCTGGTCGACGGCGGCGGCGTCGAGTGCGACGGAGTCATCCGATACCTCGGTCTGCCAGGGGTAGAGACCGCGCTCGTTCCCATTCGATCCGGCCGAGACGTATCCGACCGGTTGGACGTCGAATTCGAGCAGCGCGTCGACCCACTGCTGACCGAACGCGACGATCCGGGTTGGCGTGCCGGTCACTTCGACAGGTCCGGCGATGGTGTCGACGGTGACGGTTCGGGAATCGGAGACTGCGTCGGCAGCGGTCCCGCTACTGCACGCAACCAGCGTCACCGCTGCCGTCAGGCCGAAAGCACACCCAAGAAATGTCCGTTTCATTCGCGATAAGTTAGCACAGGCTCACCTTTTATTGGTGGCCTGTGTTCACCGGTATTTGCCCAACTCCATATGCGCGATGGAGCGCTTGTGAACCTCGTCGGGTCCGTCGGCCAGGCGGAGCGTCCGAACGTGTGCGTACATCATCGCGAGCGGGAAGTCGTTGCTGACACCGCCGCCGCCGTGCACCTGGATGGCGCGGTCGATGATCGTGAGCGCCATGGCCGGTGCGGCAACCTTGATCGATGCGATCTCGATGCGGGCCTGCTTGTTTCCGACGGTGTCCATCAGATACGCAGCCTTGAGGGTCAGCAGGCGGGTCATCTCGATGTCGATACGCGCCTCGGCGATCCAGTCCTGGATGTTGGCGTTCTCACTGACCGGTTTGCCGAACGTCACTCGCTGAGTGGCCCTGGTGCACAACAGTTCCAGTGCACGTTCGGCGACTCCGATGGTGCGCATCGCGTGATGGATCCGGCCCGGCCCCAGTCGTGCCTGGCTGATGGCGAAACCCTCGCCCTCGCCTTTGAGAATGTCTTTCGAGGGCACCCGCACGTCTTCGAAGAGGATCTCGGCGTGGCCTTCTCGGTCCACGTAACCGAACACCGGCAAGTTGCGTACGACGGTCACTCCGGGGGCATCGATAGGCACGACGAGCATCGACTGTTGGCGGTGAGTCGCAGCCTCGGGGTCGGTCTTGCCCATGACGATGAGAACCTTGCAGTTCTTGTGCATCGCATTGGAGGCAAACCACTTTCGCCCGTTGAGGATGAAGTCGTCGCCGTCGCGGTCCATCTTCATTGCGATGTTGGTGGCATCGGAACTGGCCACGGCCGGTTCGGTCATCGCGAAGGCACTGCGAATGGTGCCGTCCAGCAACGGCTTCAGGTACTTCTCTTTGTGCTCGTCGGTGCCGAACAGTGTGAACACTTCCATGTTCCCGGTGTCCGGCGCGTTGCAGTTGCAGGCCTCTGGGGCGAGCAGGCTGCGGCCCATGATCTCGGCGAGCGGTGCGTACTCGAGGTTGGTCAAACCCGGGCCCCACTCGGGGTGCGGGTGGAAGAGGTTCCACAGTCCCCGCGACCGCGCTTCCTTCTTCAGTTCCTCGAGGATGGGAGGATGAAAGTGCGGATCTCCTGATTCGAGCATCTGCTGCTCGTAGACCGCTTCGGCCGGGTAGATGTGAGAGTCCATGAACTCCAACAGATCCGACTCGTACTTCTTCGCGCGCTCGCTGGTCTCGAAAAATGTCACGACTTCAGTTCCCCTGTCGGTTGTCGAGCAAGCTGTCCTGGTAGCGACGCATGCCGCGTAACCACCGGTCGTAATCGGCACCCTTGTTGCGGTACATGTCCAGCACGTTCTCGTGCGGCAAAATCAGAAACTGCTCGCGGTCCATCGCATCGAGCACCACATCGGCGACGTCGAGGGGCTCGAGCACGGCACCGGCACTGAGCACCGCAGCAGTTGCGGCTGCTCCCAATGCATCTCCGGATTCACGACCCTCGTAGAGCAGTTTGGTGTTGACACCCATCGGGCACAAGCAGCTGACGCGAATGCCCCGGTTGCCGTAGGTGACGTTGAGCCACTCGGCGAATCCGACGGCGGCATGCTTGGTCGTCGCATAGGTCGCAGAACCGATCTGGGTGAGCAGGCCTGCTGCCGAAGCGGTGCTGACGAAGTAGCCCTCACCGCGTTCGAGCCACCCCGGAACCAACAGCTGCGCGGCGCGGATGTGCGCGCGGACGTTGACGTCGAACGACAGGTCCCAGTCCTTCTCCGAGGCGTCGAGCCCGGGTGCGCCACTGATGCCGGCGTTGGCGAAGTAGAGATCGACGGGGCCGAACGAATCCTCGGCCAGCGCAATCAGGCGCTCGATATCCTCGATGCTCGACGCATCGGCTGCGGCCGCGACGGCCGTGTTCGGCCGGTTGCGTTCGATGGCGTCGACCACCGATGCAGCGGTGTCCTCGTCCAGGTCGGACACGACGACGCGAGCGCCGTTCTCGGAGAGGCGGGCGGCGATGGCCCCGCCGATTCCGCCTCCACCTCCGGTGACGATGGCGACTCTGCCTTCAACCTTCATGCCCAAGGTATAGTTGAAGTCAGATTCAAGTTCAACCCTCCATGCATATCACTGCTGCTCAGAGGGCTTGCGTCAGGCTCGCGGACGCGTCGGATCCGTGATCCACCCGGACCACGAGCCCGGATACAACGCAGCATCGATACCGGCGAGTTCGAGCGCGAGGATCTGATGTGCGGCGGTCACACCGGACCCGCAGTAGACGGCGACGTCTTTCCCCTCCGGCACCAGTCCACCAAATGTGCCATTGAGTACTTCGGGGGACAGAAAACGTCCATCCGAATCGACGTTCTCGGTGGTCGGCCGATTGACCGCACCAGGGATGTGTCCTGCCACCGGGTCCACCGGCTCGACTTCTCCACGGAATCGTTCGGGAGCGCGCGCATCGAGCAGGATGTTCTCTCGTGCGAAGTCGAGCACATCGTCGACATCGAGGACTCGGGCAAGGGGCGACCGGGCTGTGAACGATCCGGCGGCAACGATCGACGGCTCCGTGCCGGTGGCATATCCCTCGGCGACCCACCGCGCCAATCCACCGTCGAGCACGCGCACGTCGGGGTGACCGTGATAGCGCAGTAGCCACCATGCGCGGGCTGCGGCGGTGGCTGGACCTCCGTCGTAGACCACGACCGGGGAGTCGTTGTTCACCCCGGCACCTCGCATCGCGGCAACGAACGTCTCCACGTCGGGCAGCGGGTGGCGGCCACGATGATCGGGCGGCGCTGCCAGATCGGTGTCGAGGTCGATGAACTGCGCGGTCGGAATATGACCTGCCTCGTACCCTGATCTGTCGCTGCCGGTCTGCAGCGTGAACCGGATATCGAGGACGACCGGGGCCCGTCCCATCTCGAAGAGATCGTGCAGTTCGGTGGCGGAGATCAGCGGCGAGGGGTTCATAAGGCTCCGACGCTAACAGCCTTGCAGTGGAAATAGCTCGGTGTCGTGCCAGGTTTGCGCAGGCATGACCGAAACTGCATCCACAACACAGCATCTGTCCACTGCCGGGCTGTTCGAGCCGTTCGAGGTCAAGTCGCTGAGGCTGCGAAACCGCTTCGCGATGGCACCGATGACGCGGGCATTCTCACCGGACGGCATTCCCGGCCCGGATGTCGCCGAGTACTACCGCAAGCGCGCCGCAGGCGGCACCGGCCTGATCATCACCGAGGGCACATACATTCCCGACCCGGCGGCCGGTCCTCACACCCGCGTTCCACGGATCTACGGCGACGAGAGCCTCACCGGATGGAGGTCCGTGGTCGACGCGGTGCACGCCGAGGGCGGAGCGATCATCCCGCAACTGTGGCACCTCGGCGTCGAGCGCGGCACCGAACCACATTTGTTCCCCGACGTCACCACCGTCAGCCCGTCCGGTATCGCGCTCGACGGATCCTCGGTCGGTCGAGCCTTCACCGACGACGATCTCGACGAACTGACCTCACAGTGGGTGCAGGCCGCGGTCAACGCGCGAGACACCGGCTTCGACGGACTCGAGCTGCACGGTGCGCACGGGTACCTTCTGGATGAGTTCCTCTGGGCTACAACAAATGTGCGCAATGACGAGTTCGGCGGCTCACTCGAAGCACGGATCCGATTTCCCGCGCAGGTCGTTGCCGCGATTCGCTCGGCTGTCGGCGAGGACTTCGCGATCGTCTACCGATTCTCGCAATGGAAGAGCAATCATTTCGACGCCCGGATCGCGCAGAACCCCGAGGAACTGGGACGGGTACTCACTCCCCTCGTCGACGCCGGAGTGGATGTACTGCATGCCTCGACTCGTCGCCACTGGGATCCCGCATTCCCCGAGCTCGCCGGACGGGACGGCGAGCTCGGTCTGGCAGGTTGGACCCGCAAGCTCACCGGAGTACCGACGATCACCGTCGGATCGGTCGGTCTCGATTCGGTGTTCACATCTGCCTGGTCGGAGGACGCCGCATCTGGTGTGACCGAATTGGATGCGCTGGTACGTCAATTCGAGGACCAGGAGTTCGATCTCGTGGCTGTCGGGCGTGCGTTGCTGGCAGATCCGGAGTGGGTGAACAAGGTCGGCGACGGCCGCGTCGACGAGCGCATCGAATTCACCCGCGATCACATTCAGCAGCTGGTCTGATCGAGGTTGGTTGGTGACTCGAGTCCGCATGGCAGCACCTTCTAGAACGGTGGTGTCGTTGTGTCGTCTGTGTCGGACTGTTCGTTGTCGGGTGGGTGGGGGTAGGCGATGATGCCGGATCGTCGGGGTTGGGTGGGGATGTCTGGTCGCAGGTCGTTGCCGAGGATCGGGATGGTGGTTGCGTTGGCGGGCAGGGTGATTCGGGTGGTCTTCGAGGTGGAGGTCCAGAGGATGGCGCCGCCGGGGAGCATGGTGGCTTTCCAGTAGCCGACGGTTTTGACGGTGTGGTGGTATTCGCAGAGGCATTGGAGGTTGCTCAGGGTGGTCCAGCCGCCGGCGAAGGGGTTGGTGTGGTCGAAGGCGGTGATGTGGTCGAGTTGGCAGTGTGCGGCGGGGCGGCGGCAGTCGGGGAAGCGGCAGTGTCGGTCGCGGAGGCGGACGGCGGCGGTGGTGAGGGCGTCGGGTCGGTAGATCAGGGCTCGGTCGGTGAGGGGGTCGCGTCCGACGGAGCGTCCGAGGGTGGGGTCGGCGGCGATGGCCGCTTCGAGGGCGGCTGTGAGGGACGCATTACCGAGGTAGATGCCGGAGGGTGTGCGGTGTGTTGCGCGATCCGGGTGATTGCTTGTCGCCGCTTCGAGGGTGGGCAGGTCGAGGGTGGGCAGGTCGAGGGCAGAGCTGTGCCGTGTGCCCTTGCCGACGGGTGTGTGGGTGCAGAACCTCGCGGCGGCGGAGGCCAGCGATTGCAGGCGATGCCGGCGTGAAGTCTCGCTGGCTGTCGCGGCCGTCGAGTCTGGTGCTGGTGCTGGTGCTGGTGGTGTTTCTGGTGCTGGGTCGTTGACTGGCCTCAGGTCGGATGGCGCGGAGCTTAATGTTGTTGTGGACGAGTCCGATTCCGAATACTTCGGTGAAGCTGACGCGGATTCAGCTGATGTGGGTTCGGACGCCGCATCTGCCTCAGGGCCGGTGGCCGATGGTGCTTCCGCTAGCGGGTCGGGTGCAGGTACCGCTACGCGTGTTGCCGCGTGCTTCCGGACAGGATCGGCGTCTGGGGCGGGAGTTGCGGACGGATCGGTCGCACATGCGGGTGTCGACTCGCCGTTCCCCTCGGTCTCGCCTTTCCGCTCGGCCTCTTCGGACTCATCTGCGGACTCGCTGTTCTCCTCGGTCTCCTCGGTCTCGTCTGCCGGTGCAGGCGGTGTTGCTGGTCCGGTTTCCGGGGTGTTCTCGGCTGCAGGTGTGCTGGCCGATGCGATCCCCTCATCAGCATCAGCATCAGCATCTGCATCAGCGGCCGTGTCCGGGTCCCTGTCTGCGTCTGTGTCCGTCGCTGTCTCGGGTGAGGGTGCGGCCGGTGTTTTTTCGCTGTCGGTGTGTCGTTCCCATTGTCTGGTTTCCGGGTTCTGGTGTGCGAGTCCGAGTTTTTCGGCGAGGGTGACGGCGTCGGTGAGCAGGATCTGCCAGGTGCTGTTGCGTGCGAGTTCTCGCGCCAACTCGGGGTCGATGCAACCATGCCCGGCCAGGTAGGCGGGGTTGGCGAGGAGTCCGATGAGGGTGGCGATGTCGACGGTGATCATCGTCAACGGCCGTCGCCGATCCGCCGGTACCGCTCCAGCTCGGGGGCAGTCGGTGCGCTGACACAGGCACTCCAGGCGCGGTTCGCCGTGCATCCGCGCCATGAACGCATCGCACAGTCGTTCCTGTCTGCCACGTGGATCTTTCGGGCAGACGGTATCGGCCATCTCGGCGAGCAGCTGCCACGCGGCGGCGGCCTCGGGGGCGGTGAGCTCGGCCCGGATGCGGGCGAGCTCACCGGCGGGACTGTAGGTGACGGTGCGGAATCGTTTCGCGAACTTCCGTAGTGCTGCTGCCTCCTGCGGTGCCACGCGCAGCAGGATGTCCCAGATCTGTGTCTCGAGTGGGCCCGGGGACGAGCGGCGGGCCGCGTCGACGACCTCGCCCTCGACGGAGGCGACGATGGTGTCGGAGAGGTTGTCGAGGATCCGGCACGCGGTCCGCACCCGCGGGAAGTCGATCTCGCCTGCCTCGAACGCGTCCTTGATCAGCGGAAGGCGGGTGTGCAGGGCCACTGCGACCGAGATGTATCCCTCGGCGACGGTCGCCGAGCATCCCAACGCCAACGCCATCTCGGTGCGCCCGTAGCGGCTGTAATGCTTGTGCTCGGTATCGCGGGTGATCCAGTCGGTGTGCACGCGGTAGCAGGCGGCGATCTTGCGAGCCGCGTGCCGATTCTCCTCCCGCGCGGCAGCGGCCAACGCCTCCAACGACACCGTCGGTACCGCCATGATCTTCACCCCCCAGTGAACCGAACAAGAACGTATGTTCGAACTGAAAGGAAGAGTAAACGACACCACCGACACAAATGGATTCACTGATCCCGTCGCTGAGAAAAGCAATCCTGAGCTGCAGATATCCATCCAGCCGACAGTCGTTCTACACTCCAACTCATGACCGAGCCCGATTCAACGTCATCCGAACTTGCCGAGTTGCGAGCTCGCGCGCGCGGCGGCGATCAGGACGCCGTCGACGAGTTGGTAGAACGTGCGGGCGAGCGAAACGACCTCGACGAACTCCGCTCCCTCGCCGAAGCCGGCAGCAGCGACGCCCTCGATATCCTCGTCGAACTGGCCGGCGAACGCGGCGATCGCCTCGAACTGACAAGATTGGCGGCGGCCGGGAGCCAGGATGCCGCGGACATTCTCGACGAACTCGACAGCTGACGAGCGAGAGCTGCATCGCCCAGTCAGCCGCTCACTCAGTTGCGCCGCTCACCGAGTTGAACAGTGAGGCGGTGAGCCGCATCGAGTAGTAGCGTGCCCAGTTCCCGGCGCCGGTCTTCGCGGAACCGGGTTTCGACGCCGGTCAAGCTCAGCGCCCACGCGGGTTGGCCGGCGCGATCGAACACGGCGGCACCAAGGCCCCAGCTACCTTCGACCAGCAAAGCCGGGTTGACGGCGAATCCCGTTGTCCGAGTTTCTGCGACGCGCCGACGAATTTCTCCGCTGGAATGGCTTTCACCCCACTCGGGTACCAGATCCACACGACTCAGATACCCGTCGAGCTCGCGGTCGGGCAGGTGCGCGAGAATCGCCAACCCGGCTGACGCAACCCCGAGCGGAAACCGTATCCCCTCGTAGAGCACGTGCGAGCGCAGCGGGAAGCTCCCTTCCACTCGGAGCAGGCACACCGTCTCCGTTCCCCGGCGTGCAGAGAGAAAGGCACTCTCTCCGCTCTCGGCAGCCAAGCGCTGCACGATATTTCGGGCCAGGTCAGTGATGTCGTAGCGCACCGCGGCCATCGATCCGAGCAAATACATCTCGGGTCCGAGCGACCAGCGGCCGGTTGCGGCATCTCGGTCGACGAATCCTTCGCCGGCCAGCGAGGACAGCAGCCTGTGCGCTGTTGGGCGCGCAATACCGGCCGCCCGCGCGAGCGCAGTGGTCGAGGAACCCGACGGCTCCTCGCCTCCTGCCGCGCGCAGCAGTGCGCAGATCTTTCCAATCACACTCGCGTTGGCATCTGGTGACGTCACCGCCGCATCATACGTCCACTGAGTGGACGCATGGTCCGAGAATGTTCGACGAACGAGCAGTTTCGGGCAAAACTCCCGATATAACAGCTGGTCAGGTTCACTAGAGACATTGTTTGCTCAACGAACACGTCAGGAGCTCCAGTGACACGCAAGACCTACGCGTCCGCCGCCGAGGCGGTTGCGGACATCGGCCGAGGGGCGACCATCGCGGTCGGCGGCTTCGGGCTGTGCGGCATCCCGGACGCCCTCATCGAGGCCATCGCAGACACCGACGCCGACGAACTCGAAGTGTTCTCCAACAACTGCGGAGTCGACGGCTACGGACTCGGAATTCTGCTGACGGCCGGCCGTATTCGTCGCGTCACCGCCTCCTACGTCGGGGAGAACAAGGAGTTCGCCCGGCAGTACCTCGCCGGCGAACTCGAAGTAGAACTCACTCCGCAGGGCACCCTCGCCGAACGCCTACGCGCAGGCGGCACCGGAATTCCCGCATTCTTCACCCCCGCCGGGGTCGGCAGTCCGATCGCCGACGGCGGAATGCCGTGGCGGTACAACACAGACGGCTCGGTCTCGATTGCATCGCCTCCCAAAGAAACTCGCGTGTTCGGCAACAAGCGCTATGTTCTCGAGGAATCGATCAACGCGGACTTTGCACTGGTTCACGCCGAAACAGCAGACACCGCGGGCAACCTCGTGTTCGACAAAACCGCGATGAACTTCAACCCTCTCGCCGCCATGGCAGGCAAGATCACCATCGCGCAGGTCGAGAACCTCGTAGAGCCCGGCGAGATCGACCCGGCACAGGTACACCTCCCGGGAGTGTTCGTCCAACGCATCGTGCACACCGGGCCACAGGACAAACGCATCGAAAAGCGCACCGTCAGTTCAGGAGTTCGAGCATGAAAGCAGGATGGACCCGCGACCAGATGGCCGAACGCGCCGCAGCGGAGATGGTCGACGGAGAATACGTCAATCTCGGGATCGGCCTGCCGACGTTGATCCCGGGGTACCTGACCGACAAGGTCGAAGTCACCTTGCACTCGGAGAACGGCATCCTCGGCACCGGGCCGTACCCGGCCGAGGACGCCGTCGACGCCAATCTGATCAACGCAGGTAAGGAGACGGTCACCGTCAATCCCGGTGCCGCGTATTTCGATTCGTCACTGAGCTTCGGGATGATTCGCGGCGGACACATCGACACAGCGGTACTCGGCGGCATGCAGGTCTCGCGCAACGGCGACCTCGCCAACTGGATGGTGCCGGGCAAGATGGTCAAGGGCATGGGCGGTGCGATGGACCTCGTCCACGGCGCTCGGCGTGTCATCGTCGTGATGGAGCACACCGACCGCGCCGGCAACCCGAAAATTCTCGACTCGTGCACGCTGCCACTGACGGGGCAAGGCGTCGTCGATCGCATCATCACCGACCTCGCGGTCATCGACGTGGTCGGCGACGGGTCTCTGGCCCTTGCCGAGCTCGCACCTGGCGTCACGACAGAGCAGGTGCTCGCCGCAACCGGATCCGCGCTGACCTTGCCATGACGTGGCTGTGGGCTCGAACGTCCGATGACGTTCGAGCCCACAGTGTTACGTGCTAGTCCGGGATCATGTCGAAAGTATCGGGATTGGGCCCGTTTCGACCTGCTTCTCCCTTGTCCAATGCGGTGATCGCGTCGACATCGGCGGCGCTGAGCTCGAAGTCGAAGATATCGAAGTTCGCCTTGACCCGCTCCGGCGTCACCGACTTCGGGAAGATGATGTTTCCGCGCTGGATATGCCAGCGCAGAACCACCTGAGCTGTGGATTTTCCTGTTTCCTCGGCGATCCGTTTCAACTCGGGGTCGTCGAGAACGTTGCCCTGCGCAATGGGCGACCACGCCTCGGTGGGGATGGCATGTTCGCGGCCGTAAGCCCAGGCGTCACCGTTGACGAAGTAGGGATGTACCTCGATCTGGTTGACGGCGGGAACCGTCTCGGTCTCCTGTGCCAGCCGGTCGAGGTGCGCGGGCTGGAAGTTCGAGACGCCGATGCTTCGCGCTCGGCCGTCAGCGGCGAACTCCTCCAACACTTTCCACGTGGAGACGAAGTCGCCGTCGTAGCGGGTGGGCAACGGCCAGTGGATGAGAAACAGATCCACATGATCGGTGCCGAGATCGCTGAGAGTCTTGTCGAAAGCCTTGCGTGCGTCATCGGGCCGGTGAAAGCCGTTGTTGAGCTTGCTGGTGACGAACACCGAGTCTCGGTCGATGCCCGAGTTCCGGATGCCTTCGCCGACCTGCTTCTCGTTCCCGTACATCTCGGCCGTGTCGATGTGGCGGTAGCCGATCTCGAGGGCGGACTCCACTGCCTTGGCCGTCTCGTCGGGATCGATCTGAAACACGCCGAAGCCGAGCTGCGGAATCAGCTTGCCGTTTCTGAGCGTGACGTTGGGTACCTGAGTCATGTGGCTCGGGTGCCCGCCCTGTCGCTGCTTCAAACCGGATGGAATGATGCGGAAGTGATAGTGCAGCGCATCCGGCTCGTCGTCGACGGTATCGCCGAACGCTTCGGCCGATCCACCTCAGCCCTGATCGCTCCCGCGCGGGAGTTCGATCCGGGGCACCCATGGTTCCTCACGGCGACCGAACGGGGCAACGACGACACCCGAATCGCACCCTGGACCGAAGGCAACCGCGTCGAGAATCTCGTGCACGGCAAGACGTACTTCGCGGCGCTCGCCCGTGCCCTGGAAGAGGCCGAACGCGGTGATCTGGTGTTCTTCGCCGACTGGCGCGGAGACCCGGAGCAGCTGCTCACCGACGACGGGGTGTCCGTGGAGGACGCACTCACCGCAGTTGCCCACCGCGGCGGCGTCGTGAAGGGAATGGTGTGGCGCTCGCACATGGAGACGCTCGGCTACACCGGCCCGAAGAACCGCAAGCTCGCGCTGCGCCTCGAGGAAGCCGGCGGCGAGATGATCCTCGACCAACGTGTGCTGACACTCGGAAGCCACCACCAGAAGTTCGTCGTCGTCCGGTATCGACGGCCCGAGGCATCGGACGTTGCGTTCGTCGGTGGTATCGATCTCGCCCGTGCCCGACGCGATGATGGAAACCACTTCGGCGATCCGGTGTCGCGGCCCTTTCCACCCGAGTACGGCGAGATCCCGGCCTGGCACGACGTGCAGGTGCAACTGGAGGGGCCGTCGGTACGAGATGTGGAAGACGTGTTTCGCGAACGCTGGGAGGACCCGTCCGCGCTGTCACGCCTGCCGTGGCACGCGATCCCCGACTTCGTGCGCGGAGTGACGCGTGAGCCCTCGGAGCTGCCACCGGTGTCGGATCCCCCGGAACCGGTCGGGACCTGCTCGGTGCAGTTGCTGCGCACGTATCCACGGCGACGCCCCGCCTACCCTTTCGCGACGAAGGGCGAGCGCAGCGCCGCCCGGGCGTATGCGAAGGCCCTCGATCGGGCGAGCGAGCTGATCTACATCGAGGATCAGTACCTGTGGTCGGTCGACGTCGCTCGAGTGTTCGCGGCGGCGCTGCGGCGCAAACCGAACCTGAAACTGGTAGTGGTGGTGCCCAAACATCTCGACGACGACAGCCCGATCACCATTCCCTCTGCGCTGCTGGGACATTCGGCTGCGCTCGAGGTCATCCGCGCTGCCGGCGGCGACCGAGTGTTGGTACTCGATATCGAAAACGACCGGGGCATACCGGTATACGTACACGCCAAGGTCTGCATCATCGACGACGTGTGGACCGCAGTGGGTTCGGACAACTTCAATCGCCGCTCCTGGACTCACGATTCGGAGTTGACGGCGGCGATCATCGACGACACCCGTGATACGCGCGAGCCACTCGATCCCGCCGGGTTGGGCGACGGTGCCCGCGTCCACGCCCGGAACCTGCGCTTGGAGCTGGCCCGCGAACATCTCGGCCGCGCCGACGGCGACGACGCCGACCTGGTGGATCCGCAGCAGTTCTTCGACGTGATCTCCGCCAGCACCACCGCACTCGACAACTGGCACCGAAACCCCTCGTCGGGGCCACGTCCGGCAGGACGGCTTCGACTACACGAGATCTCGGTGCCGCCGGTGTGGCAACAACGACTCGCAGCACTCGCGTACCGGCTGTTCGTCGACCCCGACGGCCGCCCCATCGGAATGCGCCTGCGTCGTCGATTCTGACGCCCACTCGACGCCGGCCCCACCGACCATGCCGACGCGGTGATCGGCAGGGCGGGAGTTCAGCGGCCTGTCGGTCCCCTCGGGCACACTGGGTGCACGCCAACTCGTAGGGGGTCATGTATGCCGTCAGTGTCCGGTTCCGATTCGTTCCGCCCATTCCACTTCCATCCGGTCGTGCCACCGTTTCTCCTCGAGCGGCTGCAGGGAGCAGGGGCCCGTGCCACGCTGCTGGCCGATCGCGAGATGCGCGCCGGACGTGAGGTGGTGCAGGCCCGCACGGCCATCGCCCCGAGTACCGACGGCACACTCGAACGCACGATCTCGGACGCGAAGTCCACCCGTGACCTACCGGGCCAGCAGGTTCGGTCCGAGGGCGAGGACCCCACCGGCGATGCCGCCACCGATGAGGCGTACGACGGTCTTGGCGCGACGTATGCGTTCTTCGAGGAGGTCTACGGTTACTCGAGTCTCGACGGCAGTGGCCTGCCGCTCGATGCGACGGTGCACTACGGCCAGGACTACGACAACGCGTTCTGGGACGGCTCACGCATGGTGTTCGGCGACGGGGACGGCGAGGTGTTCGGTCGATTCACCGTCTCGGTCGGCGTCATCGCGCACGAGCTCGCCCATGGTTTCACGCAGTACACCAGTCCGCTCGAGTACAAGGATCAATCAGGTGCACTGAACGAGTCCGTCTCCGACGTGTTCGGCGCACTCGTCGAGCAATACACCAAGAAGCAGAACGCCGAGGACGCATCGTGGCTGATCGGCGAGGGCCTGTTCCTCCCCGCCGTCCAGGGCAAGGCCCTGCGATCGTTGCTCGAGCCCGGTACCGCCTATGACGACGATGTACTCGGCAAGGACCCGCAGCCGGCGAGTATGGACGACTTCGTCGTCACCACCGAGGACGACGGTGGCGTGCACATCAATTCGGGTATCCCCAATCGTGCGTTCGCCGTCGCCGCCACCACGTTGGGTGGTCCGGCATGGGATCGAGTCGGTCAGGTCTGGTTCGACACGATGACCCTCGGTGGGCTCGCCCCCACGGTGAACTTCTCGGGTTTCGCGGCCGCGACACTCAGGGCAGCGAACAAGCGGTTCGGGTCCGGTTCCGACGTTGTCAGGGCGGTGGCCACGGGGTGGTCTACCGTGGGAGTCGAGACATCAGGGAAGTCGAGCGACGATCGGGTGTGATCCACAGCAGATGAGTCTGCGCATCGAGGTACTGCGAACCGGCGGCGTCGCGGGCATGTCCAAGCGCGGGATCGTCGAGACCGACGCGCCCGAGTGGCAATCGTTGGTCGAGGCAGCGCAGCCGTACCTTGCCGATCAACAAGCCGCCGACGCGGACCGCTCGGATGCTCGCGACACGTTCGTGTGGAAGGTGTCGGTCGGCGAGCAATCATGCCGAGTCGGGGACTCGGCACTGACCGGACCTCTGCGCGATCTCGCGGAGCGCACGCTCCGCGAGGGTCGCATCCGGTAGGTCACTGCACTATTGCCACGCCGGGACCGGCCACGCCGAAGTCCCTGCTGTACAAGGACTCACCGAGCTGACGGGCGTAATTCCCGTCAGGATCCGATCGAGACCTTCGAGCGGGGTCGCCCGAATTTCATGGCACCGTCCACGAGCTTGCCGTAGCGCAGCACCGGCAGATCCCGGAAGTAGTTCATCCGCAGCTTCCACGGGGTTTCGCTCCCCTGCTTGGGGAAGTTGTCCACCGCGCGCAGCACGTAGCCGGCAGCGAAGTCGAGGAACGGTTCCTCACCGACGGAGGGGTCGCGCTCGAGTTCGACGGTGCTGTACCCGTTGTCGTCCATGTGCGCGAGCAGTCGCATGACGTAGTTGGAGACCATGTCTGCCTTGAGCGTCCACGACGCGTTGGTATAGCCGACGACGAAGGCGAAGTTCGGAATCCCGGTGAGCATCATGCCCTTGTAGGCCATGGTGCTGGGCAGGTCGATGTCTTTGCCGTCCACTCGGAACTGGGCACCACCGAGGGCGGAGAGGTTCAATCCCGTTGCGGTGACGACGATATCGGCGTCGAGCTGCTGTCCGGACTTCAATTTCAGTCCGGTCTCGGTGAAGGTGTCGATGTGATCGGTGACGATCGAGACCTGATCCTTGCGGATGGCGCGGAACAGATCGTTGTCCGGCACCAGACACAGCCGCTGATCCCACGGGTTGTAGGACGGAGTGAAATGGGTGTCGAGGTCGTACCCCTTCGGCAGCCAGCCCTCCTGCAATTTGCGGATTCGCTTCTTCATGAATTCCGGATACTTCTGACTCAGCGAGTAGATCAGCATCGCCATCGACACGTTCTTCAGACGAGTGACGCTGTACGCCAACTTCTTCGGCAGCCGACGACGCAGCGTCTGCGCAATCGGATCCTTCGAGGGAAGCGAGAGGATGTAGCTGGGCGATCGCTGTAGCAGGGTGACGTGCTCGGCGTCCTGGGCGAGATTGGGTGCCAGGGTGATCGCCGTGGCACCGCTGCCGATGACGACGATCTTCTTGCCCGCGTAGTCCAGGTCCTCGGGCCAGTGCTGCGGGTGGATCACCTGACCGCCGAAGTTCTCCTGGCCGGCGAATTCGGGGGTGAAGCCCTTGTCGTAGTTGTAGTAGCCACTGCAGGAGAACACGAAAGACGCAGTGATGGTGACCGTTTCATCGGTGTCGGTGCGCTGCGCGGTCACCGTCCAGAATTGCTGCTCGCTGGACCATTCGAGTGCGACGACCTTGTGATGGAACCGAATATGCTTGTCGACCCCCGCTTCTCGGGCCGTCTCGACGATGTACTCGCGGATATCGGTGCCGTCGGCGATGGACTTGTCGCCCATCCACGGCTTGAAGCTGTATCCGAGGGTGTACATGTCCGAGTCGGAGCGAATGCCGGGGTAGCGGAACAGATCCCACGTTCCGCCGATCGCGCCACGGCTTTCGAGGATCGTGTAGGTCTTGCCGGGCAGGTCGTGCCCGAGATGGCGCGCAGCACCGATCCCGGACAGTCCCGCACCGATGATGAGGACATCGACCTCGGGGGAAGGCAGTACGGCAGTCATGTCGGCAACGATTCCTTCGGTGTGGTGGATCAGGTGGTCTTGTTGCGGGCGCTTTCGGATCTACCCAGGCTCGCTACTTCTTCGTCCATCTTCGGCAGGATCGTCGGAACGTGCGCGAGCATGGCGCGATCGCCGACCCGTGAGGTGATGACTGCCTTGAACCAGGAGGCTGCGCCCACCCACCGCGGCACGTAGACGCGGCGTTTGCGCTTGGCCAGGCCGTCGACGAACGCGTCGACGCATTGCTGGACGGTCATCGTCTTGCCGAGCGGGCCGGGTAGGACCGCGAGCAGATCCTGGAAAGCCGTGAGATCCGATTTGGCATCCTGCACCATCGGAGTGTCGATCCACGCCATGTGCGCAGACCCGACGTCGACACCCCGGTAGTCGACCTCCAGGCGAAGCGCATTCGCGAAATGCTCGGCCGCGGCCTTGCTGGCGTTGTATGCCGCCAAGCCGGGGCATGGGGTGAACGCGGCGAGCGAGGACACCACGAGTATGTAGCCGTGTCGTTCGATCAGCGACGGCAGTGCAGCTCGAACCGTGTTGAACACGCCCATCACGTTGATGTCCATGACGCGCTGAAACGACGCCGGGTCCACCTGCATGATCGACCCGTAACTGGCAATTCCCGCGTTGGCGAGCACCAGATCGATGCCCCCGTACGCCGCGATCCCACCGTCGACGGCACGTTGCATATCGTCCAGATTCCGGACGTCGGCGACGAACGCGGTCGCCTTCAGTTGGGTCTCGAGCTCACGCAGTGGAGCTTCGTCGACGTCGACGAGGACCAGCTGTGCGCCTCGACTCGCGAGCGCCCGCGCCGTCTCGGCCCCGATCCCCCGGGCCGCGCCGGTGATCAGCACAACCTTGTTTCGCAGCGTCGACGCCGCCATGGTGTCCCCCTCGATAGGAATTCATGCCTGCGAACACTTTGCATCTGATACCGAGCGGTGTCAAGATCTTCCTGTGACTACAGATCACAGTGAACTCGGCCGCACCTACCGCGGCGCGCCCCCGCAACAGCGGCAGCAAGAACGCCGCACACGGCTGCTCGACGCCGCCGTCGAGGTGTTCGGCACCTCCGGCTACCGGACGGCAACCGTGGAGAAGGTGTGTATCCAGGCAGGACTCACCAAGCGCTATTTCTACGAGTCCTTCAGCAACAGCGAAGATCTCCTGATGGCCACCTACTCCCGGGCCACCGACGACATGCGCGAGAACATCCTGGCCGGCGCAGCCGCCGACACCGACTCCAGTGAGCAGGTGCTCCGGGGAGCCCTGACGGGCTTTTTCACGTTCGTCGCCGAGCACCCGAAATCGGCCCGCATCGCCTTCGTCGAGATCCTGGGCGTCTCTCCCGTCGTCGACGCGTTGTACCGCAAGACCACCGCCTCGTTCTCCGCGACTCTGCTCGAGGTCGCCGAGACCGTCGGTTCCAGCAGGGGCCTCGCCGGGCCGAACCGTCGAACACTCGCGATGGGGCTGGTGGGGGCGGTACTGACGATCGCCCAACAGTGGCTGCTCTCGCCCGAGCCCGAACCACTCGACTCCGTCATCGCCAGCGCCCACACGATTCTGGCCGCGGTGGTCTTCGGCCGCGTCGACGGCTGAGCCGCGATCGGAGACCGCTCAGGTTCTGCCCTGCAGCGGCTCCATCGGAGCGTCCGCGGCCGAGCGTTCGCCGGATTTCACGACGATGACACCCAGCAGAATCAGTGCGCCTCCGGCGAGTTGGACCGGAGCCGGTGCCTGACCAAGCAGCAGCCACGCAAACACCAGCGCTGCAACAACTTCCATCAACCCCATGAACGACGCCAGCCTCGACCCGAGGCGTCGGCCCGCGGCAATACCGAGGACGTAGGCGAGCGCGGCCGTTACCACCCCGAGCCCGACGATGGGAACCCACCACGGCACTACAGCATCGACGAAAGTGACGTCGGTGAGCGGGGCCTCGAACGGCACGATGCCGACCAGTCCGGCGAGCAGCAAGATGAGCCCACCCGCAAGCAATCCGCCGCCTGCGAGCACGATCGGGGGAAGTCCGTTGCTCTCGTCTGCGGACAACACCCAGTACACGGCCGCTCCGGCCATCGCTCCGAGTGCCCACAGCACGCCGAGGGTGTCGATATCGGCACCGGAAACCAGGTCGAGTACGAGCACCAGACCCATCGCGGCCAACAGCGCGCCGACCACGGTCAGGCCGCCCGGACGCTGGTGATGACGAAACCACATCCATCCGATCACGGCGACAGGCGAGGTGAACTCGATGAGCAGCGCCACCCCCACTTCCATGCGTCCGACTGCATTGAAGAATGCGAGCTGGCACCCGGCCACGGCGAACGCGCCGTACGCGGCGAGCAACTTCCAGTTCTGACGCAGCAGAGCCCAGCGTCCCCGCAGAGCCAGGATCGACGGAATCGACAACACCGCTGCGGCGAGCAGGATCCGCGCGGTCACCGCGGCACCGGCCGTCCACCCTGCGTCGAGCAGCCCTTTGGCCAACGAGCCCGCGAGTCCGAACGAGGCGGCCGAGAGCAGAGCGAAACTGAGCCCCGACAGTCGCCGCGAGCGTGCCGCAGCGTCGTGGTTGGACGCAAGATTCTGGTTTGCGTCATGAGTGTAGGCCGTCATGACATGTGACAGTAGAGAACGACTTGGTAAGGTGTCAATATGCTTTTTGCTCATGACGCGGAACTGTCACTCCTGTCCGCCGTGGCACTGGTCAATTCCGCGGAGGACCCCGACACGTTGACCACACGCGAGGAGCTGGCCGAGTTCATTTCCGAGCAGGGCTACTCGGGCCGGTTCGACGGAGACGATGCCGAACTCGACGCCGTGCGAGCCCTACGGCCGACCCTGCGGGCGTTGCTCACCAGCAGCCGCGAGGATGCGGTAGTCGAGGTCAACCGGTTACTGGCAGAGTCCTCGGCACTGCCGCGACTGGTGCGACACGGAGATCTCGACTGGCACGTTCATGCGGTGGCGGACGACAGTCCGCTGGCGACGCGGATCATCGTCGAGACCGCCATGGCCATGATCGACGTCATCCGCGCAGACGAACTCTCCCGCCTCGACGTGTGCGCCGATCCGGAGTGCAACGGCCTCGTCCTCGACCTCTCGCGCAATCGTTCTCGGCGATTCTGCAGCACCACCTGCGGCAACCGTGCGGCCGTTGCCGCGTACCGCGCACGCAAAGCGCAGGTATGACAGGGCCGATACGGACCCCGCGGAAGGTTCTCGCTTTCTCACCGCATCAATCGTTCGACTGCAAAACCCTATCGATGCAGTTCAGTCGGTGTTCCAACCCCCGGTGACGCCGTCACCGCAGCACCGAGTTCACCTCGAATACACCACCGGGTGGTGGCATGTCGTCATCGATGTCGACAGCACCATGTGAGGGGTTTCGGTGGGCCGCATACAACTCCAGTCCGTGTCCAAGAAGTTCGGTGCAGCCTACGCACTGGAGCAGGTGGACCTCGATATCGCCGACGGCGAGTTCCTGGTCCTCCTCGGGCCGAGCGGCTGCGGAAAGTCTACTCTGCTGCGCCTGGTCGCTGGGCTGGCCGAGCCGTCCAGCGGCCGAATCCTGCTCGACGGCAAAGACATCACCGCCGCACCGCCGCGTGAGCGAGACCTCGCCATGGTGTTTCAGAGCTACGCGCTCTATCCGCACCTGAGTGTCGCCAAGAACATCGGCTTCCCGCTTCGATCGCGTAAGTTCTCGCGACAGCACATCGCCGACGCCGTCGCGACTGCCGCCGCGGCCCTCGACCTGAGCGAGCTCCTCTCCCGCCGCCCCGCCGAACTCTCCGGTGGACAGAGGCAGCGAGTTGCTCTGGCCCGGGCCATGGTTCGAGATCCGGGCGCATTCCTGATGGACGAACCTCTGTCCAATCTCGACGCGAAACTGCGTAGCGCCACGCGTACCGAGTTGATCGATGTGCATCGACGAATCGGCACGACCTTCCTGTACGTCACGCACGATCAGGTCGAGGCGATGACGATGGCGACGCGAATCGCGCTGATGGACAACGGCCGTATCGAACAGGTCGGCACACCGGCCGAGCTCTACGACACACCGAGGTCGGTCTTCGTGGCCGGATTCCTCGGTGCCCCGCCGATGAATCTCTTCGACGCCACCGTCACAGCCCATCGCGGTGAACTCCATGCCATCGCACCGGGGGTGAACATTGCGCTGGGTATCGAGGCGAAGGCCCACACCGATCACCCGGTCACCATCGGCATTCGGCCGGAGAAGCTGCACATTGCGGACACACACGCACCGGTGACCGGGGACGTCACCGCGGTCGAGAATCTCGGCAGCGAGGAGCTGATCCACATTCATACCGGCGTGAACACGTTGTGTATCAGAGCATCTCGACCGTCCACCGCTCGCGTCGGCGCTCCGATCGGAGCTCGGGTCGCGCCTGTGGACGTGCACCTGTTCGACCCCGAGACCGGACGCCGCCTGACCTGGGTACCGCAGGACGCACCCGCACGCACCGGCGAACCCCTCTTCGTCGCATGACCGACCATCCCTCTGAATCGAACGGAGTACCGACAATGAAACGCATTCTCACCGGATCGGGAGCACTGGCAGTGAGCGCGCTCCTGTTGACAGCCTGCGGAGGACTCGGCACCACGTCGGCCTCGAGCCCGACGGCCGGGTCGACCTCGATTCCCGAACTCGCCCCGGACCAACCGGTGTCGATAGTGTTCGAGAGCTACAACTACGGATTGGCCGGTGCCTGGACCGATACGTTCGACACCCTCATCGCCGAGTTCGAGCGCGAGCACCCGAACATCACCGTCACCGCGCAGAAGCCTCAGGGCAACAGCCCCAATCCCGCGACGGACACGGTGTCGAGTATCCAGAGCCAGATGGTCGCCGGGGCAGCACCGGATGTGGCACAGCTCGGCTTCAGTGACCTCGATTTCACCATTCATCAGCTGGGGGCGAAATCGCTCGACGATCTCGTCGGCAAGGACGAGGTGCAACGCAACTTCGACGGCGCATCGCACCCCTACGCCGCCACCGCTCGAACACTCGCCGACTGGGACGGCACGACATACGGAGTGCCGTTCGTCTTTTCGACTCCCGTCTTCTACTACAACGCCAGCTTGTTCGAGCAGGCCGGCCTCGATCCGGCGAAGCCGCCCACCACCTGGGACGAGGTGGCATCGGCGGCATCGGCCATCGCGTCGAAGACCGGGAAAGGTGGGGTGTACCTGGACTGCCTCACCAAGTCGGCCAAAGACTGGTGCTTCCAGAGCCTGGTTCGATCCAACGGAGGCAGAGTTATCTCGCAGGACCGGTCGACGCTCGAGTTCGACGCTGCCCCCGCCGTCGAAGCTGTCACCATGGCCCGCAGGCTCGTCGACTCCGGCGCGACTCCGAAGCTCAACCAGAAACAGGGTTACGAGGCCTTCGCACGCGGCGACATGGGAATGATCCTCGAAACCAGCGCAATTCAGGGAAAGTTCATCGAGGGCGCGCAGGGCAAGTGGGACCTGCGAGCCACCACGATGCCGGCGTTCGGCTCGAACCCCGTGGTACCGACCAACTCCGGCGCATCGCTGTTCACGTTCGCTTCCGATCCAGCGAAGCAGCGCGCATCATGGGAGCTGATCAAGTTCCTCACCAGCGAGGATTCCTACACCGCGATCTCGAAGGGAATCGGATACCTGCCACTGCGTACCGGACTGGTCGACGACCCCGACGGGCTCGAACAGTGGGCCGAGTCGAGCCCGTTGATCGGCCCCAATCTGACGCAGTTGGCCACGATGGAACCGTGGGTCTCGATGCCTGGCAACGACTATCTGCAAATTCGGGACGGCATGATGGACGCCGTCGAATCGGCCGTGTACCAGGGCGCGGACCCGGCGGGCACGTTGACCGCCGCTCAGCAGCAGGCGACAACGCTCCTTCCGGCATCGTGAACACGGCACGAGTGGAGCCTGCATTCACGCTGGTGCAGCTGACCGATACGCATCTGCGAGCCGAAGGAGAACTGGTCCACGGCAGCGTCGACACCTATGCCAATCTGACCCGCGTTCTCGATCAGCTGATGGCGTCGGGTCAGCGCGTGGACGCCATGGTCTTCTCCGGTGACGTGGCCGATGACGGAGACCCCGCCGCATACCGTCGGCTGCGCGAACTGGTCGAGCCGGTGGCCAGGTCTCTCGGTGCGGCAACGATCTACGCGATGGGAAATCACGACGAGCGGACGGCATTCGGTCGAGAGCTCCTGGGCGAGAACGCGGTCTCGGATCCGGATCGCACGTTCGACTCCGTCCATGTCGTCGACGGTGTCCGCATCGTAGTTCTCGACAGCTCCACACCGGGCAGGCACGACGGCCGAATCGAGCCTCATCAACTACGCTGGCTTGCAGCGGAATTGACGGTTCCATCTCCCCGAGGTTCGATCCTGGTACTGCATCACCCACCCATTTCGTCGCCGGTGGTGACGGTGAATCACCTACGACTGCAGAATCCTGCAGATCTCGAGGAGGCGATCGCCGGTTCGGATGTCCGCATGATCGTCTGCGGCCATTCCCACCACACCGGGGCCGGGTCCATCGGCGGTGTTCCGGTGTGGGTCGGACCAGCGATGTCGTACCGGGTCGATGCCGCTCCACCGGCCGGACGGCACCGAGGCCTCAGCGGATTCGGCTTCACCCGAATCGATCTCCTCGAATCGGGCTGTACCGCAACTGCAGTCGATGCGACACCGTCGGCAACTGTCTACGACCGGTCTCAGCAGTCGATGCTGGAGAAACTGGCGGATCTCGAACGCCGGGCCGGGTGACCGGAGTGTTCGTCGTCGTCGAAGATCCACCGAACGCGGCCGTGGACACCGTTGCCGGCGTAGAGACCGTGGACACCGGTAAGCATGCCCTGCAGACCCGATGGACGCGCCTGGTCCGATCTGCGCAGCCCTACCTGTATCTGACACCGGCCGTCGCGTTGTTGATCATCTGGACCTATCGCCCCTTGGCACAGGCGGCGGAACTGTCCACATATTCGTGGAATCTCCTACCGACGACTCCGATGGTGCCGGTCGGATCCGCGAACTATCGACGACTGCTCGAGCTACCCGACGTAGCGGATTCTCTCTGGCGCACAGTGGTTCTCATTCTCGGACTGTTGCCTTTTTCTCTGATACTGCCGGTGATCGTCGCGTTCGCCACCAGATCGGTGAGCGGACGGGCGCGGGTGATCTACCAGAGCCTGATTTTCGCGCCGTTTCTGATTGCGCCCGTTGCCGGCGCGGCCGTCTGGCAGTGGCTCCTCGACCCAGGAGCCGGGATCGTCAATCGCATCCTCGGGTCCGACCGCAACTGGATCCAGGACGCCGACACCGCACAGTTCGTCATCATCGTGATCACCGGTTGGCATTTCCTGGGTTTCGCAGTGCTGGTGGTATCCGCTGGTATGGCAGGTGTCGACACCTCGTATCAGGAGGCCGCGCGAATGGACGGCGCATCGAACTCGCAGATCGACCGCTGGATCGTCCTGCCTCTGCTCTCGCCCACCTTGGTGTTCCTGGCCCTGATGACCGTGCTCCTCAGTGCCCAGTGGACCTTCCCACTCATCGATACCCTGACCCAGGGTGGGCCATCTCGCTCGACGACGAATATCTACTACCTGCTGTGGGACTACGGGTTCCGCACATTCGATGCCGGCCTGAGCGCCGCTGCGGGGATCGTACTGTTCGTCGGATTCGGGGCCATTGCCGGCGGACTGGTCTGGCTGTCGGAAAAGGTTGCTTTCCATGACGATTGACTTCGGCCGCCTCCGCGGTCACCTGATGCTCGGCACCGCTGCACTGGTCTGCGTGTTCCCGATCTACTGGTTGTTCGCGACATCGCTGCGAAGGCCAGGGGACGTCTATTCACTCGCACCCGTTCCCTGGCCGCTCTCGCTCGCCAATTACTCCGACGCATCCGAGAAGGTCGATCTGCTCGGACTGTTGGGCAACACGTTCGCCGTCGCTCTCGCGTCGTCGACGGCGCAACTACTGATCGCACTGCTCGCCTCGTATGCCTTCGCGATGTACACCTTCAGGTTCCAGAAGGTGCTGTACCTCGCCTTCGTCGGCACGTGGCTGGTGCCGTTCCAGGTGACGATGTTGCCGAACTACGTTCTGCTGTATCAGCTGGGACTGATCAACACTCTCGCAGGCGTGGTCATGCCCACTCTGTGTTCGGCATTGGCGGTGCTGCTGCTTCGTCAACACATGGCAGGGTTCCCGAAGGAACTCATCTCGGCAGCCCGGCTGGACGGACGCTCGTCGTGGTCGATCCTGTGGACGGTGGTGGTTCCCAACCTCAGACCTGCACTGGCGGCGCTCTCGATCCTGCTGTTCATCAATTCCTGGAACGAATACTTCTGGCCTGCAGTGGTATTGCAGCGCAGCAATGCCGTACTGCAGCTAGGTCTCCGCAGTTTCATGGGGACCGAGGGCACCGATTGGGGTCCGATGATGGCCGTCGCCGGAATGGCTTGCCTGCCTGTTTTCCTACTCTATGTCGTGCTGCAGCGGCACATCGTCGACGCGTTCGTCAGATCGGGGTTGAAGTGATCACGCCGGTTCGATGCAGCTCACGAAGGCGTCCACCGCGGGGTTCGACTCCTCACCGCGCCAGACCAGATACAGATCTATCGTCGGAACCGGGTCGCACAATGTGACGGCAACGGTGTCGGCTCCGACAGCCCCCATCCCCGCCGAGGTCGCCCGCGACCACGACGCGAATCCGACCAGTGGCTTCACCGAGACCACGTGAGCCGTAGCACCGGGATCATCGGCCGTCTGAGCCACGTGCAGCCCGATGCGGCTGTCGGCGGCCGCCGCGAAGATCGAGTCGTACATGGCCGGGCACTGCTCCCGGTCGAACAGAACGCAGGATTGAGTCGCCAACTCCGCGAAAGGAACTTTGGACCGGCCCGCCCAACGGTGTGCCCGGCCGACCACGGCCACCAGCGGCAGGGCCTGCAGCACGCGCCGGTGCCGAAACTCTGCCGAAGCGGGGCGGCCGTACACGAACGCGACATCGAGGGTTCCGTCGTCGAGAGCCGCAAGCTGTGGGCCTGTTCGCTTCTCCCACAGCGAGACGACGACCTCGGAGTGATTGCGACTCATCCGAGCCAGGGCACCAGGTAGTACGTGACGACTGGCAGGTAGGTTGTAGCCGACGTTCAGCGCCCGCTCCTCTCCGGTCGCGACGGCCCTGGTCACCTTCGCGGCGGTGTCCATCTGCCGAACGATGAGCCGCGCCTGATTCTCGAATTCCCGCCCGGCGCGTGTGAGGGTCACATCGCGGGAGGTCCTGGCCACCAACGTCACGCCCAACGACTTCTCCAGCTTCTGCAGTTGGGTGCTCAGCGACGGTTGCGTCATGTGCAGGCGCGCGGCGGCGCGTCCGAAGTGCAGTTCCTCGGCGAGGGCGATGAATGCCGTC
The DNA here is from genome assembly GCF_049195265.1 of Rhodococcus sp. MALMAid1271. Taxonomy (NCBI): domain Bacteria; kingdom Bacillati; phylum Actinomycetota; class Actinomycetes; order Mycobacteriales; family Nocardiaceae; genus Rhodococcus; species Rhodococcus sp. MALMAid1271. The sequence continues at coordinate 86,761 of NZ_JBMIRQ010000078.1, read as the reverse complement.
AGATGCCTGAGCTCCATGACCTGCCCTTCGAGGTGGGATTATCTCGCCAGGCTACGGAGCGAACACAACGACGCATGAACACCGGACATCCGTCCGATGCATTCTTGGCGACACGCGCCGCGGACGCGTCGTTCAGTGGGTGGCCGAGGTGCGCAGCGCCGCCAACATACTCGAGCTCGGCGGGTACCGGCTGATCCAGGTGGCCTGGACGGCGTGGTACAGATCGGGTTTGCCGCTCCATACCGTGGCGGCCGGCCGGTTCCGGGTGTCGAGTTCGTGATGCCAGGAACCGTCGACGCCGTCTACGAAGCAGTCGGCGGCGATATCCCACCAGGTGCGATAGTCACTGTGGTAGCGGTCTTCTCCGGTGTGACGGCCGAGGGTGGCAGCAGCAGCGATCGCCTCGCACAGCACCCAGTGCAGGCGTCCGGTCACCACAGGCCGTCCGGCCCAGTCCGTGGTGTAGACGAACCCGGGCGTCGGACCTGGCTGCCAACCGTCCTGCGCCGCTCGGTGATACAACGCCTCCGCAGCCTCGACGTAGCGACGTCCGCGGACACCGGTATCGGCCAGGCTTGCCTGAACGAGAAGTCGCGCCCACTCGAATCCGTGGCCCACGGTTGCGCCGTAGGGTTTGAATTGGTTCGCGGTGTCGTTGCTGTTGTACTCGAGCTGCGGGTGCCACTGGGCGGTGAAATGTTCCGGGATTCGATACTCGTTCTGCTCCGCCCAGCCGATCACGTTGTCGCAGATGCGCACTGCGCGTTCCCGCCACATCGTCCGAGCCCCCGCATCGACGGCCGCCAGCAAGGCCTCGACCATGTGCATGTTGGCGTTGATGCCGCGATAGTCGTCGAGTTCTGTCCAGTCCGCATTCCAGGTATCTGCACACATCCCGTACTGGTCGTCCCAGAACCGGCGCTCCACCACATCGAGGGCTTCGCCCAGCAGCTCCCGCCCGTTCGGGTGTCCCGCGCCCGTTGCTGCCGATGCTGCCAACACCACGAAGGCATGCGTGTAGGCGGTCTTGGCGGCATCCGGTGACAGTGCATCGGCACTGGACTCGAACCAGCCACCGTTTCGGCTGTCCCGCAAGGTCGTCAGCAGTCCGTCGAAGACGCGATCCGCCGTCCGCTGGGATCCTGGTCGCCCCCGTATGGATGCGAGATAGTGGACGTGCGCCATTCGTGCCGTGATGTACGTCAGCGCCGGATGCGCGAGATCCGGATTGCCACGATCGTCGAGCCACACCGCGCCACCTGCAGGATGCTCGAGCGAGGTTCCGAATCCGAGCAGGCGCGAGGATTCGGAGTCGAGCCACACGTGATGGGACGGCAGCGTCAGCCAGCTGTCCCGGTCTCCGCAAGTCATGTGCTCATTGTGCGCCGCGGTCGATTGTTACGGCGACTGTCGACGAGAGACGCTGTAGCGCAGATACATCCATCTCGATACTTCGAAGAGCTGCTGCTCCTCGAGAACGAGATCGAGTCGACGGCCCACAGGGAAGTACGGCTTCCCACCGCCGAGGATGGTCGGCAGAACGATGAGCTCGAACTGATCGATCTCCTCGACCAACGACTCGGCCAGGCAGGCCCCGCCCACAGCCAACTTTCCCTCGGTCTCGCGCTTGAGGCGCTGCACCTCCGCGAGAGCATCGACGCTGCGCACCAGCCGGCAGCCGTCGGCCACGGCATCGAGGGTGTCGGAGAAGACGATCCGCGGAGTGGCCTTGTACAACTCGGCGAACTCAGCCTCGACCTCCTCACCGTCGGCGCGTTCTGGATCCGTCCAGAAGTCCTCCATGACGTCGTACAGGCGACGCCCGAACAGGAAGGCAGCGGTCGACTCGGTCTGCTGATTGGAAAATCGATGTGTCTGCTCGTCGGGTACGGAGAAATCGATCCTGCCTGCAGGGTCCTCGATGTAGCCGTCGAGGGAAACATGCATGTTGTAGGTCAGAATTGCCATGTCGCTCCTTGAAGTCGATCGGGTTCCGAAGTATCGACCTTCGCCGGTTCCCGAAGTCACCGGCAGGACGGTGCGATCAAGCCTTGTCGCGCTCGGACAAGCGGGTGATGAAGTGCGCGATCTCCTTCGGTGTCGCTTCCGCCATGAAGTGGCCCGCATCGATGGATTCATACGTCGAATCCCTCGCCCAGACCCTCCACAGCGACGCCGCGTCGAACCCCAGTTGCGATCCCCAATCCTGCGAAATCACTCCCACCGGCATGACGAGCTGCTTGCCGGCTGCGCGGTCCTGAAGATCCATCTCGAGGTCGATGCCCGCTGTCGCGCGATAATCGGCGACGATGGAATCCACCGCACCGACCGAACTGTCGATGTAGTGCTGCCGCACATCCGGAGTGAAGGTCGAACCATCGGGGTCCCACGCGTCCAGGAACGATGCGAAGAATTCGGGCGCGACGGCCCTGATCATCCGCTCCGGCAGCCCTGTCGGTTGCGCCATGAGATACAGGTGCCAGGCCACTTTGGCGTCGACTCCCCGCAACACGTCCCAGGTGTCGGCGGTGGGAAGCACGTCCAGAATGCCGAGATATCGCACTGCCGAAGGGTGGTCGAGGGCGGCGCGAACACCGACAAGGGCTCCGCGATCATGGCCCACCAGACCGAAACTGTCGAACCCGAACGATGCGGCGACAGCGAGGATGTCGCGCGCCATCGTCCGCTTGGAATACGTGGCGGGGCTACTCTCGACCGGCTTGTCGCTCGAGCCGTATCCGCGCAGATCAGGGACGATGACGGTGTGGTCGGCGGCCAGTTCGCGGGCAACCGTTCGCCACATGAAGTGCGTTTGCGGAAACCCGTGCAGCAGCACCAATGCCGGTCCGGTGCCTGCCACTGCCACGCTGAGCTCGACGCCCTCGCAGCCTGGAACCTTCTCGTAGCGGAATCCTTCGATCGTGAATGCAGTCATGTCGTCTCCTCGTCGACTCGGTGGGCTGGGTGACCGGAAAAGATCCCCGCCGGAAGGTCCTTGGGTTGGGATGCTGTTACGCGCAGAGCGGGAACGATCACCGAATCCACGAGTGCCCGGAGATAGCGGTCATCGACGGCGAGGCCGTTGAGTCGCCTGAGCAGAATCGTTGCGCCCACGACTTCCTCGAACGGAAACGGGTCGGTGCCGCTCGGCAGTTCACCGCGCCGGATTGCTGCGTCGAGAACCGACGCCGGAAGCCGGGCACCGGTGGGACCTGCCGTCCGCTCGATCTCCTCGCACAGTTCCGGATCCTCGAGCCCGGCCTGAAGCAGTAGCAGCGACATCGAGCCGTCGGCCGCCATCATCGTCTGCACCAGGCGCTCACACAGAGCGAGTAGATCTCCGCGCAGCGAACCGGTGTCGATGTCGACCGGACCGTCCGCACGGGCCGGTCCGGCTTTGATTGCGGCAATAACCATCTCACGCTTGGTCTTCCACCGCCGATACAGTGTCGCCTTCGACGCTCCTGCCCGGCGCGCGACGGCCTCGAAGGTGAGAGCGTCATAGCCGACCTCGCCGAGCAAATCGGCGACGGCTCGCAGGATGTCGGACTCTCGCTCGTCGTCACGTGGACGCCCAGCGCGACGTGTCTCCATCGGCTACCTCGAATTCCAAATACGATACGGAACGTCTCGAATCGTATCACCGGACTCGGGTAGCCGAGTCACCCGGCCGTGAGAAGGTGGAAAGCACCGCAATCGAGCGCGCATGCCGCACCCCGGAGCGCGCGCATCCCATCAGGCCTTCGGAAAGGGGCTACCGTGTCCACCAGTTCCGCGGATGGCGCAGGCAGCGTGTCCACGATCGTGGCAGGCCTGGTGACAATGGTTCGGCCACAACGAGTTCTGACGATCTGCTCGGCGAGTGCCGTGCGCGCACTGGCACTGACTCTCGAATCGATCTCCGTCGCAGCATCGCCCACACTGTGGAACCTTGCCGCTGATCCGAGCGACTGCGGGATCGACGACTTCGTTCGCGAACATCGGCCGCGTTTCGATTTCGTCGAATCGATCACCGGTTCCGTGTTCGACCTACCGGCACGCCACCTGCGGGACATCGGCCCGTTCGATCTCGCCTTCGTCGAGAGCACGTCCTTGGTGACCGACGCACGGCTGATACGCGCCTTGTGGCCATACATTGCTGCCGGCGGAATTCTGGCCATCGAGAACTCGTCCCTGCCGGCCGAGGCGAATCCATTGTGGAATGCACTCCTACGCTTCCGCGCCGATGATGTCGAGGCCCTGACGATCCCCGCGATCGACGACCAGGCAGGGATCGGCCTGCTCAGAAAACGATCCGGGTCCGTCCCCGAGGTGAACTTCACCGACGAGATGGTTGCGCAGACCGGTGTTCCGCTGCGATTCGAATCCATCGGCGTCCACGACGATGCGCCGTTGCTGGACCACGCCACCAGCGTGCTTCATGTGCTCGCAGACCCGGAACTGCGGTCGGTTTTGTTCGCGATCGGCAGCGGAGTCTCGACATTGACTGCACTCCGATCTCACACCGAACTACCCGGCCGCGCGATCGGCAAGGCCGTTGCGCGGCTGTTCGCGCTGTCGGTGGTGACTCGGGTGGACGAACACCTCGTCGTCGACGCGGCAACCTTCGAGAGCTTTCGGACGCTACCCCGGAGGACGCCGCCTCCGACCCAGATGTCTCGATACAGTCGGGATCGTCCCGGATTCCTGAATGCTATTGCACGACAAGTGAGTTCGACGAGCTGGTCCTCCGAACACCAGATCAACGAACTGTGCAGATTGTTCGACGACGACTACGCGACACTGCGACGCGAGCTCGTGGACACCGGATACCTCGAGCGAAACCCCGCGGGTTCGATGTATCGGGCACGCAGCGGAACGGAGTAGAAAGCACTCATGCCCTTCGCCGACGAACTCATCGGCCCGGACGCCGCCCGTGCGCTGTTTCGGACCATCCATGCCGCCGCACCGACAGCGGACCTGCACGCCCTGCAGGGAGCAGCCGATCAGTTGGGTTCGCTTGCACTTCGAGCTCGCGCAGATCTGCTTCGCGAGGCGCTTCTGACGGGACTGCCCGGAACCTACGCGGAGTTCGCCCGTACCATCCGACGGGCCGCCGAGGACAGGGACTTCGAGGGCTGGTTGATCTGGCCCGCCACGAGCGCCGTCGCATCGAAAGCTTTGGCGGAGAAGACGTCCGAAGCCTTCGACGACGGAATGTCTCTGCTCGCCGAACTCACCGGCCGACTCACCTCGGAGTTCGCCATCCGTACATTTCTTCGAGCGGATGCGGATCGATCGCTCGCAATCGCGCTCGAATGGACGCACTCTTCCGACGAGCACGTTCGGCGGCTCGCCTCGGAGGGCACCCGCCCCTATCTGCCGTGGTCGGTGCGAGTCCCCGAGATACTGGCGCGCCCTGGCGTCACGGTGCCGATTCTGGACAGTCTCTACAGAGACGACAGTGACTACGTGCGGCGTTCGGTCGCCAACCATCTCAACGACTTCAGCCGAGACGTTCCGGACCTGGTCGTCACCACCGCCGCCCGGTGGCTCGACGACCCGAGCGAGACCACCGATCGCCTTGTGCGGCATGCGCTCCGGACGGTGATCAAGAACGGACACTCCGACGCGCTCGCTCTGTTGGGCTTCGGTCCAGTCGAGCTGGAGGTCGAGGGCCCTACCCTCGACATCACGCAGGTACCGATCGGCGAGAGCGTGGAATTCACAGCATCGATCCGCAACGTCGGCGACGAACCGGCCAAGGTCGCGATCGACTACATCGTGCATCACACGAAAGCCAACGGCGGAATGAGCGCGAAGACGTTCAAACTGACGACCAAGACGATCGAGCCCGGTCAGAGCATCGACGTCGGACGACGCCATTCGTTCAGGACGTTGACCACCCGCCGGTACTACCCGGGGCCGCACGCCATCGAGCTTCAGATCAATGGCGTCGGTTCCGGGCGCGCGGAGTTCGTACTCGCGAGCCAGTGGGCCGATCACGCCTGATCATGAACCGCAGGCGGAACGAGCACGAACTTTCCGACATGCCCCTTCTCCACGAAGCGTTGCTGCGCCGCGGCGATCTGCTCGAGCGGAAACGACTCGGCCAGCAGCGGACGAATGTCCCCGGCTTCGATGTACGACACGAGGTTCGCGAACACATCCTCGTCCCACGCCGTGGACCCGAGGAGAGTGAGATCGTTCAGGTACATCGTCCGTAGATCAAACTCGACGACGGGTCCGGCAATCGCGCCAGAGGACACATAGGTACCTCCGCGGACGAGTAGGTCGAGCAGGCGGCCGAAACCGTCACCGGCAACGTTGTCGATCACCACATCGACACTGTGCCTGCCCAGGGCGACCACCAGGTCCGCATCGCGTCCGTACACCTGGTCTATACCGAGTTCGCGGAGCTGATCGTGCTTGGCACGGCTCGCGACACCGATCACCCGTGCGCCACGTCGGGTTGCCAGTTGCACTGCGGCAGAACCGACTCCGCCCGATGCGCCGGTGATCAACACCGTCGATCCGCGACCTACACCAGCACGGGCGATCATGTTCTCCGCCGTACCGTACGCACACGGGATGGTCGCCAGCTCCGCGTCGCTCCACTCACAGTCGACCACGAATACCTCACTCGCCGGAACGACGACGAACTGGGCGAACGCGCCGTCCATATCCGAACCCAACCAGCGCGTCTGCATCGACGAGAAGCCGTCGACCCGCATGCAGGATCGAATCAGGACGCGGCGACCGACGAGAGATTCGTCGATCCCGGCACCCGCACACACGAGCCCGCAGCAGTCCGTACCTTGTATCAGCGGAAAAGGCGTCGCGTCGTTCCAACCACCGTCTCGATACCAACCCACGCGCGTGTTGATCTCGGTGTTGTTCATCCCTGCCGCCAGTACTCGAACGAGCACCTCACCCGGACCCGGCACAGGTTTGGGCACCTCGCAGACGAGGAGCTTGTCGTATCCACCGTGGCCGGTGGTGACGATCGCTGTCATCAGGTCGCCGCGGGCGCTGTCGGTCTGCATGAGCTCATCGTGCAGGACGAACGCGGCGACGGGGTCGATACGACCGCACTCTCGACCTACTCGACGCGAGAGTGCTCGGCTTCGAACCGGTCGATGAGGGCGCGGGCTGCTTCTCGCGCGGCATGCGCCCAGGCCGGCCCTGGTTCGGCGTAGGCACTGGCCATAGCGCCGTCGTACAGAGTCGTGAGCTGAAGGACGAGCATCTCGTCCGAGCCGGTGACACCTATCGGCTGCAGAAGATCGGCGAACAGTTCTCGCACCCATCCGCGATGCCCGAGATTGACGCGGTGCCCCGGCGAGTCCTGGGTCGACTCAGCCTCGGCGTTGATGAACGGGCAACCTCGAAAATCGTCCGTGACGAACCACTCGCCGAGGAGATCGAAGACCGACAACGCCTTGTCGATCGAGCTTCCCCCACGTGCCTCCAGCTGCTCGGCGACATGCCGCTGCCAGCCGTCGCTACGCCCCTGCAGATAGGCCGCCACCAGATCGTCCTTGGTGCGGAAATAGGTGTACATGGTGGCCTTCGAGACGCTGGCCTCCTCGGCGATCAGATCGACACCCGTCGCATGGATCCCGCGTTCGTAGAAGAGCCGGTCGGCGGTCGCGAGGACGCGCTCGAGCCCCGGCCTGCGGCGAGTCTTGACGGTGGTCATGTCCCGATCCTACCCGCACTGAACAGATCTGTTCAGTCAAGACTTGACAACAACTGAACCGACCTGTTCACTCGGATACATGAACAGACCTGTTCAGTTAACGACGAAAGGCGCACCATGACCGCCCCGGCATACTTCACCGAGTACGACAACTTCGCGATCACTCGCGACGAGGACGGCGTGCTGCTGGTGCGCCTCCACACGGACGGCGAACCGCTCACCTTCACCGGGCGAACTCACGAGGACTTTCCGGCCCTGCTCGAGAAGATCGCGCTGGATCGTGACAACAAGGCCATGGTGCTCACCGGCACCGGCGACTACTTCGTGAAAGACATCGACGGCCCGAGCCTCGGCGAGATCTTCAAGCCGGCCGCCTGGGAGAAGACCCGTGTCGAGGGTGCGAAGGTTCTCCAGCGCCTGGTCGAGCTGCCCATGCCGGTGATCGGTGTCGCGAACGGCCCGGCGACCATCCACTCCGAATACCTGCTACTCGCCGATATCCACATCGCCTCCGAACAGGCCGAGTACGGCGACTCGCCGCACCCCACCTTCGGCATCACCGCCGGCGACGGCGTCCAGGTCGTCTGGGAGGAGATCCTCGGAACCGCTCGCGCGAAGTGGTTGCTGTGGACCGGCGAGTCGATCGACGCGAACACCGCGCTGCAATGGGGCGTCGTCAGCGAGGTGCTGGCACACGATCGGGCGCTCGAACGCGGGCTCGAGATCGCACGCGGCCTCGCTGCGAAACCGGCTCTGTACCGAACCCTGCAGAAGCAGACCCTGAACCGGAACCTGCGCAAACGAATCGTGCAGGACGTGCCGTTCGGCATGGCACTCGAGGGCCTCACCGCTGCCGACATGCCCTACCAGGGCTGACGCACACCGCCTCGCCCGCCTGCTCGAACCCCATCATCACCGACCGAGGAGAACAATGTCCCACCGCAACCCGACGACGCGCCCCTCCCGAGAATGGCTGGTCGCCCTACAGAGCTCCTCGAACGACCTACGGCACGTGGTCGACGGGCTGAGCACGGAAGATCTGTCGCAGGCAACTCACACCGGGGACTGGACAGTCTCGCAGGTTCTCTCGCACCTCGGCAGCGCCGCCGAGATCTGTACCGAACTGGTGCGCCGCGGGTTGGCCGGAGACCACCGCGGCCCGCAACGAGACGAACTCGTACCGATCTGGGACCGATGGAATTCCCTGAGCCCCATCGAGCAACGGCGGCAATGGCAGCACGCCGACGCCGCCCATCTCGGACTGCTCGCGGACATCACCGTCGAGCAGGAGAACACGCTGCAGATTCCGTACTTCGCCGGCCCGATGGACCTGACCACATACCTCGGCTACCGGCTCTCCGAACACGCTCTGCACGGCTGGGACATCGCGGAGGTGTTCAACCCGTCGGCGACGGTCGGCCAGCTCGACCTCGTATGGCGGCGAATCGACATGATCGCCTCTCGCTTCCACGACGGAGCAGTCCGGCAGCGACTCGCTGAGCGGCAGATCCTCGTGGTGCACGACGACCATCGCGATCGCCTCGTGATCGACGACGAAGTCCACATCGAGACCGGAACCGACCACAGTGCGCCGAGCACCGTCACCGGAACGTCCGACGCCCTGACCAGGCTCGTCTACGGTCGCCTCCGCCGTGAGGACGATGTGCACGTCACTGGCCCGACACACCGCGAGGATCTCGAACAGCTTTTTCCAGGATTCTGAACGGGTCCGGGAATACAAGACACGAAAACCCCTCACCGATTGCTGCTGGTGAGGGGGTTTCGTTCTCTGAGCCGCCTAAGAGAATCGAACTCTTGACCTTTTCATTACGAGTGAAATGCTCTACCGACTGAGCTAAGGCGGCGTGCCTTTCGGCGTTGGTGAGTCTAACGGAGCACCGGGGCGAAACGAAAATCGCCTCCCCGCGCGTTCAGGCTGCGAGGCGCAGAGCTAGCGCAGCACGTCCCCCAGTGTCGCGACCATCGCATAGATCGCGAACTTCGGCTTCGCGTTGACGGCCAAGGACTCTCGGCACTCCAGGATTGCCTCGATGCTCTTCAGCAGCGCCTCGGGGGAGACAGCTTTCGCCATCCGCTCGGCCTGCTCGGCCATGTCGGGATGCGTCGCGGTGGCGGCGGAACCGTACGAGCGGGCGAGTGCATCTCGATACAGGCCTACCAGGTCCATCAGCGCCCGATCCAATGAATCGCGTCCGGTTCTGGTGGCACGAGACTTCTGCCGCCGTTCGAGGTCCTTGAGTACACCGGCCGAGCCGCGCAACGCACCCGCCGCGCCCTTGCCGGTACCGCCGGCCCCCAGGGCCGTGCGCAATTCCTCGGTCTCGGCCTCGTCCCTCGAGGCGCTCATCTCTTTGGCCTCGTCCTCGGCGGCCTTCACCAGCTCCTCGGCCGCCAGGTACGCCTGATTGGGCCTGGCTGCTGCCGACGCCAGCGCCAGCGCGCGGGTGCGCCGCGCTCGCGCGTCCTCGTCGGTGGCCAGGCGCCGGGCCCGGCCCACATGGCCGCCGCTGATCGACGCGGCCCACTGCGCCGTCTCGGCATCGAGCTTGTCGCGGGTCTGCAAGACCTGGGCGATCGCAGGCACCGTCGGGGTCACCAGCGACACGTGACGGCACCGCGAGCGCAGCGTCACCGAGATGTCCTGCGGATCGACCGAGGGCGCACACAGCAGGAACACCGTCCGCGCCGGCGGTTCCTCGACGACCTTCAGCAGCACGTTTCCGGCACCCTCGGTGAGCCGATCCGCGTCCTCGACCACGACCACCTGCCACAGACCTGTGCTGGGACGACGCGAGGCGATGGAGACGATGTCACGCATCTCCTTGGTGCTGATGCTCAAGCCCTCCGGCACAACGCGTCGCACATCGCCGTGCGTGCCGGCCATGGTTGTCGAGCAGGCCTGACAGTGCCCACACCCGGGAGATCCCTCGGTGGTGCACTGCAACGCTGCAGCAAAGCACAGGGCGGCCACGGAACGGCCCGACCCCGGCGGTCCGGTGAACAGCCACGAATGCGTCATCGCCGAGGAGTCCACGCCGGAACGGGCAGCCACCGCGGCGGCCGTCAGATCGGCCTCGACATCCTCTTGACCGACCAGTCGATCGAACACACCCGCCATGCTCGCAACCCTAGTGGTTGGGACCGACTACTTCGGTGCGGGCAGGTACGGCTCGAGCGAGCGAACGATCTGCTCCACTGTGCTGCAGGCATCGAGAGACCGGCTGCGTTCCAGATCGATCTCGATGACGCCGACGCTGACATTGCCCGCCGATGTCTCCGTCTGCGCATTGCACGATTCGCTCTTGCCGTCGTCGCCGATGGTGGAGACCGCCCGGAACACGTCGAACGTGAATGCACCGACTTTTTCCGAGCGGAAGTCCTCCACGTTGGGATTCGACCCCGGATCCGGATACGACACGTAGTCGCTGACGGTGACATCGACCGACAGGGAGTAATCGGAACTGAGCCAGATGCAAATTCCGAATCTCCCCGGAGTCGATGGCGAATTCGTCTCTCGCAAACCGAGTGTGCCGTCGGGGTCCAACGACTTCAACGGCAGGGTGCACGGGTCCAGATTCTGCCCGGCAGGCACACTGGGTCTCGACGTCGACGGACTACCGGAGATCTGGCCGGCAGCGGCGGTAGCGTGCCCCTGGACCACCTGGGTGCAGCCCGTCGACATGACGACGGTGCAGCAGAGGGTCACCAGACCGATCGATCCACGTTTCATCGCGGTTCGACGCGACCGAGCGCCGGAGTGTTTCCGCGATCGATCGAACTCGACGGTACGGACGGCCGAAGGCGAGATTTCATCCATGATGTCGCGCTCGCGGCTATTCGCCGTCTGCCTTCTTCGCGGGTGCCTTCTTGGCAGCGGTCTTCTTCGCCGCCGCCTTCTTCACCGGGGTCTTCTTCGCCGGAGCCTTCTTGGCAGCAGTCTTCTTCGCCGCCGCCTTCTTCGCGGGAGCCTTCTTGGCAGGAGCCTTCTTGGCCGGGGCCTTCTTCGCTGCGGCCTTCTTCTTCACCGGGCCGCGAGCACGCCTGTCCGCCAACAACTCCGACGCACGATCGTCGGAGATCGATTCCACCTCGTCGTCCTTGCGCAGGCTCGCGTTGGTCTCACCGTCGGTGACGTACGGCCCGAATCGACCGTCCTTGATCACCATCGGCTTCTCACTGACGGGGTCGACGCCCAATTCGCGCAGCGGCGGCTTGGCCTCGCCCTGACGGCCCCGACGCTTGGGCTCGGCGTAGATCTTCAGCGCCTCCTCCAGCGTCACGGTGAACATCTGATCCTCGTCAGCGAGCGAACGAGAATCGGTGCCCTTCTTCAGATACGGGCCGTAACGGCCGTTCTGCGCGGTGATCTCGTCCTTGGATTCCGGATCGACTCCGACGACGCGGGGCAACGACAGCAGCTTGAGGGCATCGTCGAGAGTGATGGTCGCCAGATCCATCGACTTGAGCAGCGAACCGGTGCGCGGCTTCGGACCGGCAGCCTTCTTTGCCGCCGCTTTCTTCGCAGGTGCCTTCTTGGCCGCCGCCTTCTTCACTGCAGTCTTGGTACCGCCGCCGGAATCGTTGTCCTGCGGTACGGGCACGATGTCGGGCTGCGGGGGCGTCGGCTCGGGTTCGGGCTCGGGCAGGATCTCGGTGACGTACGGACCGAATCGGCCTTCCTTGGCGACGATGTCGTGGCCGGTCAATGGATCCACACCGAGCTTGCGACCCTCTTGCGGCGTGGCGAAGAGCTTTTCGGCGAACTCGATCGTCAACTCGTCCGGCGGCAGATCGTCGGGAAGGTTGGCTCGCTGGCTGATCGGATCGCCGTCCGGATCCTCGTCGTTGCGCACCATGCGCTCGAGGTACGGGCCGTAACGGCCGACGCGCACATGAATTTCGCGACCCTCGGAGTCGTCGAACAGGCGGATCGAGTTGATGGTGCGCGCATCGATGTCTTCGAGGTTCTGGCCCACCATCTTCTTCAGGCCACCCGAACGCGCCACCGAGCCCTCGGCACCGGTGTCGCCGCCGAAGTAGAAGCTCTGCAGCCAATCTCCGCGTCGCTCACGGCCTCCCGCGATCGCGTCGAGATCGTCTTCCATGCCCGCCGTGAAATCGAAGTCGATGAGCCGCCCGAAGTGCCCCTCCAACAACGCAATCACCGAAAATGCCACCCACGACGGCACCAAGGCACTACCGCGCTTGTAGACGTATCCGCGGTCGAGGATGGTCTTGATGATCGACGAGTACGTCGACGGCCGACCGATGCCCAGTTCCTCGAGCGTCTTGATCAGCGACGCCTCGGTGAATCGCGCGGGCGGATTGGTGGTGTGCCCGTCGGGATCGAGCTGGGTTGCCGTCACCGCTTGACCCGCCACGAGCGCAGGCAGACGCGACTCGGCGTCGTCGGTCTGGCCGCCCGCCTCGTCATCGACACTCTCGACGTACGCCTTGAGGAAGCCGGCGAACGTGATGGTGCGACCCGAAGCCGAGAACGTGCACTCCTCGCCGGTGCCTGCAGTTCCGGTGATGCGCAGGGTCAACGTGGTGCCGCGCAGATCGGCCATCTGCGAGGCCACCGTCCGCTGCCAGATCAACTCGTAGAGGCGGAACTCGTCGGTCTGCAACGCCGAATGCAACTGCCCCGGCGTCTGGAACACATCACCCGCGGGGCGGATGGCCTCGTGCGCCTCCTGCGCGTTCTTGACCTTGCGGGTGTACTGCCGCGGAGTCGAATGCACGTACTCGGGGCCGTAGAGCTCGGTTGCCTGCGCGCGGGCCGCGGACACCGCCGACTCCGACAGCGACGTCGAGTCGGTACGCATGTAGGTGATGTAGCCGTTCTCGTACAACCGCTGCGCGACACGCATGGTCCGCTCGGAGCTGAACCGCAGCTTGCGACCCGCCTCCTGCTGCAGCGTCGAGGTCATGAACGGCGGGTACGGCTTACGGGTGTACGGCTTGTCCTCGGCCGACGCGACCGTCAGATCGACGCCCTCGAGAGCCTCGGCGAGGCGTCGAGCACGCGATTCGTCGAGCACGGTCACCGACTCGGTCTTGAGCTTGCCGTCGGGCCCGAAGTCGCGACCGGCGGCGACGCGACTGCCGTCGACATTGACCAGACGAGCACCGAAACTACGCGGCGATGCCTCGGCACCGGCGTCGAGCGTGGCGGAGATGTCCCAGTACTCGGCGCTGCGGAATGCCATCCGCTCGCGCTCACGCTGGACGATGATGCGGGTGGCCACGGACTGCACTCGGCCGGCCGACAACTTCGGCATGACCTTCTTCCACAGCACCGGACTGACCTCGTAGCCGTAGAGACGGTCGAGAATACGACGGGTCTCCTGGGCATCGACGAGGTCTTGGTCGAGGTCGCGGGTGTCGGCAGCGGCAGCGAGGATGGCCGGCTTGGTGATCTCGTGGAACACCATGCGTCGAACCGGGATCTTGGGGTTCAGGGTCTCGAGGAGATGCCAGGCGATGGCCTCACCCTCGCGGTCGGGGTCAGTGGCGAGGTAGAGCTCGTCGGCGTCTTTGAGCAGGCCCTTGAGCTCTGCCACCTTGCCTTTCTTCTCGGGCGAGACGACGTACAGGGCCTCGAAATCGTGATCGACGTCCACTCCGAGACGCGCCCACGGCTCGCCCTTGTATTTGGCGGGAACGTCGGCGGCACCGCGGGGCAGGTCACGAATGTGGCCGACGGAGGCCTCGACGACGTAGTTGCTCCCGAGGTACGGAGCAATCTTCTTTGCCTTGGTCGGAGACTCGACGATGACCAGACGACGCGGCTCGGCGGAGCTGTCCCCCGTGCCGTTCTTACGTGCTGCCACCTTGCTGCCGAACCTTCCCTAGTGCGTTTTCACAGGCAGATTTGCCTGTCCCACTACTAACAGACTGACATACCCCGACCAAATACTCGCAGATCAGTCGTAGATCTTCCTACTCGGCGTGCGGCCAAATGGTACGCGCGTCCACGTTGAGCGGAGGCTCGCCGACATTCTCGGTCAGACGCAGAAGCCGACGTCGACCGGTGATTCTCAGCCCGGGAGCGGAGCCGCGAGTGCCGATCAAGGTCGGCGCGATGCCCGCCCGCATCAACGACTGGGCGAGGACGGAATGCGTGTCCGGTGCGTGCGGGTCGAGTCCGAGAACGTACCGCTCGCCCTCTGCCTCGGGCCGCCCCGACGCGAGCACCCAGGCGCGCAGTTCCCGCGAACCCGGCACCCAACCTTGCGGCACTGCTTTGACAGCACCCTTGGTCCACAGCGACGCCAAGGCCGACAGTTCGGGTACCGACGCGGTACGCACCAGCGGACGATCTTCCTCCGATCGACCCAGCTCTGCCCTCAGACCGCATTGCTCGATGAGCTCGGCGATGGCATCCGCGCGCCATTGCGCGTCGACGACGACAGAAATACGAGCCGAACCCGAGGAGGTGACGACATGGCCGGTGGCAGCCAGCAGCCCGCTGAGATCGGTTACCGCGGGCGGCAACGATTCGGCGGAGAAGAAGGACAGCTGGTTCACAGCAAGGACATTAGGACATCGACGCCCACGCTCACGGCTTTCCGCCCACCTGGGTGGTTCGCAAATGCGTCATCCCCCTTCTGTGATCGCCTCGGCATCGGGACGATCGGTGAAGGGGGATGACGTTTCTCGACTCGAATGAGACGAGGATCAGACTGCGCGAACGCCCGTTGCCTGGGGGCCCTTGGTGCCCTGGCCGACCTCGAACTCCACGCGCTGATTCTCCTCGAGGGTGCGGAATCCGCTGCCCTGGATCTCGGAGTAGTGAACGAAAACGTCAGCGGAGCCGTCTTCTGGTGCGATGAATCCAAAGCCCTTTTCGGCGTTGAACCACTTCACAGTTCCCTGTGCCATGCTTTTCCTTCTCTTTCTAACACCGGATTCGATGGAGCGCACTTTCGATCCATCGGGCCGGTTCCGACCGCTGCACTTGTACGAATCCCCCTCAGGATTCCCCCTGATGGACGAGCTCTTCCAGTACCGCGCCCGCAACATAAGATCCTGCGAAGCGTAGAACGAACACAGAAGCTGCGACCGCGTCAAGTGAACCATGATCTCCGCGTTCGCAACAGTCGAAAGTCGACCCTTTTCGAACAAATCGTCCACCTTGTGGGAACGCACAAGCCCGAACACGCGAATTACCGCCCTCACCAGGGCGCGAAGGAGCCTGGAAGCGCTCGCGATAACATGAGGATCCCAGGTCGCGATCATTCCGTCGGAGGATTGTAGATCGAACGAATGTATGGAGACCTGCAGTGAGCGAGACGCATCCGAACGACCGTGCGGACCTCGCGAGCTACGGGCAGCACTTGCTGAATCGAGTGTTGGCGGGCTCAACCGCGGACGAGAGCCCTCTGACCCACGTCGCCGAGTTGCCCGCGCGCGCCGCACAGCTCACATCCTGGCCGTCGTGGGTCGGCCCGGAAGTGGTGCAGGTGATCAGCTCTCGCGGAATCCCTCGGCCCTGGACGCATCAGGCGCGGGCTGCGACACTCGCCGCCGAAGGCGCTCACGTGGTGCTCTCGACGAGCACCGCGTCGGGAAAATCGCTGGCCTACCAACTTCCCATCCTGACGAGGTTGTCTGCCGATGCCCGTGCCACAGCACTGTATCTGGCTCCCACCAAGGCTCTCGGTGCCGATCAACTGCGCACGACCATCTCGATCACCGACGAGTTACGCGAGCTGTCCGACGAACTGGCCGACGTGTTCCCCAGCGCATACGACGGTGACACGCCCATCGAGACTCGCCAGTGGGCCCGCGCCAACGCGCGATGGATCTTCACCAACCCCGACATGCTGCATCTCGGCATCCTCGGCTCGCACGAGCGATGGTCCCGGTTCCTTCGCAACCTTCGCTACGTCGTGGTCGACGAATGTCATTACTATCGGGGCGTTTTCGGCTCCAACGTCGCCCTGGTACTGCGCAGGCTGCGACGCCTCTGCGCCCGCTACGGCGCGTCTCCGATCTTCGTTCTCGCCAGTGCCACCACCTCGGAGCCGGGCCGGGCCGCAAGTCGGCTCATCGGCGCACCGTGCGAGGAGGTCACCGAGGACGGCTCTCCCCACGGAGCCCGCACCGTCGCCCTGTGGGAACCTCCGTTGCTGAAGGAGATCACCGGCGAAAACGGTGCCCCGGTGCGCAAGTCCGCCGGTGCCGAGGCCTCGCGCATCATGGCAGACCTGTTGATCGAAGGAGCCCGAACCCTGGCGTTCGTACGATCCAGACGCGGAGCCGAGGTCACTGCGCTCGGAGCTCAGCGAATTCTCGCCGACGTCGATCCGCAGTTGGTGCGACGCGTCGCCGCCTATCGCGCAGGATATTTGGCCGAGGATCGGCGCAAGCTCGAATCCGATCTGTCCGACGGCACCCTGCTCGGCGTCGCCACCACCAACGCACTCGAGTTGGGTGTGGATATCGCCGGTTTGGACGCGGTGATCGTCGCCGGCTTTCCCGGCACCGTCGCCTCGTTCTGGCAGCAGGGCGGCCGGGCCGGGCGTCGCGGGGAGGGCTCACTGTTGGTACTGGTGGCGCGCGACGATCCACTCGACACGTATCTGGTGCACCACCCGGCGGCGCTGTTGGACAAACCCGTCGAGGCGACCGTCACCGATCCCACCAACCCCTACATCCTCGCTCCGCAGTTGCTCTGCGCCGCACTCGAACTGCCGATCACCCTCACCGAGGCCGAGGAACTGAACGCAGAATCGGTACTCGAAGAGCTCGAACTGAAGGGCTACGTGCGCAAGCGTCCGCACGGATGGTTCATCACCCCCGAGGGCCAGCAGCTCTCGCCGCACGGTGCGGTGAACATTCGCGGCGGCACCGGGGAGCAGGTGGCCATCGTCGACGGCGAATCCGGCCGGATGCTCGGCACCGTCGACGGCGGCCGAGCTCCCGCCACCGCCCACCCCGGTGCCGTCCACATTCACCAAGGCGAGTCGTTCGTCGTCGACGAGCTCGATCTCGAATCCGGGCTCGCACTGGTGCACGCCGAGCAGCCCGAGTGGAACACCTCGGCACGCGAGATCACCGACATCTCGATCACCGCAGTGCACGAATCCATCGACTACGGCGAGGTACGCGTCGCACTGGTGCAGGTCGACGTCACCCATCAGGTAGTGGGATATCTGCGACGCCTCCTCTCCGGCGAGGTCCTCGATTCCATCGAACTGGACATGCCCGCACAGACCCTCGACACCCGGGCCGTCATGTACACCATCACCCCGGAGTTGTTGGAGCACAGCGGTGTTCCGTACGAACAGTTCCCCGGATCGCTGCACGCCGCCGAGCACGCTGCGATCGGATTGCTGCCACTGGTGGCGACATGCGACCGCTGGGACATCGGCGGAGTGTCCACAGCTCTGCATCCCGATACCGGGCTTCCGACGGTCTTCGTCTACGACGGCTACGACGGCGGAGCAGGATTCGCCGACCGCGGTCACGTGGCCATCGCCGACTGGCTCGCGGCCACCAAAGACGCCATCGTTTCCTGCGAATGCCAGACCGGATGCCCGTCCTGCGTGCAATCGCCGAAATGCGGCAACGGTAACGATCCACTGGACAAAGACGGTGCCGTTCGAGTGTTGACCGCGGTATTGGGGGCCATTACCCGCGAGCACTGAGCCGAGGTTCGGGTATTGCGGTTTCGGTCCGTCGCCGCAAACGCGCGCGCATTCGCCGAACGCGCGCGAACTCGCTCCGGTTTCGGAAAGAATCCGCGCGCACCTGACAAACGCGCGCGCATCTGCCATCGGTGAACCCGCCGGTGAATACGAGGGTCCTGGCCAATCTCCAGCCACGGGCCCACTCGGCTATGACTCCTCCAAAACGGGTGCTGTTCTGACGGCTCATCAGTTCTGACGCTGGTCCAATCGTGAGGACTCGACAACACCTCGGAACAGGCGGAGGTCCACCATGACCGTGATCGATCACGCAGCGGAGCTGACTCCGGCGATCGCGGAAAAGGTGGGATGCCACTATTTCCCGCCGCAGGAATACGAGATCGGTCGCGAACAGATTCGCGAGTTCGCTCGATCGGTTCACGACGAGCACCCCGCTCATCGCTTCGAGGCCGCGGCGGCCGAGCTCGGCTACGACACGTTGATCGCTCCGGTGACGTTCGTCAGCGTCATCGGCACTCGTCTGTTGCCGGAATTGTTCGAGCATCTTCTGATCGGGTACGCCGTGAGCGACGTGCTGCACACCGACCAACAGATCCTGCTCAGACGACCGTTGCAGGTCGGCGACCGACTCAGCTCCGACCTGTGTCTCGAATCGTTTCGCCGATCGTCGGGGACCGATGTGATGGTCACCAGCAATACCGTCACCGACCCAGCGGGCATCGACGTCATCATCACCAGAACGACCTTCGTTGCCCGGACGGGTGGACACACCGAACCCGCGATAGCAGCCGCGCTGCACAATCTGATGCGCAGCTAGGGCCGATTTTTCACACCCGGTGCGTCAGGACGGTTCCGTCCGGTCCTGAATGGACAGGGCCGCAGCGGACGACCGGATGTGTTCTTCGGCCGACGTCATTGCGAGATCGGCATCGCCTGCTTCGACGGCGGCCAGAATCTGCCGATGTTCGGCTTTCAAGGTCTCGGCCAACGATTCCCAATCCTCGATCTCCAACAGCGCGGCGAGGATGGGCGCACGCATCGATTCGCGGATCGCGGCGGTGAGCGAGGCAACGAAGTCGTTGCCCGAGGCCTCGGCCAGGGCGATGTGAAAGTTCGTGTCGGCGTCGTTGAAGACCTCGCGGGTGACACCCTGCGCTTCCATGATCTCGACGGCATCTCTGGCCTGGGCAAGCTTGTCCTGATCGGGGGCAATCGCGGCGAGGTGAACGCTGGCCCGCTCGAGCGCCACTCGCGTGCTGACCAAGTCGTCGATCCGAAAGTTGGCCAGCGCCACGTGCAGTCGAAGCAGACGGGTGAGCGCGGGGCGCGGCAGAGCCGCAACGAAGGTGCCTGCTCCCGGACCCGAACCCGGTGACGACCTGAGGATTCCGCTGCTCTCGAGCACGCGTACCGCTTCCCGGACGCCTGCCCGGCTGACATCGAGCTGAGCTGCGAACTCCCGCTCGGGCGGCAGCGGATCCCCGACGCGGAGATCACCGGCCATGATGCGCTCCTCGATGGCGTCGATGACCAGCTCGTGCGCGCGAGCGCGTCGGACCGGCTTCCACGAAAGCGGTTCGTTCTGCACCCGTCCAGCGTCGTCAGCCATATCGATCATCCAACCAGACGTCGATCTGCGACTTCAGCCTCTTGACCCCATTGAGTGTGATCCATAACATCCTCTCTGTGGTCAGACCTCACAAACCCTAAAGGTCTTGGAATGGAGTAGCTGTGTTCACACCCGATCTCGAACCGCTCGCGGGCAGCATCGGATTGTCCGCGGCGGTGGCGTGCCTGCCACTGTTGACGGTCTTCGTCACGCTGGGCCTGCTCAGATGGAAAGCGCACTTCGCCGGTCTGGCCGGGCTCGTCGTCGCGCTGGCGGTGGCAGTTCTGGCGTACGACATGCCGATGACCCTGGCCGGGCTCTCGGCCACCCAAGGCTTCGCCTTCGGGTTGTTCCCGATCGTGTGGATCGTGATCTGTGCCATCTGGTTGTACGAGTTGACGGTGACGAGCGGACGATTCGACGACCTTCGCCGCATCATCGATTCCATCTCCGACGATCCGCGCATCCAGGCCGTCATCATCGCGTTCGGCTTCGG
This sequence comes from Rhodococcus sp. MALMAid1271, assembly GCF_049195265.1. NCBI lineage: Bacteria > Bacillati > Actinomycetota > Actinomycetes > Mycobacteriales > Nocardiaceae > Rhodococcus > Rhodococcus sp. MALMAid1271. Next base: position 66,296 of record NZ_JBMIRQ010000078.1, on the reverse strand, counting down.
CGGGCTACTCGAAGCGCTCGCCGGATTCGGGGCTCCCGTCGCCATCACCGGTGTCATGCTCCTGGCCATCGGTTTCGCTCCGATGCGCGCAGCCGTCGTCGTCCTGCTCGCCAACACCGCGCCGGTTGCGTTCGGTGCCATCGGAATTCCGATCCTCACCGCCGGGAACCTGACGGGCATCGACTACCACGAGATCGGCGCGTACGTGGGCCACCAGACCCCGTTCATCGCGCTGTTCGTTCCACTGTTCATCGTGTTCTTGACCGACGGTCGACGCGGCGTCGCCCAGACGTGGCCGGTTGCCCTGGCCGTCGGCGTCGTCTTCGCCGTCGCGCAATGGGTCAGCGCAACCTGGATCTCGGTCGAGCTGACCGACATCATCGCCTCGCTGGCGGGCATCGCCGCAGCCGTCGTCGTTCTGCGGTTCTGGAAGCCGACCGGATCCGATGCGGCCCGCGAACGCATCCTCCTCGCCCGAGACGCAGACCTCGATTCGGGGAGTTCCGGCACTGCCCCCATCACCCCGGCACCGGTCTCCACCCGCACCGCCGAGGCCGCGCCCCTGACGACGCAACGGGTACTGCTTGCACTGTTCCCCTACCTGCTCGTCATCGCGGTGTTCTCCGTGGCCAAGCTGTGGGCACCGGTCACCGGATTCCTCGCCTCGACCGACATCGCCGTGCCGTGGCCCGGTCTCGACGGCAACATCCTCACCGCCGCCGGCTCCCCCGCCACCACCACCATCTACAAGTTCACCTGGCTGTCGACGCCGGGAACACTGCTTCTGATCTGCGGTGTCATCGTGGCCGCCGTCTACCGCGTCAGCGCTCCCGACGCCGCCCGGCTGTTCGCAAGCACCCTGATCAAACTCCGATTCTCGGCACTCACAGTCGGCGCGGTGCTGGCGCTCGCCTACGTGATGAACCAGTCGGGGCAGACCATCACCATCGGGACCTGGATTGCCGGCACAGGCGCATTCTTCGCCTACCTCTCCCCGATTCTCGGGTGGCTGGGAACCGCGGTCACCGGTTCGGACACCAGCGCGAACGCCCTGTTCGCAACGCTGCAGCAAACAGCGGCGATCAACGCCGGTATCGACCCCACCCTGCTGGTCGCCGCAAACACCTCGGGTGGTGTGGTGGGAAAGATGATCAGCCCACAGAATCTCGCCATTGCCGCGACCGCGGTGGGGTTGGTCGGGCGGGAGTCCGAGATATTCCGAAAAGTCATCTGGTGGAGCCTCGGCCTACTGCTTGCCATCTGCCTCCTGGTCGGGCTCCAGAGTTCGGTACTGGCCTGGATGCTCCCCTGACCCGTCGTCGCCACCGACCGCAACACTGCACAGAATCGAGAACATCACATGCCCATCACCCGGCAGATACCCAAAGCTACCGACCTGCGCGAGGTCCTCTCGTTCAAGAAACCAGATCTGAACCTGCGTCGCCGACGCCTCGACGCCGCACTCACCATCGACGATCTCCGCACCATCGCCCGTCGTCGTACCCCGCGCGCGGCATTCGACTACACCGACGGTGCCGCCGACGCCGAGATCTCACTGTCGAGAGCTCGCCAGGCCTTCCGTGACGTCGAGTTCCACCCCTCGATCCTGCGGGACGTCTCCCACGTCGACACGTCGACGACGGTGTTCGGCGGGCCGTCGGCGCTCCCGTTCGGCATCGCACCGACGGGCTTCACTCGTCTGATGCAGACCGAAGGTGAGTACGCCGGTTCCGCCGCGGCCGGAGCTGCCGGTATCCCGTTCTGCCTCTCGACTCTGGGCACCACGTCGATCGAGGACGTCAAGGCCACCAATCCGACCGGACGAAACTGGTTCCAGCTCTACGTCATGCGAGACCGCGACATCTCGTTCGGGCTGGTCGAACGCGCTGCCAAGGCAGGCTTCGACACCCTCCTGTTCACCGTCGACACGCCGGTAGCCGGGGCACGCCTGCGCGACAAGCGCAACGGATTCTCCATCCCGCCGCAGTTGACCGCGTCGACGATCGCCAACGCCATTCCGCGTCCGTGGTGGTGGTGGGACTTCCTCACCACCGCGAAGCTCGAGTTCGCATCGCTCTCCTCCACCGGCGGCACGGTCGGAGAGCTACTCAATTCAGCGATGGATCCGTCCATCTCGTTCGAGGATCTCGACGTCATCCGCGAGATCTGGCCCGGCAAGCTGGTCGTCAAAGGTGTTCAGTCGGTGGCCGATTCGGCCCGTCTCGCCGAACTGGGAGTCGACGGGATCATCCTGTCCAATCATGGAGGCCGACAACTGGATCGGGCACCCATTCCATTCCATCTGCTTCCTCAGGTCGTCCGCGAAGTCGGCTCCGAGTTCGAGGTAGCCGTCGACACCGGCATCATGCACGGTGCCGATATCGTCGCCTCCATCGCAATGGGTGCATCGTTCACGCTCGTCGGCCGGGCGTACCTGTACGGCCTGATGGCCGGAGGCCGCGCCGGCGTCGACCGCATGATCGACATCCTGCGTGAGGAAATTGTCCGCACCATGCAACTGCTGCAGGTCAATTCACTCGCGGAGCTCACCCCGGAACACGTCACCCAGCTCACTCGATTCGCCCCTCTGCAGTCCGGGGCCCGCACGTTCACGCCACGCTGACCGTTCCCGACGGACCGGGGTTCGGGGCCGGTTTCGGCACCGGTTTCGGCACCGGTTTCGGGGCCGGTTTCGGCGCAAACGCGCGCGCGTTCGCTGAACGCGCGCGGATTCGCCAGCAGAGCGGAGCAATTCCACGCGCACCTGACGGATGCGCGCGCGTTTGCAGATTCGGGTGAGTGGGTGGGTGGGCGGGCGGGTCAGTGGGCGGGTGGAGTGGGCGGGCTGGCCGGCTGACGCCCGCGCGGCGCACAGCGTGGATGGCAGACAACACAGCCGATGCGCCGCTCCAGCACCCGACGACATGCCGGCAGCGAAACAAGCGATCGACCTCACGGTTCGGTTCCTGACGATCGACGGCGACTACGAACCCATCGGGTTGACGATCTCACTCGTAGAACTCGAGACGGCACGGGCAGCTCTACTGGTCGTACCGACGGTGCCGTAAAGCTCTGGCAAAGAGCAGTTCACGCTTCACTCTGCGCGCGATCGTTGACTCTGGTAACTTTCCACCCAGCACACCACGGTGTGTTTGAGGATTCATCCCTGTACACGTCGGGAGCCTCCTCCGCCAACCGCGAGGTTGAAGGCCGTGTCTCACCATGCTGAGACGAACGCGGCGCACGTCCACGTCATCGGCGTACAACGTTACGGCCATGACGCGCGAAATCGACTGACTATCGGATTCAGAGACTCGACCATCCTGGAGGAGAGTAATGCGCAGCATCAAAGCCGTCGCAGGAATCATCACCGCTGTAACGATGTCCACCGCCGTCATCGGGGGTGGCGTAGCCGTCGCTCAACCGGCCACCACCGACGGCGACGTAGCATCTCAGACCGGCGCATCGACCGTAGAAACCGTGGATGCGGCGACGATTTCGCAGGTCAACTCCATTCTTGCCCGCGAAGGATCACAGACATTGCCTGCCGAAACCGACAAGCTGGGTTTGAGTGCAGACAACAAGCTTCTCGCCTTCGACCGCGCAGGCCAAGAGTTGGCGTTCGTCGACTCGACACCCCAGTACCGCGGTGACATCCAGCTCTACGAGGACAGTTTCCTGCAGAACGCCACGCAGGCCGTCGTCGGGTGCGTCGGCGGCGTGATCGGTTACGACGCCATCCTCGAGATCCTCGAAAGGCGCGTTGGCTACCTGGCATTCGTGAAGTTCCTCGCCGGGCGAGTGGGTTGGGGTCTGGCGGTGACCTGCGCAAGTGGCGCAGTGTCGAGTGCGATGGGATGGTGATTCCATGCGGGCAATAGTCTTTCTCCTCGTCCTCGGCCTGATCTACAAATGGCCGGTCTTCGGCGACGATCCGGGTAGCTGGTCGGCTGTTTCGCAGGGCATTGCGATCGGCGCAATAGTCTCTACAGCGGTGACGCCAGGGGGGTGGAAAGCGTTGCGACGCATCAAGGGTCGCATCGACGGTAGCTATACCTCACCCACGAACTGACCGCTACTTCATCGGTGTCCCCGGCCCGCAACATCGTCGGGGACACCGAAGGAGCTTGACAGACAAGCCTCCACTAGGACCAGCCCTGCTGATATGTCCGCGCCGCATGAACTATGTCTCCCCACCGGTGAACCGGCGGGAGCACGGTGCCGACGAATAGGAACTATGACAATGCGCCGAGCAGTTCTGGCCGTATCCCTGCTAGCCACTTCCATCTGCGGGCACGTCGCGTCGCCCCTCCAGGCCCAGGGCGCTCCCGAAATCGATCCGACCACACCGGTGGGGTACCGCGTCGTCAACGGAATCGCCGATACCGTGAATCCCGTCGACGTCGCGGGCATAACACGCGATACCGGCTTGACAACGATCTCCCCATCACTCGGACAGGTACCGGACGCACGATCGGTCATCGGACCCGACGAACGCGGAATGATCAACAACACCAACGCTTTCCCTTACCGCAGCTTCGGCGCGGTTGACTACAACGGTCTGTCCAACAACTGCACCGGATGGCTCGTCTCGCCAGACACCGTGGTCACAGCCGGACACTGCCTTGCGAGAAACGGACAAGTCGCCTCCAACCTGACTTTCAGTCCCGCGCGCAATGGAACCAGTGAGCCGTTTGGCACTGCCGCCGCCAGAGAGATTTGGGTCGACCGGTTCTTCCCGGAGCGATCCGGACATGACCGGGGAGTCGTCAAACTCGCCGAGCCCGTGGGCAATACCGTCGGCGGGATCGGATTGAAGAACACCCAGGATGCGACCTGGGTCGGATCGACTCAGACCATCACCGGATACCCAGCAGACAAGCCGGCAGGGACAATGTGGTCCGCGAACGGTGACATCACAGCAGAAACCGGCAACACGTTCACCCACACCATAGACACGCTTGGTGGCCAAAGCGGCTCAGCAATATACCGAGAGAACTACGCGATCGGCATACACGTAACGGGTGGTTCGCAGACCAACACCGGGACCCGCATCACCGATGAGCTCTTCGACACGATCGTCAATCTGACAGAGCGTTGAGGCGCATCGTCGATAGCGCCGTCACCCGCCGGGTGAACAGACGCAATGGGAGTGCGTCTCACCGCCAGCTCATATCTTCGACGCCGGGGTTCGACGCGAACGCGCGTGCATGTGCGCGGATTCGGGCGGGCCGGCGGGCGGACCCTCACCCAGGACCCGCTCGCGCCGAGGCGATGGCGTCGGACATTCCGAAGCGCCCCAGGAACACTGACTGCCCCACCGTCACGACCACGTCCCACTCGTCGATCGTGCACTCCCGCAACTCAGTCGACATCCTGCTCGCTACTGACAGCGCCGTCTCGCACGCATCCGCAACCCCACGATCGAGCGCCCCCGCACCCGCCAATGCAGCCAGATCCGCCGCCGACTGCGCCTGATGACGAGCACCCACCCCCGACCCGAAGTGCATCACCATCACGACGACCGCAATCAACGCCGACATCGCAAGCGCCGCCAACACCGTCGCCCCGCCCTCGTCATCACCCATGCCTGATTTCATTCCACTGCAACCGGTTCCGCAGCAGCAACCGCCTCCGCCGACAAGGTCAACCCCGGCAGCGGACTGTCCACCTCCACCCGCGCGACAAAGAACTCTCCATCCTCGGTGAGAGTGACCCGCGCACCGTCCGGCGCAACCCTCTCCCCCACCGACACAGCCCGGGCCACATCCCCTCTCGCCGCCAACCGAGCAGCCTCCCTGGCCGCATCGACACACCCGATGTGCATCGTCACCGACACGATGGCCCCGATACACACCACGATCACCGCGACGATGGACGCGATCGCGAACGCCGCCTCCACCGTCACGGCACCGTCCTCATCACCCAAACTCAGACGGCAGTGTTCAGCGCTCGATCGATGATTCCCGTCAACGCCGACACGATGCTGTCGCCGGTCACCACCGTGTACAGCACGGCCCCGAACGCGGCAGCCGCGATGGTGCCGATCGCATACTCCGCGGTGGACATGCCATCGTCCTCGACAGCCAGTAGCACGATTCGAGTCTTCAACTCCTGCAGTGCGTTCTCGATCATCTCGATTCCCCTCCTTGTTCTCCGGCGCGGCATCTCCGCACCGGACACTCGAGTGCGCGTCGGTCACAGCAGACCGCCGCCCAGTACGTTGCCCGCCAGTCCGATCACCACGGGGATGATGCCGAGACAGATGAAGGCAGGCAGAAAGCACAGTCCCAACGGACCACTGATCAGCACACCGGCACGTTCGGCCGCAGCAGCCGACGCGTCCTCGGCGCGGGTTCGTTGTGTCGCAGCGAGTTCCGTCATCGCCGACGCCATCGACGAGCCGGCCCGTGCAGATCGGCGTGCCATTCGCGCCAGGGCTTCGGTTTCCGGATCGTGCGCCACGGACTCCCATGCGGTCTCGGCATCGGCCCCGAGTTCGAGCAGATCGGCTGCCTTGCGCAGCGCGATGCCGAAGGAAGCAGGAGCGGATCGAGCTGCTGCTGCGGCGGCGGTCGCGATCGGCAGCCCTGATCGTAGGCATGCTGCGAGTAGATCGAAGGTCGTGGCCACCGCCAGTGGATCCGGAGGGGCGTCCTCGACGGCGTCGGTCTCGGCGCCGCCGGCGTTCGCGGGCCGACGCAGCCCGTTACCGACCGTCGGCGCAGCGATCAGGGCCGTGGCCAGACACAGCACGGTCACCCACGTCACGTCGTCACCTTGCCGGTGATGGCATCGGTCCACAGCAATCCGGCGCAGCCGAGTGTGGTTCCGATACACAGCAGAATTCCGCCCATTCCGCCGCCGAGCAGAATGCCGAGCGGTTCGGCTCCCATCAATTGTCCGAGCGCAACTCCCAGGATCGGCAAACCCGCCAGCACCAGGGCGGTCGCGCGGGCCCCCGCCAGCGATGCCTCCGTTCGTTCGCGAAACCGTCTGCGTCCCAGAATGTCCGCACGTACGGCATCGAGCAGCTCGGCAAGCGCCAGGCCGTGTTCGTCGGCAACCCGCCATGCGGCGGCCAGCCGGTGCAGCTCTGCGTTCAGTAGCGGATCGGCTGCGACGATCCCGTCGGCGGGGCTACCGCCGAGCCGCGAGCGCGAGGCTGCGCCGCGCAATGCCGCCGACGCGATTCCGCCGCACTCGTCCGCCGCCACCGCACTGGCCGTCGCGGGATGCGCTCCGACACGCAGCTCACCGATGACCACCTCGACTCCGGTTGCCAGCCAGTTCGATTCGGCGACATGCCGGTCGCGTTCGAGTCGCCGCTTGTACCGGTGCCATCCGGTGCCGCCCGCCACCGCTGCGGCCCCGACGGCCCACACGCCGCCGAACCACAAGACCGTCACTGCGGCAACCGACGCCGCACCGGCTGGGATCAGCCATGCCGGCCAGGTCCGGACTCTGCGTACAGGGGCGGGAAAGACACGTGAAACACTGGGCCACAACACTGTTGCTGCAGCCAGAACGACCAGCGCTGCGGTCATCGGTTGTCACCGCAGCGGCGGTTCAACAGCTCGCGCAACCGATGAGCACCCGGCGTGGCCTGGGCATCGACGGACCAGGCCGCCGCGATATGCACTCGCCCGCCCGGATCGACGTCGACCACTCCGATCTCGCGCAGCCGACGCGTACCGTCGGAGCGGCGGTGAACGTGCAGCACCACCTGCACCGCCGCCGCGAGCTGACTGTGCAGGGCGTCTCGGCCCATCCCGCCCAGCGCTGCCAGAGCCTCCAGCCGAGCAGGCACCTCGGCCGGCGAGTTCGCGTGGACCGTGCCTGCTCCCCCGTCGTGACCGGTGTTGAGTGCCGTCATCAGGTCGATCACCTCGGCCCCTCGTACCTCGCCGACCACGAGACGGTCGGGTCGCATCCGCAGTGCCTGACGCACCAGTTGGCGTACCGATACCTCGCCGACCCCTTCGACATTCGGCGCCCGGGCCACCAACCGCACCACATGCGGATGAGCCGGTGCCAACTCGGCAGCATCCTCGACGCACACGATCCGCTCGGTCGGATCCACCTCGCCCAAGAGCGCGGCAAGGAGTGTGGTCTTACCGGCACCGGTACCGCCGACCACCAGGAAAGCCAAGCGCCCGAGCATGATTCGGCGCAACAGTTCGTAACCGCCATCAGTGACCGCTCCTGATGCACGCAGGGCCGAAAGTCCTTGAGTTGCCGGTCGCAGCACGCGAAGAGACACGCACGTTCCGCCGCTCGCCACCGGTGCCAGCACCGCATGCAGGCGGACTCCGAATGCGCCCTGTCCGACGCCGGGTAGTCGACCGTCGACCCAGGGTTGCGCATCGTCCAGTCGGCGACCGGCCGACAACGCGAGCCGTTGCGCCAGCCTCCGCACGGCGGCCTCGTCCTCGAACCGAATTCCGGTGCGTTCGAGCCCGCGGCCGCGGTCGATCCACACCTGGTCCGGCGCGGTGACCAGAACATCGGTCACTCCGGGCTCGGACAGCAGCGACTCGAGCGGTCCGGCTCCGGTGAGTTCGGTCTGCAGAACACGCAGTGCCGCAAGCATATCGGTGTCGCCGATCACCCCTCCCGCCTCGGCCCGGATGGCGGCAGCCACGGTCGCAGGAACCGGAGTGTCGGCAGCCGACGCCAGGCGATCGCGGACGCGGTCGAGTAATTCTGCAGTGACGACTGCGCTCATGCTGCCAACCCTCCGTGCCGCGGCTTCTGCGAGAACGTCTCGAGCACGTCGTTCGCCGCGGCGCGCAACGGTGAACGACGGCCGAGAACGAGTCCACCGCGTTCGAGACGTTCGGCCAATCCTGGTTCGGCACGCATCGACGCCAGCAGGGGCAGTTCGAGCGCAACAGCGATGTCCTCCGCTCGGAGACCACCCGGTGCGGGCCCGCGAACCACCAGTCCTAGATTGGCGTTTCGGTCAGCCACGTGCGCCGCCACCGCCTCCGCGGAGGTGACCGAGCGTAACTCTGCCGGCAGCATCAGCACGACGAGATCGGCTGCGGCGTACAGGGCATCGGAGATCTCGTCGGGGTGACGCGGTGCGTCGCATACCACCAGATCTCCTGCCGCACGCCCTGCGTCGAGCACAGCCGCCACTGCGGGGGCAGTGAGCCCGGCACCCCGGTCAGCAGATCTGCCCAGCGCCAACACCGACAGACCGCCCCGGGAGGGCAGCGCACCGTGCAGAGCGTCGCCGGACACTCGGCCACCTTCGACGACCAATCCGGACCACCGCAGACCGGGAACGTTCTCCCAGCCGAGCAACAGATCGAGCCCGCTACCGTACCGGTCGCCCTCCACGAGGATGACGCGCCCGCCCGTGCCACTGGCACACAGTCCGAGTGCGGCGGCGAGCGTGGACGCTCCCGCACCACCGCGGGCACCCACGACGGCCACGATGCCGCCGTCGCCGGTGACAGACGCGGCAGGCGCGCCGAGTATCCGCACGAGTGTGTCCTCGTCCGCGGGCAGGGAGATCACGTGCTCGGCCCCGAGGGCCGTTGCGGTTCGCCAATCCTCGAGCGTCGGCGGCTCGGCCGTGACCAGAACGACACCTTCGCGTCGCGGAAATCCGGCGGAAAGAGCCGTCTCGGCGGCATCGAAATCGAGGAGAATATTTCCGTTTCGGTCCCAGATCGAACGCTTCGAGCCGATACCGACCAGTAAGTTCTGCTCTTCCACAACACAATCCGCGGCCGCAGCGATTCGGTAGACCTCGTCGCGGAGGCCGCGAAGGTCGATCGAGATCGTCACCGCGGGCCGAGCGCTTCGCTCTCGCGAGTCCGTTTCCATGCGCCAAGCCTGCGTGAGAATCTGCTCGAGAAACGCGCGACTTGGGGAAATGTGGATAGATTCGGGCCTGTGGATGAATAACGGTACCGAAGTACCATTTTTCGACCGACTCCAGAAATGAGGACGACCCTCGCCAGGGGGGGAGGAGGCGAGGGTCGTCTGGTTCAGCCCCGGGGGGTCGGGCTGAACACCGCCCGGAATGAACCGGGCTCATGGAAAATACTACACCCGTGGACGTCCTTGTTTGCAAGTTCAACCGTCGGAGTTTCTCGGCCGAGTTCGGCCGAGTCCGGCAGTGCCGCCACAGGACATCCACCAGTCACCACCGGCCACTATGGTGACAAATGTGACCCAGAGCGCGAGCAATGACGATGCCCCGGCCGGCCGACGCGCAACGCGCGTCGCGGCATTCTTCGACCTCGACAAAACGATCATCGCCAAGTCCAGCACGCTGGCCTTCAGCAAGCCGTTCTTCGACCAAGGTCTCATCAATCGACGCGCGGTGCTCAAGAGCAGCTACGCGCAGTTCCTGTTTCTGCTCTCCGGTGCCGACCACGACCAGATGGAGCGGATGCGAGCGCACATCGCGAGCATGACCGCGGGCTGGGACGTCGAGCAGGTTCGAGCAGTCGTTGCCGAAACTCTGCACGACATCGTGGACCCCCTCGTGTTCGCCGAGGCCGCCGATCTCATTGCCGATCACAAGCTCCGAGGCCACGACGTCGTGATCGTCTCGGCGTCCGGCGACGAGATCGTGCACCCCATCGCGGAGTTACTGGGAGCCGATCACAGCATGGCTACCACGATGGTGACCGTGGACGGCAAGTACATCGGCGAGGTCGAGTTCTACTGCTACGGCGAGGGCAAGGTCGACGCCATGAACTCCCTGGCCGCACAACATGATTACGACCTGGCTTCGAGCTACGCCTATTCGGATTCGATCACCGACGTGCCGATGCTGCGCGCCGTCGGGCACCCTACGGCCGTCAACCCCGATCGCGCGCTGCGCAAGGAAGCCGCAGCCAACGGCTGGCCGATCCTGACCTTCTCCAACCCGGTGTCGCTGCGCTCTCGAATTCAGGCACCATCCGGCAAGACCGTAGCGGTCAGTGCCGCAGCAAGTTTCAGTGCGCTTGCTGCAGGCGTGATCACCTACGGACTACTTCGCAGAAAGAGATGAGCCCGTACCTCTTGAAGTGAGGCGCGCCGCGGGGTAGAAATGACGTACGGAAGAACGGAAGGCCAAGAACGAATCGGAAGAGAAGATTCGCTCTCCCGACCCGGATTCCCAGCACGGACACCGGTACCCACGCGGAGCTTGCCACCCAATGGCAGAAGCGCTGTGGGCCTGCGGAATTCGCCAGCGATCAGCAAGAACCCTGCACCGGTTGCAGGGATGACCTCATCACTGCCGCATTCTCGCCGAGGCCACGTGGTACGCCATCACAGCCCACTTATGCACGCTTGGTAACCAGGCGCTCCGTGCTCGAGGGCGGCGAAGCCGACACACGTCGGTATCGCCGCCCTTTTTACGTGCTATTGCGCTGCTTCGGCAATCGAATGTGCTTCTGCCGCACCCGCTTCGAACGCCCCGCAGCACAGGATCACCCAACTCCCGACACCCGTCGCAGTGCCCTCGGCGAATCCCGCCGCACCATCGCGGTACGCATTCGCCCGGCGCATCCAGCTCACCTCCGGTACCCCGAGGTTGTGCGGATCGAATCCCGAGGATGCTGCAACCAACCTCGACGCGGCCCGCGCCACGATGCCGTCGGCCGATCCGAAAGCCCGGAGCGTCAGCAGTTCGCCGTGCACCACGGCCGCAAGCACCGGGGCAGGCGCTGAGGTCCCGCCCGTCACCAGTTGAGCGAGCAGGTCCAGTCGCTCGCTCACACCGGCTTCGGCGCGGGGACGGCCGAGCGCGGCGGCATTTTCGTCGACGAGATCGGCCGCGGCCAACAGATGAAGCCGCGCGAGGGTTTGCAGCGGTGCCCGCTTCCACGTGGAGATGGTGTTCTGCAGCGCATCACCGTCCAATGCGGCCGCGACCCGGAGCGCGCCGGCGAGAACGGGATCACCGTCCTCGTCCTCGCGCGGAAAGTCCATCGAACCGCCTTCGAGCGCAGAGGACGATCGAGCAGCGCGGACCGCGGCCTCGGCAGCAGTGGCCGGCCAACCACGCCGATTGGCCTTGTGTCGGTGTACCGCGCCCAGAGCGTCGCGCGCCCGTTCGGCGGCATCGAGAACTCCAGGCAGGTCCAGCAGCGGGGCGAGGGGGTCCGTCACGACAGACGACGGTACCCCCTCCCCTACTCGGCGTTCCCGCCTACTTCGATCCGGCCGCCAACAGCTCGGCGCGCGCCTGACGACGCTTGGCCTGTTCGGCGGGATCGGGCACCGGGACAGCCGCGAGCAACCGCTTGGTGTACTCGTTGGTCGGACGACGGAGAATCTGATCCGTCGTACCGAACTCCGCCAACTTGCCCTTGTTCAGCACCGCGATGCGCTTGGCCAGTACTTCCACCACCGCGAGGTCGTGACTGATGAACAGGCATGCGAACCCGTACTCGTGCTGGAGTTCCTTGAACAGGTCGAGCACCTTCGCCTGCACCGACACATCCAGCGCGGACGTCGGCTCGTCGGCCACCAGCAGCGTCGGCTCCAGAGCCAGAGCCCGGGCGATACCGACGCGCTGACGCTGTCCACCGGAGAGCTGATGGGGATAACGATTACGCATGGTCCGCGACAGGTGAACGCGGTCGAGCAGTTCCTCGACCTTTCGATTCCGTTCGGCAGCATTGTGCTCGGTGTGCAGCAGCATCGGCTCGGCAATCGACTGTCCGATCGGCCAACGCGGATTCAGCGACGAGCCCGGATCCTGGAACACGATGCCGACCTTGCTTCGCACCGAACGCAGTTCGCGATTGGACATGTTCGTGATGTCGACGCCTGCGATCGACAACGATCCGCCGGTGAGCTTGTTCAACCCCACCACCGCCTTGCCGATCGTGGACTTACCCGAGCCGGACTCACCGACGAGCCCGACCACCTCACCCATCTCGATATCGAGGCTGACCCCGTCGACGGCCCGGAACACGGTGCGACCCGGGTACTCGATGACACCGTCGACGATGCTCAGTGCGCGAGTTTCCTCGACGGCACTCGGCTCGGCGATCTCTCCGGCGGCCACGGCCTCGATGCTGCTGCCCAGGTGCGGAACCGACGAGAGCAACTGCTGCGTGTACGGATGCGACGCGTTCTTGAAGATGGTGGGTGCGGCGTCGGTTTCGACTATGACGCCGTCCTTCATCACCGCGATGCGATCGGCCATGTCGGCCACCACACCCATGTCGTGGGTGATCAGCACGATCGAGGCGTCGATCCTGTTGCGCAGGTCGCGCATCAGGTCGAGAATCTCGGCCTGCACCGTCACGTCCAACGCTGTGGTCGGCTCGTCCGCGATGAGCAGCGCCGGATCCGAGGACAGCGCCTGCGCGATCATGGCGCGCTGACGCTGACCACCGGAGAGCTGGTGAGGGTAGAAGTTCACCCGAGTCTGCGGATCCGGCATCTCGACGAGCTTGAGAAGCTCGACCGCTCGGGCTTTTGCTTCCTTCTTCGACAGCGAGGTGTGCGCCCGGATGGCCTCGGTGATCTGCCATCCGATCGAGTACACCGGGTTGAGCGCCGTCATGGGCTCCTGGAAGATCACCGCGACGTTCTTGCCGCGGATGGGTGCGAGCTGCTTCTCGGGCAACCCGACCAGTTCTTTCTCCCCGAGCATGATGCTGCCCGACACTCGCGAATTATCGGCGAGCAGGCCCGGGATGGCCATGGCCGTCGTCGACTTGCCCGATCCGGACTCGCCGACGACCGCCAGCACCTCGCCGGAGCCGACCGTGAACGAGACGGTGTCGACGGCCTTGCGCCATACCTTCTCGACCTCGAACTCGACCGTCAGGTCCGTGACGCGCAGAACGGCGTCCTTATCGATAGCCATGTCAGTTCCGTTTCGGATCGAGTGCGTCACGGAGTGCGTCGCCGAGCATGATGAACGCGAGCACCGTGACGGAGAGGAACGCAGCCGGGAACAGCACCAGGTGCGGCGATGTCAGGAACACGTTCTGGCCGAGGTTGATCTGCAGACCCCATGAGATCTCGGGGGCTTGCAGTCCGATTCCGAGGAACGTCAGCGTCGCCTCGGCGGCGATGAACGTTCCCACCGAGATGGTGGCGTAGATGACCACCGGAGCCAGGGCATTGGGCAGGATGTGTCGCACCAGAATTCGGTAGGTCGACGCCCCCAGTGCCTGTGCAGCCTGGACGTACTCGCTGTTCTTGATCGCGATGACACTCGATCGCACCAGACGCATCGCCGTCATCCAGCCGAAGGCGACCAGGGCCAGCGACACGGTGAAGATGGTGCGCTGGGCGGTGACGGTGAGCAGGATCAGGGCACCGAGCAGTAGCGGAATTCCGAAGAACACGTCGGTGAACCGAGCCAGGAAGCTGTCGATGATTCCACCGAAATAGCCTGCCAGAGCGCCGATCAGGACGCCGATGATCAGCACGCCGATCACCGACAGCACGCCGATCGACAACGAGATGCGCGCTCCGTAGATGACGTTGGCGTAGTAGTCGCAGCCCTGGACGTCCGTACCGAACCAGTGTTGTGCGCTGGGGCTCAGCCGCGAATCCGACAGCGAGCACACTCGAGGATCTATCCCGCGGGCGAACAGCTGTGGGAATACGGCCATGACCAACAGCACCGTCAACAGGAAGGTTCCGATGATGAAGAACGGGCTCTTGCGCAGGAACTTCCACGCGTTGCCCCAGAGGCTGGCCTGGCCGACCAGATCGCCGGACTCGCCGGTGACGACCTCCCCGGGCTCGCCCTCTTCGATGGCGTGCTGAGCTGCACTCGAATCTTCTTTATTCATAGCGAATCCTTGGATCGAGAACCGCGTAGAGAACGTCCACCACGAGGTTGAAGAAGATATAGAAGAACACGAAGAGCGTCACGATGCCGACCACGACGGCACCCTCCTGACGAGCGAGACCGTCGTAGATGGCGCGGCCGAGCCCGGGCAGGTTGAACACCGTTTCGGTCACGATTGCGCCGCCCAGAAGTCCGCCGACGTCGGCACCGATGAAGGTGACGACGGGAATCAGTGAATTGCGCAATGCATGCCGAACGATGATGCGCCTGTTGCTGATTCCCTTCGACTTCGCTGTGCGGATGTAGTCCGCGGCCATCGATTCGGCCACCGAGGTACGCGTCAGACGAGCGACGTATGCCATCGACAGCGACGCGAGCACCAGGCCGGGAAGCAGGTAACTCGACCACCCGTTGTTGATGCCCGAGATCGGGAAGATGCCGAGCTTGAGCCCGAGAGTGAACTGCGCGAGGAAACCGAGCACGAAGACGGGCACCGAGACCAGGAGCGTGGTGGAGATCAGCACCAGGTTGTCGAAGAACGATCCCCGCTTGAGCGCAGCGAGCACGCCTGCGGCGATGCCGATGACGGTCTCGATGACGACGGCCACGATGGTCAACCGCACGGTCACCGGGAGCGTCCGCTCGATGGTGTCCAGGACGGGCCGCCCCGAGAAGTCGGTTCCGAAGTTGCCTTGGAAGAAACCGGCGATGTATTTGAAGTACTGAACGAACAGATTGTCGTCGAGGTTGAACTCGGCTCGCAGCTGGGCGACGACACCTGGTGCGAGGGGGCGATCTCCGGCGAGGGCGCGGATGGGATCACCCGGTAGCGCGTAGACCATCGCGAAGATCAAGAACGAGGAGCCGATCAGGACGGGAATCGTCAGCAGTAATCGGCGAGTGATGTAGCGACCCACGGTGTGTCTTCTCCTTGAACAAGGGACGAACCTGCACCCCGGGTCTTGCCGGCGCAGGTCGGTGTGGGACCGATTCGACCCACGGTTGAACGAGACCCGGCGGGTGGCAACCGATCTGCTCGGCTGCCACCCACTGGGTGTGTCGTCAGTTGACTACGACATCCTCGAGGATGATGTTTCCTCGGTTGTCGATCTTGACGTCGGAGACGCGGTCGGACCACACGGCCTGATTCAGACCGTAGAACAGCGGGGTGGCGGGCATCTGGTCGATCAGGATGTCCTCCGCACGCTGGTAGTCCTCGGTGGCACCGTCGATGTCCTCGGCGTTGTTGCCCTCGGTCAGCGCGTTGTCGAACGCCGGGTCACTGAAGAAGGTGGCGTTGCTGCCTGCCGGCGGCAGGGCCGAGGTCGAGTACAGCGGGCTGAGGAAGTTGTAGATCGACGGGTAGTCCATGATCCAACCCGAGCGGAACGGGCCGGTCATACCCTTGGCGTCCTGCAGCGGTAGGTACTGCGCGAACTGGAGGTCGCCGCGCAGTGCGTAGTTCACACCCAGGTTCTCACGAATCTGGTTGCCCACAGCGGTCATCCACGAATCGTGGCCGGCTCCGGCGTTGAACCACAGATCGACCGGCTGGCTGCGATCGAATCCGGCCTCGTCGAGCAGGCGGTTGGCCTCGTCGGGGTTGAGCTCGCAGTTGGCACCGCACGCGTTCGCGCGGTAACCGTCGACGACGGGAGATGCGAACGAGTCGGCGGGGGTGCGGGTATCGGTGAAGATCGCGGTCGCGATGGCCTGGCGGTCGATGGCCATCGAGAATGCCTTGCGCACGTTCGGATCCTGGAAACGCGGATCGTAGGTGGGGAAGCCGAGCGAGGTGATGTCGGGGCGAGCACGCTCGCCGTAACGGTCACCGAACGTACTGCGTGCGGTGGCCCATGCATCCTCGGGCAGATCGAGCATGACGTCGAGTCCGCCGCCCTGAACATCGTTGTAGCCGGTGCTCACCTCGGTGTAGACCTTGAAGTTGACGCCTGCGGACTGGGCGGGATTGTCACCTGCGTAGTCGTCGTACTTGGTGACGGTGAAGCCCTGCCCCGGAACGAAGTCCGAGTCGGCCTTGAACGGGCCGTTACCGATCGGGCGGGCACCGAAGCCCGTCGGGTCGTTGTAGAACGCCTCCGGCAGCGGGTCGAACGCGGTGTAACCGAGCGTCAGCGGGAAGATCGCGAACGGTCCGGTGAGCTTGACGGTGAAGGTCGTGTCGTCGACGACGTTGAGACCGCTCAGTTCGGTTGCGACGGGCTCGGCGGTGTCGCTGCCCTGCAGATCTGCATAGCCTTCGATGTTCTCGAAGAAGTAGGACGCACCAAATGCGTTGGTGCTCAACGCATTGTAGCTCCACGCCTTGGTGTAGGACTCGGCCGTGACCGGAGTGCCGTCGTGGAACGTCCAGCCGTCCTTGAGCTTGATGGTCCACATGGTGTTGTCGTCGGATTCGACTGACTCGGCGACGCCGTTGTACTCGACACTGTTGTCATCGTCGTTGAACGTGACCAGCGGAGTGAAGAGGGCCTCGAGGACCTGACTGCCTTCGCTCTCGGTGGTGTTTCCGGGAACCAGCGGGTTCTCGGGCTCGCCGATGTAAATGCTGTAGATCCCGTCGGCACTGCCGCCGGAGCCCGAGCCCCCACCGCCACAGGCGGCGAGCAGGCTCGCACTCATCAGCACAGCCGTGGTGACGACCGCGGCACGTTTGATACGCAAGAAAATCCTCCATCCAGATGTGAACACGGGGTCATCCGTGCTCAGTCCCTCGGGCGCGACGCCCGGGGATTCATGGGCGACCGCAAACCACGACGCAGGTATGCCGTGGGAACGATCCAATAGAAGAGGACTTTAGACACATCCTGATACGAACATGTGAACTCCCCCAGATTTGCCTGATCGGCGGGTGGCTACGACACACGTTCGAAACGTTTCGGCAAGTCGATTTCTCACAGTTCGGACTCGGACGCGACCGACCCCGCTCACCGGCCGCACGATTTACCGTCCATCGCGCAGAAACGACCGATCACCGCAGATCAGGGGGTTGCAGCCGAGTGCAACGGTGCGATCGCGATCACATGTGACTACCCTCACCCATGGCTCGAAAGCGGCATCGAAGCGTCGTTTCACGGGTCAAACGCATCGGACGAAAGAGAGCTATTCGAGATGACGACCAGTACCTCCGGAACAGACGAGACCGCGGTTGCCTCCTACGCACCCTCGGCCGAGTTCTCGGCACAGGCCAACGCCGGAGCCGAACTCTACGCCGCCGCGGAGAACGACCGACTCGGCTTCTGGGCCGAGCAAGCACGCCGTCTCCACTGGCACACCCCGTTCACCGAGGTTCTCGACTGGTCCGAGGCCCCCGTCGCCAAGTGGTTCGGCGACGGTGAGCTCAACGTCGCCTACAACTGCGTCGACCGCCACGTGCTCGACGGACACGGCGACCAGGTGGCCATTCACTGGGAGGGCGAGCCCGGCGACAGCCGCGACGTCACCTACTCCGATCTGCTCGCCGAGGTCAGCCAGGCCGCGAACACCCTGACCGAACTCGGCCTCGTCTCCGGCGACCGGGTCGCGATCTACATGCCGATGATCCCCGAGGCCATCGTCTCGATGCTCGCCTGCGCTCGCCTCGGCCTGACCCACTCGGTCGTCTTCGCCGGCTTCTCGGCCACCGCGCTGCGCTCACGGATCGACGACGCCGAAGCCAAGCTCGTCATCACCACCGACGGCCAGTGGCGACGCGGCAAGCCCGCTCCCATCAAGGACACCGTCGACGAGGCCGTCGACGGTGCCGCCTCGATCGAACACGTCCTCGTCGTCAAACGCACCGACTCCGATGTGGCCTGGACCGACGGACGCGACCTGTGGTGGCACGAGACCGTCGCGAAGGCATCGACAGAGCACCAAGCGCAACCCTTCCCGGCCGAGCACCCGCTGTTCATCCTCTACACCTCCGGTACGACGGGTAAGCCGAAGGGCATCATCCACACCTCCGGCGGCTACCTGACGCAGACCTCCTACACCCATCACAACGTCTTCGACCACAAGGCAGGCACCGACGTCTACTGGTGCACCGCCGATATCGGCTGGGTCACCGGACACTCCTACATCGTGTACGGGCCGCTCTCGAACCGCGCCACCCAGGTCGTCTACGAGGGCACCCCCAACTCGCCCGACGAGCATCGGCACTGGAACGTCATCGAGAAGTACAAGGTCTCGATCTACTACACCTCGCCCACCCTCGTGCGCACGTTCATGAAGTGGGGCAAAGAGATCCCCGAGGCACACGATCTGACCTCGATTCGCCTGCTCGGCAGCGTCGGGGAGCCGATCAACCCGGAGGCGTGGCGCTGGTTCCGCGATGTCGTCGGCGGCGGCACCGCACCGATCGTCGACACCTGGTGGCAGACCGAGACCGGTGCGATCATGATCTCCCCACTGCCCGGCGTCACCGCCACCAAACCGGGCTCGGCCATGAGTCCACTGCCCGGTATCTGCGCCAAGATCGTCGACGACGATGCCAAGCCACTGGGCAACGGCGGCAACGGCTACCTCGTCCTCGACGAGCCCTGGCCGTCGATGTTGCGCGGCATCTGGGGCGACATGGACCGGTACAAGGACACGTACTGGTCGCGGTACCCCGAAGAGGGCTGGTACTTCGCCGGCGACGGTGCCAAGTACGACGAGGACGGTGCACTGTGGGTGCTCGGCCGCGTCGACGACGTCATGAACGTCTCGGGCCACCGCATCTCGACCTCCGAGGTGGAGTCGGCGCTGGTGGGTCACAACGGCGTCGCCGAAGCCGCCGTCGTCGGTGCGACCGACGAGACCACCGGACAGGGCATCGTGGCGTTCGTCATCCTGCGCGCCGGCGTGGAGAACACCGGCGACGACCTGATCAAGGAGCTCAAAGCTCAGGTGTCGAAGGAGATTTCACCGATCGCCCGTCCTCGCGAGATTTCCATCGTGCCCGAGCTTCCGAAAACGCGGTCCGGCAAGATCATGCGACGCCTGCTCCGTGACGTGGCCGAGGGTCGCGATCTGGGTGACACCTCCACCCTCGTCGATCCGAAGGTGTTCGAGGCAATCGCAAAGGGCCGGTAGACGCTCGCAGCCGCTCCGCCGTCGGCGGAGCGGCTCGATATCGTCACGCGGTGAGCGCAGGTGCTTCGGTCAGATCGAAGACCGTGTAATCGCCGACGGTCTGCGGCGTGAACCTCGCGGTCACCCAGTCGCCGATCGACGAAGACCGGGTCCTGCCCGCGCCTGCGACGAAGTAGTGGATCTTCCCGGCTGCCACATCGGCCTCGAATTGATCGAGGGTGGGTGACGGATCGGTTCCGGAGAATCCGCCCACCGGCATCACCGGGTCCTCGGTGGCGAGTTGTAGGCCCGCAGCGGCGTTGGAGCCGATCGTCGCCGCCACCCAGGTGTAGTGGGGTGCATCGGCCTCCAGCATGCCGATCAGCGCGGCATCGGGCGGCGACTGAGAGCCGAATTGCGGCGATCGACCGGCAC
Organism: Rhodococcus sp. MALMAid1271; assembly: GCF_049195265.1. Lineage (NCBI taxonomy): Bacteria > Bacillati > Actinomycetota > Actinomycetes > Mycobacteriales > Nocardiaceae > Rhodococcus > Rhodococcus sp. MALMAid1271. The sequence continues at coordinate 46,027 of NZ_JBMIRQ010000078.1, read as the reverse complement.
TTTCATCGCCTCGTCCAGTTCGATACGCGGAGTGATCGGATGCAATGGCAGGGCCCGCGGACGGACCACCGCCGGTGTGCGGCGTGACGACGGTATCGGCGACATAAGCCACTGGCCCGGCCAATGCAACCGCGATTGCCGCAGCCCCCAGTGCAATCGAGACGGTTCGGGAACGAAAGAACAGCAGAGCGAGTGCCACCGCGATCCCGCCGCCCAGCACCACCCACCGAAGCCACGGCAGGAACTCGGGGGTACGGGCGAGAAAGACGAACGACGTTGCCGTGGTGACCACCGAGGACAGCACCAGAACCGCACGCCAGGAGAACTTTTCGCGCCTCCACAGCTCGCTGCCCGCGGACCCGAGGACAGCGGCGATCGGCGGAGCAAGGACGATCGTGTAATACGGGTGGAAGGTGCCGGACATGAAGCTGAACACCACCGAACATCCGATGAGCCAGACGGCCCACATCACGTACCACGCCCGTCGAAAGTCCCGTCGAGGCGCTCTGCCCCGCAACACGATTCCCGCAACGAGGAGTACCAGCGCGGCGGGAATCAGCCAGGAGATCTGACCGCCCTGGGCAGCGGCGAACAACCGGGTGATGCCGGTTTGCGGGGCGTGCCCGACCCCGCCGAAACCGCCCGTCTGGGCCGCGGCGGTGCTGCTCGGGTGCTCGTTCCCGGTCAACCTGCCCAGGCCGTTGTAGCCGAACGTCAGGTCGAGAATGCTGTCGGTCTTCGATCCGCCGACCCAGGGTCGATCTGCCGCGGGAACGAGCTGCACGAGCGCCACCCACCACCCGGCGGATACGAGTACGGCACCGCCGGCAGCCAGCAGCTGCAGTAGTCGAATTCCGAGTTTCGGCGGCCCGAATGCCCCGTAGGCCACAGCCAGCGCGGGAACGACGAGGAACGCCTGCAGCTGCTTGGTCAGGAACCCGAGCCCGATCACCACCCCGGTCAGCACCAGCCAGCGAGTGCGACCGTCTTCGAGACCCCGCAGTAGTGCCCAGGCCGCACCCAACAGCGCGAGGGTGAGCAACGCGTCGGGATTGTCGTAGCGAAACATCAGCGCGAAGGTCGGCGTCGTCGCCAGGACGAGGCCTGCGATCAGCCCGGCCCCGTATCCGAATCGGCGCGCGACGATCGCGTACATGATGCCCACGCTCAACACGGCCATCAGCACCTGCGGTAGCAGCAGCGACCACGAGTTCAGACCGAAGGCCCGGACCGAGAGTTCCATCACCCACAACGACGCTGGGGGCTTGTCCACGGTGATCGAGTTTCCGGCGTCGGACGAACCGAAGACGAACGCCTTCCAGCTGACCGAGCCGGCCTGGACGGCCGCTGCGTAGAAGGAATTACCCCAGTGCTCGCGGCTGAGGTCCACGGCGTAGGCCGCTGCTGTTCCGACGAGTAGGGCGACCAGAGTGGGCATTGCCCACCGCGGGCGGGCGATGTCGTGTTCGAGGACGGTCACAAGCGATCACTGTGGCCCTCGACGCTGAGGGTTCGCTCCGGGCTTCCTGGCAATCGCCCGTCAATGTCCCCGCCGGCCGCTCTACACGTTGTCGAGCGACTGGTCGCGGGTTTCCCTCATGATGATGAGCGAGATCAAGGTCAACGAGGCCGCGATGGCCAGATAGACACCCACCCAGCCGACGCCGTAGCTGCTCACCAGCCAGGTGGCGATGAACGGGGCCACTGCGGCACCGAGGATCGAGGCGGTGTTGTACGAGATTCCCGAGCCGGTGTAGCGAACGTTCGTCGGAAACAGTTCGGGCAGAACGGCACTCATCGGACCGAAGGTCAGGCCCATCAAACCGAGGCCGACGCACATGAAGACCAACATCTTGCCTGCGGACGCGGACGCCGGATCGGCGAACCAATGGAACGACAGGCCGAACAGCACGATCACCGCGGTGATGACGATGAGCGTGGGGCGGCGTCCGTACTTGTCCGCGAGCAGCCCGGCGACCGGGATCAACGCTGCGAAGAACAGCACCGCGATCAGCTGCAGCTCCAGGAAGTCGGTGTACGCGATGGCCAGCTTGGGGCCGTTGACATCGGAGACCTTGCCGGTGCCGTAGCTGACCACCCACGTGGTCATGATGTAGAAGAGTGTGTACGTGGCGAGCATGACGAACGTACCGATGATCAGCTGACGCCAGCTGGACTTGAACACCTGGGCCAGCGGAGCCTTGACCTTCTGCCCGCGCTCGACGGCCAGCTTGAACACCGGCGTCTCCTCCAGCTTGAGCCGGACGTAGAGCCCGATGATCACCATGATCGCGCTGAGCAGGAAGGGAATTCGCCAGCCCCACGTGAGGAACGCGTGATCGGTTCCGGAGTTGGCCGAGTCGTATCCGGTGGCGATGACGATCAACAGGAAGATGCCGTTGGCGAAGAAGAAGCCGATGGGTGCGCCCAGCTGCGGGTACATCGCCGCCCAGGCGCGCTTTCCGGGTTTGGCGGTTTCGGTGGCCAGCAATGCCGCACCACTCCACTCGCCGCCGAGGCCGACACCCTGGGTGAAGCGCATGATCGCCAACAGCGCCGGGGCCCACAGACCCACCGCGGCGTACGTCGGCAACAGGCCGATCGCGAACGTCGCGACGCCCATCGTCAACAGCGACCCGACGAGGGTCGCCTTGCGTCCGATGCGATCGCCGAAGTGCCCGAAGAGAACCGACCCGATGGGGCGGGCGATGAAGGCCAGACCGAACGTCGCGAACGAGGCCAGCAGCGCGGTGGTGTCGTTTCCTGCCGGAAAGAACAGGCGCGGGAAGACGAGCACTGCGGCGGTGGCGTAGATGTAGAAGTCGAAGAACTCGATGGACGTGCCGACCATCGACGCGATCACGATGCGTGAACGCGGCACCTGCGGTGCGGGAATTGCGCCATCGGCGGTGACGGCGTGTGCTGAACTCACGGATGCTCCTGAAGGGGGAAGTTCCCTGCAAATTACCTGATGAACACCTGAGAATTTCACGGCCCGGTTTCGTTTGTCGCCGGTCGTACCCGATTCTCGCTGTTTGCCCGGTGCGGCGCGGTGGTACGCGGCTCTGGGGCCGAGCGTCGCTCGCCCATCGCGGAGCAGTTAACCTGCTACGTAGGCACTACTGTCGATACGATCCGATCAACACCGAGCAGAGCGATTACAAGGGGCCGAGAGTTGAGCGTCAGCAATGACAAGGGATACGGAAACGGCGTCCCGAACACGATTTCGTCGATACCTCTGACCGATGTCGATGCCCGCACCCCTGGTAGCGCCAGCATCGGGAACCTCGTCAAGGACGCCACCACACAGGTGTCGACGCTGGTGCGAGCCGAGGTCGCCCTCGCCAAAGCGGAGGTCACCGGAGAGGTCAAGAAGGGACTGCAGGGCAGCGTCTTCTTCATCGCGGCACTGACGGTCCTGTTGTTCAGTACCTTCTTCTTTTTCTTCTTCGCCGCCGAACTGCTCGACGTGTGGCTCTACCGGTGGGCAGCCTTCCTGATCGTGTTCGCGTTCATGGTGTTGGCCGCCGCTCTGTTCGGCTTCCTCGGTTATCGCAGGGTCAAGAAGCTGCGCAAGCCCGAGAAGACCATCGATTCGCTCAAGCAGGCGTCGACGGTGCTGCCGAACCAGCACGATTCCATCCCAGGGGTTCCCGGCTACAAGAAGTAGCCACCCGGCGAATCGAGCAGCATGAATCAGCCCGATCCGTCCACGGTCCGCTATCCGGGACAGTGGATCCATCGCGACATCCACGCCAACGGAATCCGCTTTCACACGGTGGAGGTCGGCGAGCACGCTCCTGACGCACCTCTGGTGATCCTGTTGCACGGTTTCGCCGACTTCTGGTACTCCTGGCGGCACCAAATCCAGGCACTCGCCGGCTCGGGTGTCCGGGCGATCGCGGTGGACCTGCGCGGATACGGCGATTCCGACAAGCCCCCACGCGGTTACGACGGGTGGACCCTTGCCGGCGACATCGTCGGACTCGTCCGTGCTCTCGGCTATCCGCACGCCACGTTCGTCGGGCACGCAGACGGCGGACTGGTCTGCTGGGCCAGTGCCGCGCTGCACCCGCGTCTCGTGCGCTCGATGGTGCTGATCAACGCCCCGCACCCCATTTCCCTGCGGCGCGCAGTACTGAAAGACCCCGCCCAGCGCGCCGCGCTGCTCCCGCACTTCGTGCGATACCAGATTCCGCTACGGCCCGAGCGGCAGTTGACGCGCAACGGCGGTGCCGCAGTGACAGAGCTGATGAGCAGCCGCGCCGGGGCGGCGTGGATGAGTACCGACGACTTCTCGGACACCGCCGCGAAGATGAGCTCGGCCATCCGCATTCCCGGTGCCGCGCACTGCGCGCTCGAATATCAGCGGTGGGCGTTCCGCAGCCAATTCCGTTCCGACGGACGCCGCTTCATGGACGCCGTCGACGTCCGCACCACGATTCCGGTCGCTCAGATCAGCGGCGACCTGGACCCGTACGTGCTGCCGACCACCCTCGATCGGGATCGGCACTGGGCACCGGGGCTGACGCGTCGAACAGTGCCGGACGTGGGGCACTACCCGCACCAGGAAGCGCCCGAGGTGGTGTCCGAGGAGATCCTGCGGGTTGTCCGGGAGAGCTAGCTAGACGATGCAGTCGCCGGTGGTCACCGCGACCGGCGCATCGAAACTCTGTGCCAGTTCTTGCGAGATCTCCGATGCGGTCAACACGAATCCGGTATCGGGGTCGTCGACGGCCGCACCGAAGACGACACCGAGCACCTCGCCGGACGAGTTGACCAGTGGTCCACCGGAGTTGCCCTGCCGCACCGATCCGCGCACCGTGTAGACCTCGCGTTGGACGGTTCCGGTGCGGTAGATATCGGGGCCGCTGAGATTGATGACCTCGCGGATACGTGCCGGGCTCGCGGTGTACGGCCCGCCGCCGGGGTAGCCGAGCACGATGGCATCGGTTCCGGAATCGGCCGGAGTCGGGGCGAACGACAACACCGGTGCCTGCAACTGCGAAACCCGAAGCACAGCAATGTCTTCCTCGGGATCGAACAGTACTACCTCGGCGTCGAGCGGTCCGTTGGGTGAATCGACGGTCACCTCGGACGTTCCGGCGACGACGTGCGCGTTGGTCATCACCAGATTCGGTCCGACGACGAAGCCCGAACCTTCGAGCGCCTTCTGGCAGCTGGGAGCGATGCCGTTGATCTTGATGACGCTGGACTGCAGCTGAAGTGGAATGGGGCCTGCGGCGATCCCGGAATCGGGAGCCGCGACCTCGGCGACCGGGGTGCGACCGAATGGCCCGATGACCTCCGGCAACCCCGAGGTGTCGAGCAGAGCCGAGAACTCCTTCGGCACCTGCCGCAGCCAATCGGGTGCCACTTCGTCGACCTGGCCCAGCACCGTGGATCCGCGTACCGCACTGGCGACCTCGGGCTGCGAGGAGGAGGTCAGCGGAATGGCGAGCAGCCAGGCAGCGGCGAGAACTGCTACCGCCTGCAGTCCGGCTCCGATCGTGCTGTCGACGGATCTGGCTGCGCGCGAATGGATTCCGCTGCGCAGTGCGCGTCCGAGAACCATTCCGGCGACTTCACCGACGATCACCAGCACCACGATCAACGCGATGCCGACGAACACCCTCGTTCGCGAACCATCGACGTGCTCCAGTACGTGTGGGGCCACCAGAATTCCGGCGACGGCACCGAGCACGACGCCGAGGAACGCCAGCGCCGACGCCACCGCACCCTGCCGCCATCCCGACGTTGCCGCCAGCAGTGCGATGGCGATCACCGCGATATCGACCCATCCTGAACCGGTCACCGATCGAGCCTCGCTCCTACCGCAGTCAAGCTGGCCTCCAGATCGCGTACGTCACCCGTGTCCCACTCGGGCTCCCAGCCAGAAACAGCCAGTAGGCCCGCCAGAATACCGCCCGTGAATCCCCACACGAGCATTCCCTGCGCCGAGAAGGCCGGGCCCTGGTAACCCGAGGGATGTCGAACCTGGAATCGATTGTCGGGATCGAGCAACTCGCGCAACGGAACTCGCACGACCCGCTCGGTCTCACCCGCATCGATGACGCGCACCGGGCTCGGCCGCTCCCAGTACGAGAGCACCGGAACCACATCGAAGCGCGAGGGCGGGATGTAGATCCCGGGCATCGTCGCCAGCGGAACCACACCGGCCGGATCCAGTCCTGTCTCTTCCTCGGCTTCACGCAGCGCCGTTCCGATCGGGCCGTCGTCACCCGGATCGGTGGCACCACCGGGGAACGCAATCTGTCCGCTGTGATCACGCAGCGTCGATGCGCGCTGGGTCAGCAACACATCGGCCTCGGCGGGCAGCCCGCCGGGCGAGGTGGGATCGGCGTCTGCCGGTCCGCCGAACAGCACCAGGACCGCCGCAGTTCGTGAGCGGCCGGACGGCGGGGCCTGACGCTGCAGAACTGGGTTGGCACCGATGGTGTCGGAAAGCCCGCGGGCCCCGCCTGCGACGTCACGCATGGTTACGAGCCATTCGGGAGCGCTCACGACTCGACTCCCAGATTCACGCGCACGGCGTCGGCGATGTCGTCGACGCTACGGAAAGGTTGAGGCAACACCTTGGCGACAGTGCCATCCGCAGATATCAAAACGGAAACGGGCAGCACGTTCGGTGCCCCCACGGCCGCGGCGACGCGGCCACCGCCGTCCTGAACTCCGGGCAGGGTGACGCCGTAGTCGGTGAGCCGAGCCAGTGCGTTGGTCTCGTTGGCGTCGTTGTGCACCGTCATCACGGTCACTGCGTCGCCTGCTCGTTCGGCGTACTGCTGCAGGTACGGCAGCTCTTCTGCGCAGGGTCCGCACCAGTAGGCCCAGATGTTGAGCAATGCGGGACGCCCCGCGAGCGCCTGCCCCAGATCGATGTACGAGCCGTCGCCGATGCACTCGAGCGTGATGCCGGTCAGCGGGCCCGCGTCGTTGCCCTGTGACGTAGGACATGCCGAGAGGCCGGCCTCCTGTCGCAGCGGCGCGAGAGCCTCCGGGGTATCGGCTGCGCGGCGCGCGTCGGTACCGGGCGCACGCTGCCCGAGACCGGGCGCGTCCGACGGTGCGGCAGTGGGAGCGTCGTGGCGGGGCCAGAGCGCATAGACCATCCCGACGACCAGGATCAGAGCGACGAGAGACCAGCGCAGCGCGGCTTTGTTCACGACACGATTCCGGCGAGGGCGAGCAGGTGATCGGTTTCCGGGCCCTTGACCAGTGCGGCAGCGGTGGCCGGATCGGTCGGGCCGGTTCCGAACGACGGGCAGTCCTTGGCGAGGACACACACTCCGCAGGCGGGCGTCCGAGCATGGCAGACGCGTCGCCCGTGAAAGATCACTCGATGGGAAAGCAAGGTCCATTCCTTGCGTTCGATGAGTGCGCCGACGGCGTGCTCGACCTTGACCGGGTCCTCCTCCTCGGTCCATCGCCAGCGCCGCACGAGCCGGCCGAAGTGTGTGTCGACGGTGATGCCGGGTACGTCGAACGCATTGCCGAGCACCACGTTGGCGGTCTTGCGGCCGATGCCGGGAAGGGTGACGAGGTCCTTCAGCGTCGCAGGTACCTCACCGTCGAAATTCTCCAGCAGTTTCTGCCCGAGGCCGATCAGCGATGTGGCCTTGTTGCGATAGAACCCCGTGGTGCGGATGAACTCTTCGAGTTCGGTTCGATCTGCTTCCGCGTAGTCGCGGGCCGTGCGATATCTCACGAACAGTGCAGGGGTCACCATGTTCACGCGCTTGTCGGTGCACTGCGCGGACAGGATGGTCGCAACGGCGAGTTCGAGGGGTGTGGTGAAGTCGAGTTCGCAGTACACATGGGGGAAGGCTGTCTCGAGCTTCCGATTCATCCGCCGCGCTCGGCGTACGAGGCCGAGGTGAGTCTCCTCGCGTTTGCGCACGTCGGGGCGTTTCGGAGCTGTCGATTCCACTCCAACACTGTACGGACAAGAATGCGTAACGAACGATGCAGGCACATCGTGCTGTGTTTGTATCGAGACCATTTCGGTGTTTACTGCTGGGTATGCAAGGACTCGCCGTGGTGCTCTTTCCGGTACTACTCATGCTCTTCGCACTCGCTATGGAGCGGGTCGAGTTCCGGCTCAGCAAGCTCGGCGTCCGGGAGCAGGAAGTTCAGGAATTCCTCGACAAGGCGAGCAACTCCGAGGTGGCCACTCTGGCGAACGAAGGCTTCCCGCACGCTCTTGCTCGCTTCAACACCCGCAAGCGACGTCAGACCCCGCCGCGGACGATCGACACCCGCGACGGCATGGTCGACCAACGCGCCAGCTGATCAGGACGTTGTGTCTGTATCGGTCGTGATTTCCATGAATTTCGGGTGAACGCGAACGTACGCGCGAGGGCTCTGGCAACCTGTGGTGGCGTCGATCACTCGGTTTCCACCGACTCGAAGTAGACTCTCCTGAGGTAATTGTTGTGTTTGATCATCGGATCGGCGTCGACGCCTGAATTGCACCCGCAGTTCGGTGAGTGGCACGAACTGTGTACAAACGCTTTCGGTGGTGCGGGTTGCCGCGTCACCGACATCCCAAAAGGAGCGCAAGTGGACGACGTCCTGGCACGGGCCGGCATCTTCCAAGGAGTCGAGCCCTCTGCGGTTGCGGCGCTGACGAAGCAGCTGCAGCCTGTCGATTTCCCTCGTGGACACGTCGTGTTTAACGAGGGTGAGCCCGGAGACCGGCTCTACATCATCGTTTCCGGCAAGATCAAACTCGGACGACGCTCCCCCGACGGGCGCGAGAACCTGCTGACGATCATGGGACCGTCGGACATGTTCGGCGAACTGTCGATCTTCGATCCCGGCCCCCGCACCTCCTCGGCCACCACCGTCACCGAGGTGCGCGCGGTCAGCATGGACCGCGCCGCGCTCAAGGACTGGATCGACCAGCGACCCGAGATCGCCGAGCAGTTGCTGCGCGTGCTGGCTCGCCGGTTGCGTCGTACCAACAACAACCTTGCCGACCTCATCTTCACCGACGTTCCCGGACGTGTCGCCAAGGCGCTGCTGCAGCTCGCACAGCGCTTCGGCACCCAGGAAGCGGGATCGCTGCGCGTGACCCACGACCTGACGCAGGAAGAGATCGCTCAGCTCGTCGGTGCCTCTCGCGAAACCGTCAACAAGGCGCTGGCAGACTTCGCGCACCGCGGCTGGCTGCGGCTCGAAGGCAAGTCGGTGTTGATCTCGGACTCCGAGCGTCTGGCCCGCCGAGCTCGCTAGTTGCCTTCTCGAAGGTAGGCCAGCTGCGTTTTGACCGACATCCGCGCAGCGGGCCACAACTTCTTGTCCACGTCCGAATAGACGTGCCGCACGACCTGCATCGGTTTCGCGTTCTCGCCGATCTCGGCCAACGCCGAACGGACCTGGTCCAAACGCTGCTGACGGTGGGCGCGATAGCCTCGCGCCACCTCGGCGGCATCGGCGAGCTCCGGACCGTGCCCGGGGAGCACCGTCTTGCCTGCTCCCGCACCTTCCAACCGGTCCAGTGAGCCCAGATAGTCCGCGAGTGAGCCGTCTTTCGGGTCGAGCACCGTGGTACCGCGGCCGAGAACGGTGTCGCCCGTCAGGATCGCGTCGTCGAGGACGAAGCTGACCGAATCCGCCGTGTGACCGGGCGTGTGCAGCACCTCGATCCGCAGCCCGGCGGCCTCGATCACCTCCCCGTCGATCAGCGCAGTGCCGGTGCCGTGGAGGAACTTCTCCCCGAAAGCCCGCACCGGAGCCGCTGTCTTTCGGTGGAACCGCCGCAGCCCGGCGGTGTGATCTGCGTGGCGATGGGTCACGAGCGTGAGAACAACCCTGCCCGACGCGGCGACGGCGTCGAGATGGCCCCGATCCTTCGGCCCCGGATCGACGACGATGCACTCCTCGGACCCCGGTGCCCGCAGAATCCACGTGTTCGTTCCGTCGAGGGTCATGTTGCCCGGATTGTCGGCGAGCAGAACCGACGCGGTAGGCGTCACTGTCCGGAGAAGTCCGTATGCGGGATGCTGAGGGTTCGAGACGGCCATGGAATTACTGTAGGACTACCGTTGACTCACATGAAGGTCGGACTCGTCGGAGCGGGCCCCTGGGCTCGTAAGACTCAAGCCCCCTCGCTCCTCGCCCATCCCGGCGTCGACTTCTCCGGCGTGTGGGCCCGACGACCCGAGGCCGCGGCCGACCTCGGTGCGCCGGTCTTCGAGTCGTTCGAGGCCCTGCTCGACGCCGTCGACGCGGTGGCGTTCGCAGTACCACCGGCAGTGCAGGCCGGTTATGCACTGCGCGCAGCGCAGGCAGGCAAACACGTGCTGCTGGACAAGCCCGTTGCCGCAACGGTGGCCGAGGCCGAGGAACTGGCCACGGCAGTCACAGCGGCAGGCGTCCGCTCGATGGTGACGCTCACTCTCCGATTTGCCCCTGAGACAAGACAATTCCTCGATGCGGTCGCCGGACGTTCCTGGGCGGCGGGCTCGGGAACCTGGTTCTCCGGTGCCACCCTCGGCGGTGCGTACGCCCGCTCGCAGTGGCGTCATGACGACGGGGCGATCCTCGACATCGGGCCCCACGTGTTCGATCTACTCGACACCGCGCTGGGAACCATTGCACGCGTTGCCTATTCGCACCGCGAGGTGGCGTCGGACAGTTGGACGGTTCTGCTCGAACACGAAGGTGGTGCCCGCAGCACCGTCCAGTTGTCGCTGCGGACGCCGATCATGCCCTCGCTGATGCGTATCGAACTGAGCGGCACCGATGGCGTCGAGACCCTCACCGATCGATCCACCTCGTCGACCGACTGCTTCGCGGTCCTGCTGGACGAATTCCTCGAGTCCGTCGAGTCCGGTGTCGATCACGAATGCTCCGTTCATCGAGGAGTGCACCTGCAGGAGGTGATTGATCGAGCGAGGTCGTGGGCACCCTGAAGTGTGACCAGGATGAATATCAAGGATGCGGAGTTCCATTTCGCCTCTGCCCCACATCGCTCGACGGACCAGTACACGATGATCGTGTTCGATTCCGGCGACGCGCAGCCACCGACCTTCGACGAGGTGGCACGGCACGTCGAGCGGCGCGCCGAACATGTTCGGAGGCTGCGAATTCGCATCTGCGAGGTACCCGGTCAGCTGGATCTTCCACGATGGGTCCATGATCGGCTCCCTGTTCGCGACCACCTGATCGATCACGATCTCTCCGACGGACGACACACGGCGGCGTCGTTCCTGGCGGAACTGTCGAGCCGTGCGATCGACGCGACGGATCGAGCCTGGACGGTGCATGTCGGCCGGGGTCTGACCGCGGTCGACGGCGTGCAGGGTGCAGCCACCGTCGTCGTGGTTCAGATCAGTCACGCGCTCGCGGACGGCTCCGTCGGTACGCGTATCGCTCGTGCCCTCTTCGGTCGAGATGAGATCACCGAGAACCTCGGGTTCACCGATGATCCCGAGACCTCCCGGGCGCACCCTCTGTACGACGCGGCGAAAGCTGCGGTACTGCTGCCGATCCGTTGGGTGCGATCCCAGTTCGCCATGGTGCGAACCCAGCGAAAGTACGTGGCCGCGGTGCGAACCGGGGAACTGGTGGCACCGCGTTCGGTCGGCTCCACGTCATCGAATATCCATCCCGACGGGACGAGGACCGTACACGTGCTGCAGTTTCCGAAAGCGCAGTTCCGGGGCGGGCAGCACACCGTGACGGTCACCGCCCTCACCGCAGTAGGAGCTGCGCTGTCGACGTTCTTCGCCGCCCACGGTGAGCCCGATCATGATGATATCCGGGCGCTGGTGCCCATTGCGCTCGCTCCGTCGGTGCCGTGGCCGGCCATCAACCGCACCCTGCCTGCCGCGGTCTCACTGCACTCACAGCTCACCGGGGCGGCCGAGCGAGCGTCGGCCGTCGCGGCGGCGCTGTCGCTGCAACGCGATCACGTGACCGATCACCGGCACGTCGAGGCCACTCTCGCTGCCGAGAACTATCCGGCCGCCCTACTGCACGGTTTCGGACGCCACGCGAGCAGCATCGTTCGCCGCACCGGTAGGCCGGATCGGGCAGTGACCCACACGGTCGTGACCAGCGTCGACCGAACCGGATTGGACCTCGTGCTGGGGTCGGGCCGAGCTCGGTTGTGCGCGGGCGTCGCCGCGCTGGGTCCGGGATGCAGCCTCACCCACGCCGTCTACGGGTACGGCGAGGTCATCGCAGTGTGCGTGTCCGTGTGCCCGACGACCGTCCCGGACCACTCCGAATACGCGGACATCCTGCGCGCATCGATCAACGAGACCTGCGCTGCCCTGCACGGGACGACGCCTACCGCAGCTCGACGATGAGCTCCACTTCCACCGAGGCACCGAGAGGTAGTTCGGCAACCCCGACGGCCGAACGCGCGTGCTTTCCTGCGTCGCCGAAGATCTCTCCGATGACGTTCGACGCTCCGTTGACCACTCCGGGCTGACCGGTGAAGCCGGAGGCCGATGCGACGAAGCCGACGGCCTTGACCACGCGGGCGACCGAGTCGATGCCGACGAGGGCATGCACGGCAGCGAGTGCGTTCAATGCACAGACGCGCGCCGCTGCGGTGGCGTCCTCGGCCGAGACCTCGGAGCCGACCTTGCCGACGGAGGTCAGGTTGCCGTCGACGATCGGTAGCTGACCGGAGGTGTAGACCATCGAACCCACCTGCACTGCCGGGACGTACGCCGCCAGCGGCGGGACCACCTCGGGCAGTTCGATGCCCAGCTCGACCAGGCGCTCACTCCAGTTCGTCACGTGCTCAGGCCTTCGGACGCTTGAAGTACGCGACCAACGTGTCGCCGCCGTTGGGTCCTGCCATGATCGTCACGAGTTCCCAGCCCTCGGAGCCGTAGTTGTCGAGAATCTGCTTGGTGGCATGAATCAGCACCGGCGCGGTGAAGTACTCCCAGATGATCTTTTCGCTCATGAGTTCAGAGCCTATCGTTCGCCGACGCCCCCGGTACGTCCGATCTGCTCGATCTCCTCGAACTAGGGTCGGGTGATGGCCCGACTCGAGATGAAGGATGCCGTTTACCATTTCGGCCGCGATCACGGAGGTTCGAGCGATCAGTTCGCGCTGCTGGCGTTCGATTCCGTCGACGGCCCCGCGCCCACCTTCGCCGACGTCCGAGCACATGTGGAGGCTCGGGCCCCCGGTATCCCCGGGCTGAGGCTTCGGTTGAAGGAAACACTGTGGGGACTGGACTACCCGCGTTGGGTACGCGACGATTCTGCGCCTCGCGAGCACCTGGTCGATCATGATCTCGCCGGACAGAACTGGGACCGATTCGAGGAATTCGTCGGCGAGCTGCTGGGCACGCGCCTGGACATGCGCGCACAATCCTGGCGGCTACACCTCGTTCGCGGCGTCCACGGTGTCCCGCGGGTCCAGGGTGCCGCCACCGTGATCATCCTGCAGGTGGGGCACGCGTTGACCGACGGCCTCGGAGTGACTCGACTGCTGCGAGCGCTCTTCGCGGCGCCCGAGGACCGCACGGTCGGCATCCCGCTGCCCGGCCCCCCGGCGCAGGAGACGACGATCCGCACCTGGGTGAACACGGCACGTGCCCTGCTCTGCGCCCCCGTCGACCTCGCGATTTCACGCTGGACAGCGAGCAGGGCGCTGCGCGCAGTGCTCGCGACCCCGCTCCCGAGTTCGCTTCCAGCCAGTTCGCTCAACTGCGCCGTCAGTTCGGCCAGGACGGTTCGGATCGTGCCGATGCCCGCCGAGCAGTGTCGTGCGGGCAGCTCGACGATCACCGTGTCGGCGTTGGCAGCGGTCGGAACCTGCCTGAGCAGATACCTGCGCGATGTGGACGGCCGAGAGGGCGATCTCGACGTTGCTGCCATGGTGCCGATTGCACTTCCGCCGCGTTTCGCGTGGGCAGCGGCGAACCGCGTGTTGATGGGCACGGTCGATCTCCATGCCGACATCGAGGACCCGCACGACAGGCGAAAGCAGATCGCCCGATCACTGGAGCAGGAACGGGTACGAGCGACCACCGAGCCGGTGCTGCGGCTTGCCCGAGCCGACGACCGAGTACCAGCACCGATCGTCAGATACGTCCAGGGTCGTCGGTTTCGCCATCGAATCCGAAACCCCGACCGCGTCGCAGGCCAGACAACGGTCGTCAGCGTGAACAGAGGCGCGGCCGATCTCCGATTGTGCGGTGCGAGAGCCCGATTCACCGCCGGGTTTCCGTTTCTCGAAGACGGGCGCGCCGTGACCCACGGCTTCTTCGGACTCGGTGAGACCGTCACCGTCTCCCTTGTCACCTGCCCCACGGCGCTGCCGTCGCTTCGAGCGCACACCGAGGATCTGGTGAACGAGCTTCGCGGACCATCGAACGTCGGTTAGCCATGTCCGCCGGACGTCCGGGGGATACCTCTATATGGTCGAGGCGTGGGAACAGCGAACGAAGAGGGATGGTCGGCGAAAGCCGATGCCGCGCGGCTGCATTTCGTGTCAGGCAAGGGCGGCACTGGAAAGTCGACGGTCGCCGCGGCGTTGGCGCTGGCGCTGGCAGCGGGCGGTCGACGGGTGCTACTGGTGGAGGTCGAGGGCAGGCAGGGCATCGCGCAACTGTTCGACGTACCGCAGTTGCCGCCGGTGGAGACTCGCGTCGCCGCAGCGGACGGCGGCGGCGAGGTCTACGCCCTGGCCATCGACATCGAAACCGCGTTCCTCGAATACCTCGATATGTTCTACAACCTCGGTTTCGCGGGCCGCGCCATGCGCAAGATCGGTGCCATCGAATTCGCCACCACCATCGCACCGGGCCTGCGCGACGTCCTGCTGACCGGCAAGATCAAAGAATGCGTGGTGCGGACCGACAAGAAGGGTGACCGCGCCTACGACGAGGTCGTCGTGGACTCACCGCCGACAGGTCGCATCGGAAACTTCCTCGATGTCACCAAGGCCATGGCGGATCTGGCCAAGGGCGGCCCGGTGCGGTCCCAGAGCGAGGGCGTGGTTCGGCTGCTGCACTCGAGCGACACCGTCGTGCACCTGGTGACGCTGCTCGAGGCTCTGCCGGTACAGGAAACCGCCGACGCGGTGCGTGAACTCGCGGCAGCAGATCTGCGGTTGGGCACGGTCATCGTCAACCGCACCGAACCGACGTACCTGCCTGCCGAATCGCTCGAGGCCATCGCCGAGGGCGAGATCGACGCCGCGGCAATCCACGACGGTCTCGCCAAGACCGGAATCACGCTCTCCGAGGACGATTTCGCGGGTCTGCTCACCGAATCGATCGAGCATGCGTCCACGCTGTCCGCTCAGGTGGAGAGCGCAACCACGCTCGACGAACTCGATGTCGCCCGCATGTCGCTACCGATGTTGGCCGACGGTGTCGATCTCGGTGGTTTGTACGAACTCGCCGCCACACTGGCAGAACAGGGTGTCCGATGACTCGACCAGGAGCTACCGACCTCGACGTCGACCGCATTCTGACCGACCCCGCCTCGCGGATCGTCGTCGTCTGCGGGGCAGGCGGGGTCGGCAAGACCACGACCGCCGCGGCGATGGCCTTGCGCGCAGCCGAACAGGGCAGGCGCGTGGTGGTGCTGACGATCGATCCGGCCCGGCGACTGGCTCAGGCACTCGGCCTCGGCGATCTCGACAACAGCCCGCAGCCGGTGAAGTTGCCTGCAGGTGCCAAGGGCGAACTGCACGCGATGATGTTGAACATGCGGCGCACGTTCGACGAGATGGTGATCGAACATTCGACGCCGGAGAAGGCGCAGCAGGTCCTCGCCAATCCGTTCTATCAGACTGTGGCGTCGTCCTTTTCGGGCACACAGGAGTACATGGCGATGGAGAAGCTGGGGCAGTTGTCCTTGGACGCCTCGTGGGATCTGATCGTGGTGGACACTCCGCCCTCGCGCAACGCACTCGATTTCCTCGACGCGCCGCAGCGACTCGGGTCGTTTCTCGACGGTCGTTTGATCCGGCTGCTCACCGCCCCCGGACGCGGCATCACCCGTGTGGTCACCAGCGCGATGAGCCTGGCGATGCGCGGCGTCTCCACGGTGATCGGTAGCCAAATGCTCTCTGACGCATCGGCTTTCGTTCAGTCACTGGATTCGATGTTCGGCGGCTTCCGCGAGCGTGCCACGCGTACGTACCAGTTGTTGCGCGAGGACGGAACCAGCTTCCTCGTCGTCGCGGCTGCAGAACCCGATGCGTTGCGCGAGGCCGCGTTCTTCGTCGAGCGGCTGTCGGAGGAGCAGATGCCGTTGGCCGGCCTCGTGGTGAACCGGACGCACCCGACGCTGTCGTCGGTGCCGGCCGATCATGCCGCCACGGCCGCCGATCTGCTGGATCGGATCGAGGAGCCCGGCGCTGAACTGACCGCCGCCGTTCTTCGTATCCACGCTCAACGTGCCGTGACGGCAGCGCGCGAGGTTCGGTTGCTGCGACGCTTCACCGGTGCGCACCCCCGCGTGCCCATCGTCGGTGTTCCGTCGTTGCCGTTCGAGGTGTCCGACCTCGCCGCGCTTCGTGCCGTCGCCGATCAGCTGACCCGGCAGGGGTGAGCTGCGATCGGCTCGCCGGTAGGGGTCAGATGGCGGCCTGTTGCTGACGCTGGGCCTCGAAGAACTCGGACCAGGAATCGACCTCGGGGTGCTGCTTGAGCAGGGCCCTGCGCTGCCGCTCGGTCATGCCGCCCCACACGCCGAACTCGACTCGATTGTCGAGCGCATCCGCGCCGCACTGCATCAACACCGGGCAATGCCGACAGATGGTCGCAGCCTTGCGCTGCGCTGCACCGCGAACGAAGAGCTGGTCCGGGTCCGTGCCCTTGCAGCGGGCGTGGGACACCCAGGCGATGCGTGCCTCTGCTTCTTCTACATCGAGTCGCGTCGGCGCGGTTGTCGTATGCATGCGGATACCCCTTTGCGTGTCGGACGTCCTAGGTGGACGACCCCGGAGGCTCGAAGCAGTTTGTACCTCGCTGGCGAAGCACAAATTCTAAGAGCTGCCCCACAATCATTATCAAGTGTTACGTGAATCACACCGTGTTCACAATTTAGGTAACGTGAGCCGTGAATGCAAGACGGTGAGGTCACATTTCTGGTACGGCCGTCCCGAGCAGGGCCGCAGGGCACAGAGCATCCAGGCCTGATGCCGGTTCGAGCTGTACCCACGTACGCTGTGCCCTGTGTCTGTTGGAAAAACCGTGGCGAAGCTCGCCGGATGTTCTGCACTCGCCGGTGCCTTGCTCGCCGGCGTGATGTTCCCCTTGGCCGGTGGCTTCGGATATGCCTCCAACCGTGCCGCCGATACCGTCGACAACGTCTCGGCGGAGCTGGTCGAGGGCGACGTGCCTGCCGTCTCGACGATGACCGACATCGACGGCAACCCCATCGCCTGGCTGTACGAGCAGCGCCGTTTCGAGGTACCGAGCGACAAGATCTCCAACGAGATGAAGCTCGCCATCGTCTCGATCGAGGACCGTCGCTTCGCCGAACATCGAGGGGTGGACTGGCAGGGCACGCTGCGCGCATTCCTGACCAACACCACCAGCGGCCAGGTGGAGCAGGGCGCGTCCACCATCGATCAGCAGTACGTGAAGAACTATCAGCTGCTCGTGGTCGCCAAGACCGACGCCGAACGCCGCGCGGCCATCGAGACCACGCCCGCTCGCAAGATCCGCGAGATCCGGATGGCGCTGACGCTCGACAAGGAACTGACCAAGGACGAGATCCTCACCCGGTACCTCAACCTGGTTCCGTTCGGTAATTCGTCCTTCGGCATCCAAGACGCCGCCCGGACCTACTTCGGCATCGATGCCAGCCAGCTCAGCGCCGTCCAGGCCGCGATGCTCGCAGGCATGGTGCAGTCCAGTTCGGCCCTGAACCCGTACACCAACGAAGAGGGCGTACTCGAACGACGGAACACCGTGCTCGACACGATGATCCAGAACCTTCCCGAGCGCGCAGACGAACTCCGTGCGCTCAAGGCCGAGCCGCTCGGCGTCCTGCCGGTGCCCCAAACACTCCCCCGCGGCTGCATCGCGGCGGGTGACCGCGGCTTCTTCTGCGACTACGCACTGCAATACCTCGCCGAGGCCGGAATCAGCCAGGAACAGATCGACAAGGGCGGATACCTCATCCGCACCACGCTCGACCCCAAGGTGCAGAACTCCACCAAGGCCGCTCTCGTTCAGAACACCAGCCCGTCACTCGACGGGGTCGCCACCGTCATGAACGTCGTCGCGCCGGGCCAGGATCAACACCGCGTGCTCGCGATGGGCAGCAGCCGTACCTACGGCCTCAACGCAGACGCCGACGAAACCGTGCAGCCACAACCGCACTCGCTGGTCGGCAACGGAGCGGGCTCCATCTTCAAGGTGTTCACCACAGCGGCGGCCATGGAACGCGGACTCGGCACCAGCGCGATACTGCAGGTACCCAAGCGCGTCGAGGTCAAAGGCGTGGGCAACGGTGGTGCGCGGAACTGCCCCGCTGCCACCTACTGCGTGGAGAACGCCGGCAACTACCCGCCTGCACTGTCGATCACCGACGCGCTCGCGCAGTCTCCCAACACCGCGTTCGTCAAGCTGATCGAATCCGTCGGTGTCACGCCGACGGTCGACATGGCCGTGCGCCTGGGCCTGCGCTCGTACACCGACCCGGGTTCCTCGGGCACCGATCAGTCGATGGCCGACTTCCAGAAGAGCCAGAACCTCGGCTCGTTCACCCTCGGACCCACCTGGGTCAATCCCCTGGAGCTGTCCAACGTGGCCGCCACGTTGGCCTCCGGCGGCAAGTGGTGCCCGCCCACCCCCATCGATTCGATCTTCGATCGCAATGGCAAGCCCGTACCGGTCGCGCACCAGGCGTGCGAGCAGGTCGTCGAGCCCGGTTTGGCGAACACCCTGGCCAATGCCATGAGCAAGGACGATCAAGCAGGCGGTACATCCGCCTCGGCCGCGAACTCGGCCGGCTGGAGCCTGCCGATGTCCGGTAAGACCGGTACCACCGAGTCCAACCGCTCCTCCGGATTCCTCGGATTCACCAACCACTACGCCGCCGCCGTGTACACCTACGGTGACTCTCCGACGCCGAGCGAGATCTGCTCGTTCCCGCTACGGCCCTGCAGCTCCGGCAACCTCTACGGCGGCAACGAGCCCGCCCGAACCTGGTTCGACGCGATGGCCCCGATCGCGACGGACTTCGGCCCCATCGCGTTGCCACCCGTCGACCAGAAATACGTCCGAGGCTCTGCAAACGGTCAGGTCCCCGATGTGACCGGCCAGAGCCAGTCTTCGGCGACATCCACCCTGCAGGGTGCAGGCTTCCAGGTGACCGTCGTGACGACGGCCGGCCAGGCTGCTCGCGGCACAGTGTTGTCGACGTCGCCGTCGGGGTCTGCGGTACCCGGATCCAACATCACGCTCTACGTCAGTGACGGTTCGGTTCGACCGCCGCCGCCTCCGACGCCGACCTTGCCGAACATTCAGATACCGGACCTGCCGCCGGGGATTCAGATTCCGGGCATCCCCGGCCTCACGGCCCCGCGCTGACGCCCGAGGCGGTGGTGCGGTTCATGTGCCCAGAGGGTACTGATCCGCACCACCGCAGCAGGTACTACAAGCGATCTTTGACGGCCTTCGACAGGCGCGATCCATCGGCCTTGCCTGCAGCAAGGCCCGAGGCGACCTTCATGACCTGACCCATCTGCTTCATCGCCGGCCGCTCCCCGATGTCCTCGGCAACCTGCGCGATGGCGGTGTCGACGATGTTGGCCAACTCCTCGTCGGTGAGCGGAGTGGGCAGGTACTCGTCGATGATCTGCGCCTCGGCACGCTCGTTCGCTGCGAGTTCCCCGCGGCCGTTCTGGGTATAGATCTCGGCCGACTCGCCGCGCTTCTTCGCTTCCTTGGCCAGCACCTTCAGGACGTCGTCATCGGTCAGATCGTGGGCCTCCTTGCCGGAGACCTCCTCGGTCTGGATGGCGGCGAGCAGCATGCGCAGCGTCGCCAGGCGAAGTTTGTCCTTCGCTTTCATCGCTGCGGTGAGGTCGGTACGGAGTCGAGCCTTGAGTTCGGACATGGTCGAAACGCTACGCGGCCCGGCCTGCAGCTCGCACGTCCATATCCCGTCGCTGCCGTATCGTGGACGAGGTGTCCGCCCAATTGAGTCCCTCGATTCTCCGTACTTCGACGCAACTGCGCAGTGCCTCCACGCAACTTCGCTCCGCTGCAGAGCACGCGCGGGACGCGGTCCGGGCCTCGCCGCTGAGAAGTTCCGTGATCGGGACGGCCGGTGCCGCGGCGTTGGGTCTCGGGTATGCCACGCTCATCGAGCGCAATGCATTCACCCTTCGCGAGACGTCGATGGCCATACTGGAGCCGGGATCTGCGACTCTGCGCGTGCTCCATATCAGCGACCTGCACATGATGCCCGGCCAGCGGATGAAGCAGAACTGGCTACGTGAACTGGACCGGCTCGAGCCCGATCTGGTGGTCAACACCGGAGACAATCTCTCCCACCAGCGTGCTGTTCCCAGCGTCGTGCAGGCATTGGGGCCGATGCTGGCGCGGCCCGGCCTGTTCGTGTTCGGCAGCAACGACTACTTCGCGCCCACACCGAAGAACCCGTTCAAGTACTTCGACAAGAACCACAAGCGCACCACCGGCGACTCGTTGCCCTGGCGAGATCTGCGGGCCGCATTCTCCGAGCGCGGTTGGCTCGATGTCACGCATGTCCGTCGCGAGCTCGAGATCGCAGGAGTACGCATCGCCGCGGCGGGCGTCGACGATCCGCACCTGAAGCGAGACCGATACGACACCATCGCCGGACAGCCGAATCCGTTGGCCGACCTCCGCCTGGGCATCACCCACTCGCCGGAGCCGCGCGTGTTGGACAAGTTCGCCGCCGACGGTTATGACCTGGTCCTCGCCGGACACACCCACGGCGGGCAGCTGTGCCTGCCGTTCTACGGCGCACTGGTGACCAACTGCGAGATCGACCGCTCGCGGGTCAAGGGTCCGTCGAAGTGGGGCGCGCACACCCAGCTGCACGTCTCGGCGGGCATCGGCACCTCGCCCTACGCGCCTGCACGGTTCTGCTGCAGGCCCGAGGCAACACTGATCACGCTCACCCCGGCTCCCAGAATGGGTCCGAAAAACTCCTCCGACGAGGGCGTTTCGCGTTCCGAGGCAGTCGTGAGTTAGACTTCTCCAGCGGTACACGGGGTGTGGCGCAGCTTGGTAGCGCGCTTCGTTCGGGACGAAGAGGTCGTGGGTTCGAATCCCGCCACCCCGACAGTTGGACCACGAGAAGGGACCCACTCGATTCGATCGAGTGGGTCCCTTTTTCTTTCCGTGATCGACGCTACTGTGAGTCGACTCTGCACGACCCCGAGCGAACGGATCTCCCAACCATGCCGACCCCGACCCGCGTCCACGTCACCCACCGGTTCGTTTCTCCGCCCGAGGTCGTGTTCGCCGTACTGGCCGAGCACGAAAATCTCGGGCCGCTGTTCATGGCGAAGATCGATCGCGTGCGAGACGGCGACACCACACGCAACGGAGTCGGTTCGACTCGCAGCCTGAAGCTCGGACCGCTGCCCGCGTTCGAGGAAACCACCACCACCTCGGAGCCCAACTCGCTCATCGAGTACCGCATCACCAAAGGCGGTCCGCTACGCGGTCATTGGGGTACGCAGAGATTGACTCCGACCCCGGACGGCGGCACCGAACTCGATTACACGATCGGATTCGACGCGCCGATCCCCGGGCTCGCTGCGATCGTCGGTAAAGCATTGACGTCGAGCATCTCGAAGAACTTGCCGACGCTGGCTCCGTAGCCAGTTCTTCACCCTGCCCGAACCGCAAGACCCGTCAGTGCCGGGAACGTAGCGATTGGGCGCGCGAAGAGCCGCGTCGACGGGAGGTGTCGTCGTTTCCCACTCGCTGAGACGTGACCCCACTGCGCTTGTCCAGTACGGTATCGGGCGATGACCGTGATCGATGGTGTCCGATCGAGCCTGCGCAATCACAGGTTGCTCGACTGCGTTGTCGCGGCTGCGGTCTTTGCTTACAACCTGCCCGTGCAGGGCTTCGCGTCACCCGTCGACGCGGTCTCCTGGATGGCATATGCCCTCCCTGTCGGACTGTGTCTGCCGTACGTCTTCCATCGCCGTCGCCCTTTGTCGATGTTCTCGGTGATCGTGGCGACCGCCTATCTGCAACTCGCACTCGGGGTGGAGCTGCTGGTCGCAGATGTGATGCTGGTTCCCGCTCTGCACGCCGTCGCTCGGAGTCGGCCGCAGTCGAACTCGGTTCCTGCGGCCCTCGCGGTGGCCGCGTGGACGATCACCATGACGATGCCGTCGATGGAGCGGTACAGCATGTCCTTCGGTGACGTGGGGCTGCTGGTGCTGATCGTGGCGATCGCGTGGCTGACCGGAATGCTGGCGCGCGTACGCAACGAGTACGTCCACAGCCTGCAGCTCCGCGCCGAGCAGATGGAACGGGACGCTGCCGCGGCCGAACGAACCCGAATTGCCCGCGAGATACACGACATCGTGTCCCACAGCCTGAGTGCGATCGTGTTGCTGTCGGAGGGTGCCGCCGGCACCGTCCGGCAGGATCCCGATGCGGCCGCCGCGGCAATGGAGACCGTTCGAGACACCGGTCGAGAAGCAATGACCGAGATGCGGTCGATGCTCACCGTTCTGCATTCCGACGATCCGGTCGACCGGGTCCCTGCACCGGGTATCGCCCAGCTCGACGGGCTCGTCGAGCGATCGCGGGCGGTGGGCATTCCGATCGACTATCGCGTGACCGGCGAGCCCGTCGAGTTGCCGCCCGGTCTGCAGCTGGTGATCTACCGTGTGATTCAGGAGTCGTTGACCAACGTGCGCAAACACGCGGGACCGGAGGTTCGAGCCGTGCGAGTGCATCTGAACTACGGACCGGCGACGATCGAATTGACCGTAGCGGACGATGGACGCGGAGCCCATTCGTCGTCTGCGTCCGGATGGGGGCTGATGGGTATGCGGGAGCGAGTTCTCGCGCAGGGCGGCACCTTCGACGCAGGCCCCACCGCGGACGGATTCCACGTCGCGGTCTCACTGCCTGCCGAGGCGGCACGGTGACGATATCGGTTGTGCTGGTGGATGATCAGAACCTCGTGCGAGCCGGACTGAAACTGGTGCTCGGCTCGCGCCCCGAGGTGCAGATAGTCGGCGAAGCTGCCGACGGACGCGAAGGCATCGACGTAGTTCGGGCGACCACCCCCGACGTCGTTCTCATGGACGTCAGAATGCCGGTGATGGACGGCATCGAAGCAACCCGTGACATCGTGCAGACGACGAACTCGAAAATACTGATACTGACCACCTTCGACCTCGACGAGTACGTGTTCGACGCGCTTCGAGCAGGTGCCGACGGTTTTCTCGTCAAGGACGCTCCGGTCGACGAGCTGATATCGGCTATTCAGCATGTGCACGAGGGAGATTCGGTGGTCGCCCCGAGTACCACGCGGCGCTTGATCGAGCATTTCACTTCCGCTTCCGCGCCCCGAGCGCGACCGGTCTCCACCTCTACCGAACAACTCGCCGATTTGACTCCACGTGAACGTGAAGTCCTTGTCCACCTCTCGAGCGGGCTGTCCAACGCGGAGATTGGCGCTGCGATCACGGTGTCGGAAGTAACCGTGAAAGCCCACGTGGGGCGCATATTGTCCAAGCTGGGGGTACGTGATCGCACCCAGGCAGTGATCGCCGCTTACGAGTCGGGACTGGTCGGTCCGGGTACCGGCGGCTGACGGGAGGGTATACCTGGGTATACCCTCCGAAATACTCCTGCAGGCGGACGATTCTCCAGGCCGAATGCGGAACAGTCGGGGTATGGACATCGTCAGAACTCACAGCCTCGGCAAGCGCTACGACACGCACACCGTCGTCGACGACGTGAACCTTCGCATTCCTGAGGGCTGCGTCTACGGCTTTCTCGGTCCGAACGGATCGGGCAAATCGACGACCATGAAGATGCTGCTGTCCCTGATTCGACCGACCTCGGGTGAGGTGGAGATCCTGGGTATGTCGATGAATCACGACACCCGCCGCGAATTGCTCTCACACATCGGATCACTCATCGAATCTCCACCCGGATACGGACATCTCACGGGTGCGGAGAACCTTCGGATCGTGCAACGCTCGCTCGGGCTGCACGCCGCACAGATCGAGCGGGCTGTGGCCACTGTCCGTTTGCAGGAACACCTCGACAAGAGGGTGAAGAACTACTCACTGGGAATGAAACAGCGCCTGGGCATCGCGATGGCACTCGCGCGCGAACCACGACTTCTGATCCTGGACGAGCCCACCAACGGCTTGGACCCGGCCGGCATCGAAGAGATCCGCGGCTTGCTCCGCCATCTCGCCGAACACGGTGTGACAGTGATGGTCTCCAGCCATTTGCTCGGCGAGATCGACAAGACGGCGAACATGCTCGGAATCCTGAGCCAGGGCCGTCTGATTTTCCAAGGCACCCGCGACGAGCTGTTCGCCGCATCCACTCCGGACGTGCTCATCGACGCGATCGACCCTCTTCGCGCGAGTTCGGTGCTGCAACAGAAGATCCCGGTGCAGATCGACGATCACACGTTGCGGTTGTCCGGCATCGATGATCGCGGTACCGCACAGGTGGTAACGGAACTCGTCGGCGCAAACGCAGGCGTCTACGGCGTTCGGCGCGAGGATCAGTCCCTCGAAGACGTATTCATGAATCTGACGAAGGGTGGCCGGTTGTGACGACCGTACGCAACGAATTCGCCAAACTCAGGCACCTGCACATCGGCGCGATCGCCGCATTGTTGGTCGCCGCGATCGTAGGGTTGACCTTCGTCGGCGCTCTCACCGCGGCAACGTCGAACGATTCGACTGTGGTCTCCTGGGCACTGCCACTGGCCGGTCTGTCCCTTGCCGTCCCCATCGCGTCGCCGCTGCTGATTGCAGTGATGGCCAGCCGCACAGTGGAAGTCGAGCACCAGTCCAACGGCTGGTTGTCGAACCAGACCCAGGGAGCCGACCGCGGAGCGCTCGTTCGCGCGAAGCTCGTCTCCACGGGCCTCGTTGTCGGTGGCGCGACGGTTGCGGCCAGTGCTGCAGGTGTATTTCTGGGGACCGCCATCGGAGTGGACCAACCGTTGCCTGCCGGTCTGTGGTTGGGCTACACGGCGGCGGCGGTGACGGCCAACCTGGTAATACTCGGTCTGCATCTGCTGATCTCGGCGCGAGTGGACAACCAACTGGTCGCGCTCGGAGTAGGCATCGTGGGTACCGTCATCGCGATCTGCGCCTCAGGATTCCCGTCATGGGCAGCACACCTGACGCCGTGGGGGTACTACTCCTTGGCCTCTGCCGCCGACTACCGAGGCGAGCAGGTGGTGACGCTGAACCCGTCCTACGCCAGCATCATCGCCCTCGGAGTTGTCGGGGCAGTGTTGTTCTGGTTCACGACCGTTCGACTCGATCGACAGGAGGTACGGGCATGAACGCGTTCTCGGCGGAAATGATCAAACTCAGGCGCTCGCAGGCATGGGCGGTCGTCGTCCTGCTCCCTCTGATCATCGCGGGGGTAGGAACGTTCAACACGATCGCGTCGGGCGCAGAACTGGCCGAGGGATGGCGCACATTGTGGTTGCGCACAGTCGTGTTCTACGGCCTGTTCCCACTCGCACTCGGCGTTGCCGTACTGGCCTCGCTGGCGTGGAAATCAGAACACCGAGGAGGAAATTGGAATGCCCTGATGAGTGGGCCGGTTCCGTCGACGCGCATCGCCATCGCAAAGGCGGCTGCGGTGGCAACGCTGACCGCGATCATGAACATCGTCATGCTGGCAGCTGTCGTCGTTCTCGGCAAGGTGGTCTTCTCGCTCGAGGGGATGCTTCCTTCCGAGCTCTTCGCGACCAGTGCACTCGTTGTGGTGGGGTCGCTACCGGTGGCGGCTTTGCAATCCGGTCTGTCGATGGCGATCAGGTCGTTTGCTGTGCCGATTGCCATCGCTCTCGTCGGGGCCGGGATATCGGTGTTCTTCCTCACCGCCGAGGTGACCGAGGCAATCTTCGTGTTGCCCTACGCCCTGGCAACTCGCGCAACCCAACTGGCCTCCGGAACTTTCGGTGACTCGGGTTCGCTGACCACCGGAGCCGCACTGTCGGTCCTGACGGCCGCGGCACTGCTCACTGCCGTAGTCGTCGCAATGACCGGCAGGGCACTCGACCGCAAGGACATTCACGTTCAGTGATATCGCAGCGAAAGGAGAATCGACCATGACCGACAATCGAACTATCACTCGCACGGAGTACACCGAACCGGGGCGTACGCATCAGCGCCCCGACGGGCGCGGTGCCGCTTCGCTCACCGCAGCACTGCTCGCCTTCGTTCTCACACCCGTGCTGGTGATCTTTCCGTTCGCCGGCTTCGTCCCGGTCGCGCTCGCCGCAACCGGCGTCGTTCTGGGGTGGCGGGCGACGCGGCGCACTGCAACCGGGGTCGCGCGCACGGGATTCGTCCTGTCGATGATCGTGTTGTGCGTATCCGTGGCGTCGGCCGCCCTGTGGATCTTCTTCGTGGTCAATCCGTCGATCGCTCAGTACGGTGAGCTGCACGACGCGGTGAGCAACATCTTCTCCAGTTGATCCGACAACGTCTCGGCGATTCGCGGGGCCTGCTCGAAAACACTACGGACCACCTGGTCCCGTTATCATCGCCGCATGATGCTCACCACTGGATCCGAGCAACACCGCGTCCGAGCCATCGGACGCGGTGTTCTCTGCTTCGGCATCCTTTCCTATACGGGAGCGGTCTCGGTAGGCGTGTACTGGCGCGGTACGACGACAGTTCTCTTGATGGCCATTGCACTGGGCCTGTGTCTGCCATGGTTGTTCGCGCATCGCCATCCGCTGCGGTCCTTCGCCGTGATGTCGGCTGCCGGCACCGTCCAGTTGATCGAAGGTTTCGGCCCGATCCCGGCGAATCTCATGTTGCTGGCCGGGGTGTACGCGGTGGCAGCACACGCCCCACGCCGTGCGGCACTGCTGTGTGCGGCAGCCGTCGTGGCGGGCGCGGTAATTGCCGCGATCCGGTGGGGTGAGACGTTCGCGGCATCTGCAGTGCCACTCTCGGCCATCGGGACGACGACCGTCGCGGTGTGGCTGTGGGGCACCCATACCGCCTTACGTCGTGTGCACGACGAAACTCTGCGTACCCGTGCCGACCAACTCGAACGCGAGCAGGACCATTTGGCGCAGATAGCCGCAGCAGAAGAACGTGCCCGCATCGCGCGCGACCTTCATGACGTGATCTCACACAGTCTGGCCGGCATCCTCACCATGTCCGAGGGAACGTTGCGGTCATCCCCCGAACTGGCGGAAGAACACAAGAATTCGCTCCGCATGATCAACACCCATTGTCGTGATTCGCTTTCCGAGTTCCGAAAGTTGCTCAAGCTGCTCCGAGACGAACCAGCGGACATGACGCGCACCTCGCCCGTCGTTTCGAATCTCGAGTTCCTGGTCGAATCGGCCGCGTCCGATACCGTCGCCACGGATTTGACTGTGGAGGGCCGTCATTGCGAGCTGCCACCAACGGTGCAGGAAGCCGTCTACAGAATCGTGCAGGAGTCGTTGACCAACGTTCGCAAACATGCCGGTACCTCGGTGACCAAGGTGACTGCATCGGTCGACGTCACCGCGGAGAACGTGAAAGTCGAAGTCAGTGACGACGGTGACGGGTCGGCTGCCGAAGTGGGTGCCGCAGAGTGCACTACGGACGGCTTCGGGCTACTCGGTATGCGCGAGCGCGTCGATTCCCTGCGCGGAACACTGTTCGCCGGGTCGCCGCCCGACGGTGGATTCGTCGTTCGGGCCACGATTCCTCTCAGCTCCGACGATCGCAGCTCGAACAACCGGTATGTTCGCACCAGAAACAACTGATCGCCATCAGCTGACTCGATCCTTCGGGGGGACAATGATTCGCACTGTCATCGTCGACGACAGTGAACTGTTCCGAGCTGGGCTGCGAATGATCGTCGAGTCCGGCAGCGGAACGACCGTCGTCGGCGAAGCAACGAACGGGATCGACGCAGTTTCCCTGGTCGAGAGCTTGCCGGGTGAGATCGACGTGGTCTTGATGGACATCGACATGCCCGGACTGAACGGAGTGGACGCCACTGCGCGGATCCTCGACCTCGACGCGCCTCCCAAGATCCTCATTGTCACGACATACGCGGTGGACAACCTGGCGTACAACGCCATCATGGCGGGGGCGAGCGGATTCTTGCTCAAGGACACTCCGCCCGACGCACTTCTGTCCGCCATCGAGACCACTCACCGCGGCACTGCGGTCGTCTCGCCGCAAATGACTCGGCAACTGCTGTGCTCGGTATCCCCGCAACGTGCCGGTATTCCCGCCGACGATTCCGTTCGGCGTCGCTGGGAGTCGCTGACGGACCGCGAACGTGACGTACTCGAGGCAATCGCACAGGGACTGAACAATTCCGAAATCGCGGACAAGCTGTTCATCGCGGAGGTTACCGTCAAGACACACGTTGGGCGGGTACTGCGCAAACTCGATGTTCGCGACCGAATTCAATGCGTGGTGTTCGCCCACACTGCGGGTTTGGTCTCGGACTGACGGAGTGTGATCACTCGGCACGCGAGGAGACGGCTCCGGATATCTTGGCACCCGCATCGCGCCGTGCCGCGCGCCGGAGCACGAACACCGCCGCGATGCATCCGACGACGCTCCAAGCACCGAGAACCAATGCGGTCTCGGCCAGGTGCCACCGCCCACCGATCTCCGAAGCGGCTGCGGCATCACCGAGGAGAGCAGCGCGCAGGGCCTGGCCCAGCCAGTAGAGCGGAGTCGCCTGTCCGATCGCCTGCATCCAGGACGCCTGGTTCGCCAGCGGGTACAACACGCCGGACACGCTCACCAGCGCCATGAGCAGAAGCGATACGAAACTCAGGTTCCGCGGGTTCTTGACGAGCGAACCCAGGATCGCTCCGAACGGCAGAGTAGCCGTCATGCCGAGGGGCAGAATCCACACAAGGTTTGCTAGTTCGATCGGATCGGCCGAGACGAACTGCCCGAACAGCACACTCGCTCCGATCAGTACGACGCAGAAGGTGATGAACGTGAGGGCCACCTGGCTGCTGATCTTGCCGACGAGATAGGTGTGAATACCGTAGGGCAAAGATTTCACGCGCAGCAGACTTCCGTCCTCCCGCTCGGCGATGAGGTTGGTGGCCAACCCCATCAGTCCGCTGAACAGCACGTTGATCGCGAGCACTCCGGGGATGGCGAAACTACCGAGCGAGGTTCCGGAGCCCGACACCTCCACTCCTCGAAGGAAATACATGACGATCAGAGCGATGCACGGAAAGAAGATGTAGTTGAGGACGAGGGTAAGGCTCTGTCTGAATTCGATCAGCCCGCGGCCGAGACCGAGACGGACGGTATCAATGAGCATGGAAGAGCACCTTTCCTTCATCTGGACTCGGATCGAGCTCCGCGGCAACGGGATCGGCACTTCGAATCATGTGCAGGTAGGCGTCCTGCAAATTCAGTGGCCGGACGACGAGATCGGTCACCTGGGAGCCCCCCGAGGCCAACAGTTCACGCACGAACTCGGTGGCGTTGTCGACCGTCGCCGTCTGCGAACGTCCACGGAGCCGGTACGACACCGCGGTACCCCAGGCGTACCGGCGGGCGAGCTGCTCGGTGGTTCCACGCGCGACGACACGTCCATCTACCAGAATCGCCACCGAATCTGCGAGAAGCTCGGCCTCGACCAGATCGTGGGTGGTCAGTACGACGGCCGTTCGCCGCGTGCGGGTGATCGACCCGATGAGTTCGTGAAAGTCCTGGCGCGCTTCGGGATCGAACCCGACTGTCGGTTCGTCCAAGAACAACAGTTCGGGATTTCCGACGAGTCCGATCGCGACGTCGAGACGACGCCGTTGGCCTCCGGAGAGTCGACCGACCTTGGTCTGTGCTCGGTCGGTCAGACCGACAGCATCCAGTAACTCGTCCGTGTCGTATGGCAGTCGGCCACCCGACGGCCCGAGTACCCGATAATGCTGTGCCAAGTGCAGCAACAACTCTCGAACTTTCCATCGACGATGATCACGCCATGACTGCAACACGACACCGATGCGCGACTGCCATTCTTCGTCGCCGTGGGCGGGATCGACTCCCAACACACGCACGTACCCACTCGACCGGCGGCGAATTCCCTCGAGAATCTCGATGGTGGTCGTCTTACCCGCGCCGTTCGGCCCGAGCAATGCAACCACTTCGCCCGCCTCGACACGAAGATCGACCCCGGTCAACACATCGATCGACCCGTAGCGCATCCGAACGTCCCTGGCCTCGAGGGCCGGTACGTCGGATCGGTTCGGGTATACGGATGTGCCAACGGAATCGCTCGACTGCCCGTGCAGTGCCATCGTCATCGACGCTCCTTCTACGTTGTTGCCACAACAGTTGGGTACGACTCGGAATCGGATCCCGGACCGGCGACCCGGCACATGATCGTGCCGGGTCGCCGTACCGGGTGCAGTGTCACTCCTTGGAGTGATCCTCGAACGGCAGGATCGCTTCGGTGTGCGGACCGATGAACTCTCCGGTCTCGTCCTGGAAACGGCCCAGATCCGCAACAGCAGGTGTTTCGTATGGCTTGTTCACGATGGAACTCCTCGCTGAATTGTAGAGATGTTTCGAATTGTTCTATGTGACTGACGGATTCACTCCTTGGAGTGATCCTCGAACGGCAGGATCGCTTCGGTGTGCGGACCGATGAACTCTCCGGTCTCGTCCTGGAAACGGCCCAGATCTGCAACAGCAGGTGTTTCGTATGGCTTCGACATGCGCGTTACACCTCCTTTCCGAGGTTGATCAGGCCGCGATGTTCGCGGCGTCGACGATCAGTTCTTGCGATCCGCGATCGGGTTCCAGCCCTCGGCCTGGCCACCGATGCCGAAACCTGTCTCGTCCTGGAAGCTACCCAGGTCGACGACAGCGGGAGATTCGTAATCCTTGATCATGGCGGTATTTCCTTTCGATTCTGTCCGGTCGAGCTTCTGTGATCCGGTGTCAGTTCTTGCGATCGGCGATCGGGTTCCAGCCCTCGGCCTGGCCACCGATGCCGAAACCTGTCTCGTCCTGGAAGCTACCCAGGTCGACGATGGTCGGGGCTTGGTAATCCTCGGTCATGTGTCACACCTCCTTTCGCATACTCAGGGGATCGGTCGATTCACTCCGGGGCCCGTATCGAGTCCTCCGGTACGGGATCGACGGCGGTCGACGGCGCGGTCGACGTCCGACGTCCCGAGTTCATGAGGCGCAGCCTGGAGTCCAGCTCACACAGACTGCGGCAGCATCGATTTCGAGGAGACGGAGAAGAATGTCGAGAAGTCGGACTTGGCCAT
This sequence comes from Rhodococcus sp. MALMAid1271, assembly GCF_049195265.1. Classification (NCBI taxonomy): domain Bacteria; kingdom Bacillati; phylum Actinomycetota; class Actinomycetes; order Mycobacteriales; family Nocardiaceae; genus Rhodococcus; species Rhodococcus sp. MALMAid1271. The sequence continues at coordinate 14,554 of NZ_JBMIRQ010000078.1, read as the reverse complement.
CGGTTCATCGACTATCACTCCGTCGACCTCGATCCACGCATGGGCGGTGAACGGCGGCGACGAGAGCACGCCCACGCACCATTGTGGCCACGTGCCTCGTGCACGGCACACCAACACCGTCGCAAGGGAGCGAGGCAGACAAGCCGATCCACCTCTGCTGTAGGGGCTGGCGGTCAGGACTGCATCGCGAGCCAGACGAGCCTCCTCGTAGGTCGCCGGCCGAGCGCCGGTTGCGATCCGTTCGAGGAACGAACGCAGGACATCCGGAGGCATTCGACTCAGGCCCTTGGCGATTCCGACGCTCGCCTTGATGCCGAGAGTGGGGAGCGGACCGAGGGTCGAAGGAATGTGTGGCAGTACGTCACTCACAGCAGACCGACCCCTTCGAGTTGACGGTAGGCAGCGTCGACGTCGCGTCTCGCCAGTGCCGGGTCGATGGCGAACGTGTCGACCAACGCCGCGGCCGCGTCCTCGCGACTGCCACCCTCACGCAGGCAACGTGACACGATCAGCGCACTGTCGTTGAGGTGCCAGTACCGGCCGGCTGCACCGTCGAGAACGACGTGACCGTACTCGGTTGCCACCGTGTCGAGGTGCCTCGTCCTGCTGGAACGACCCGAGTTTCGCTGCGCAGCAGTGTCCTTGGTCCTCCAGAACATAGGTTTCTCCTTTGTCGATAGAGCCGGGATGGATCGATCACACTGTTACGTCGGTCCGATTTCGCTGAGCCGCAAGGAATACCGAGGCATTGATGGCCTGGTGAACATGTCCGACCGGTACCTCACGAGCTCGAGGCGATGTCGATGCAACAAATTCTGTTCGGTCGACCAGTCCGGTATCGAACAGTCGTGCGTTGTCCATCAGCTCCAGCAGTCGTCCGTAGTGGCGGGCGTACCCGCGTACGGACTGCGGTCCGCCGCCGATCTTGTTCGTTCGCATCAGATAGTCGTTCGGCAGCAATCCGCGCATCGCGTCCTTCATGAGGGGCTTCCATTCGAGTGGGGTATCGCGTTCGTCGCGTCGAACTGCAAGGGCAGCTTCCACCACTCGATCGTCGAGCAGAGGCGAGTCGTAGGACACTCCGAACGGCTGTCCCAGTTGTGCTGTGCCGCGGATCAGTCGGGCAGCATCGCGAGCGAAATACAGATCGATGTGCCCGGCAACGGTTCGGTCCAGTGGCTCTGCTGCCTCGAGCACGGAATCGATCTTGCTCCGAAGCAATTCGCGAGCATGCGGCGTAAGCCAGGGTGGCACAGCGGGCGGACTGGACCAATCGTTCATCCGTGGTATCTCCGGGTGAGGAGCTCCGGCCAGTGCTGCACGCATCGTGTCGGCGAACCATTGTCGGTACGTGCGCCGATCGGCCAACTCTCGCAAGGTCGTCAGCACTCCGATTCCCGCTGGAATGTGCTGCGCCCTGGCTCTGTTCCACCCGACCCACGGACGTGCCCGTACGATCGTGTGCTCCCACGCATTGACGCCGCGCAAAATGTGGTCCCCTCCGAGACCGGTGATGTGCGTCCTGATTCCCTTGCGGCGATCGTCGGCCAACATTCGTACGATCCGCGGCCCGGCGGTCGCGGCCTGCGTCGGCTCGTCGAGTCGAACATCCAGGCTGTCGACACCCTCGTAGAAATCCTGCATGTCGTCCGTGGAGGTGACCTCATGGGTGTGCACTCCGGGCATGCTCTTGATCGCCCGGCGAGCCCAGTGGAGATCCTCGCGTCCACCCGGGTCGTCGTTGAAGAGAGTGCGAGCGAGCACACCCTGCTGCGCTTGTGCTGCGAAATAGCACAGCGGAGTGGAATCCAGCCCCCCGGAAAGGTCGCAGGCCACCGGATCTCCGGGCGCGGTGCGAGCTCGAACCGAACCCTCCACCGCCGATCTGAACAGAACGGCACCATCGGACCTCGAGGTGTCGGCCTGCGGCGCGTACCACCACGTTCCGGTCCGGCTTCGCTCGCCGTTTCTGTCGACGGTGATGTATCGATCTCCGGCAAGTGGTTCGACCTCCGTCCACAACGGGACGCGATCGAGCGGGTGCGGCATGGCGCCGAGTAGTCGTATGGTGACGGCCGCTGGGTCGACGTCGAACTCGCCCAGATCGGCCAGCACATCGGCGCGGTCGCTCAGTACCAGCACACCGTCGATCCGCGCAGACCAGATTCTGCGGGTCTCCATTGCCGCGGCGCTGGCATAGATCTGTCCATCTACCGACACGACCGTCGTGTAACTCCCGTTGAAGTTCGACGCTGCCGTTGCCGCCTGTGCCGGTAACGAAATGTTCTCGGCAAGTCTCCGCAGCCGGGACTCCGTCGCATCTGACCTGCCGACGACTGCGACCGTCGTACGTCCAACCTGTGCGGTGACGAGTCGGTCGGTTGTGAGATGCCCGAGAAGCCATGGACGCCCCGAGTCGTGATTGATCCGAGTGGTCGACACCTGCGCCAACCGGGCCGCCAACGCGCCTGCGCGGGCCGTATCGGGTAGCGCCACGAAAAATGAGCGGCCACCCGCCTCGACAGCATCTCGCGTGTTCATCGTCCGCCTCCCTGCGGTGAGTGTTCGGCTCGTTCGATGTGAACCACTCTGCCGCGTGGGAACTTTCGTGGCGTCCTGCCTGCCGACGATTTCAGTCCTGCGACGGACGGACGCGGAGTCATACCGTGGGAGGACCGCCCGACGCGAACAACCCCGGCCGATTGAATCGGTCGGGGTTGTTCAGCTACCGGAGTAGCTCAGCTGGACGCAGCCCGTAGTTTCTCCAACAGCGGACCCGCGGCCTCGGCGAGGAAGCGTTCCTGAGTCTCGTCGCCCACCTGCACCAGTGCGATGTCGGTGTAACCGGCCTCCCAGTACGGCTTGACCGCCTCGACGATGGCGTCCAGGTCCGGTCCACACGGGATGGTGTCGGCCACATCCTCTTTGCGCACGAATTTGGTCGCTCCGGCGAAACCTGCCGTCGTCGGCAGATCGGCGTTGACGGCCCAGCCGCCGGCGAACCAGCGGAAGCTGTCATGTGCGCGATCGACCGCGGTGTCCTTGTCGGGGTCCCAGGAGATGGGGATCTGTCCGATCGATCGCGCCGGTCCGTCGTGGTTGTCGGACCACGCCTTCACGAGATCGGCGTCGGGTTCGGTAGCGATGAGATGATCGCCGTACTCGGCGAACCGCGCCACTGCCTTCTCTCCGCCTGCTGCGATACCGATCGGCACGCCGCCTTCGGGCAGGTCCCAGATCCGAGCGGAGTCGACGCGAAAGTGCTTGCCCTCGTATGTCACCAGGCCACCGGAATGCAGTTCCCTGATGATCTCGAGCGCCTCGACGAACATGTCCTGCCGCTTGTCGATGGACGGCCAGCCCTCGCCGACGACGTGCTCGTTGAGGTTCTCGCCGCTGCCCAGGCCGAGGGTGAAGCGCCCGTCGGCCAGGATCTGCATGGTCGCGGCCTTCTGAGCGACGACGGCAGGGTGGTACCGGATGATCGGGCACGTCACGTACGTCATCAGTTCGACCCGTTCGGTGGCCTGAGCCACCGCGCCCAACGTCGTCCAGGCGTAAGGCGAATGTCCCATCGCGGAAAGCCACGGCGAGTAGTGGTCACTGCTGACCTCGAAATCGAAGCCGACCTTCTCGGCTCCGACGGCATACTGCACCAGCTCTTTCGGGCCGCTCTGCTCGGTCATCAACGTGTATCCGAAATTGGTCATGTGTGTCTCCTAAATTGTTGCGACGGAACCGGCGTCGACGCGGTAGTTCGATCCGTTGACGAAGCTGGCCCTTTCCGAGCACAGGAACGTGATCACTGCGGCCACTTCCTCGGGTTCGCCCCGGCGTCCGAGCTCCATGTGCGGACGCTGCTCGCTCAGGAAGCTCTCGATGGCACCGTCTCGGTCGGTGTCCTTCTCTTCGGCCCGCTTGTCCATCATCGCGTCCGTCATCGGGGTGTGAATGAATGCCGGAGAGACGGCGTTGACCAACAACCCCTCCGACGCATAACTACGAGAGAGTCCCTTGGCGAGGGCAAGCACACCGGCTTTGGCTGCGCAGTAAGGCAATTCGTCGTCGTACGGCTGCACTGCATCCTCGGACGTGAGTAGCACGATACGGCCCCACCCACCGCGGCGAAGCGCGGGCACGAACGCCCGCAGCAACCGAACCGGGCCCATCAGGTCGACGTCGAGGGTGGAGTTCCACCCGTCCTCGTCGATCTCGTGGAACAGCCCTTGTGCTCCGGTCACGCCCGAGGACTGGACGAGAATGTCGATGTCCCCCACGGCTTGTTGTGTCCGCACCGCCAAGTTCTCGACGGCCTCGGTGTCGGTGACGTCGGCAGCGAATGCGAACAGTTGCCCCTCGGGTGCTTCGAGTTGCGCTGCGGCCTCGTCGAGGGAGCGCTGATCCTTGTCGCTGATCACGACTCGAACACCCTCGGCCAACAGCATTTTCGCTGTGTGCCAGCCGATTCCGGAGTCGGCCCCTGTCACCAACGCTGTTCTACCGTCGATTCCCAAATCCATGTGATCCCACTTTGCGCTCGGAGTCGATGTCAGGCTGTGGCGTCGTGCGGGCGCGCGATCGTCAGCGCCGCATTCACCAGGGCCAGGTGGCTCAAGCCCTGCGGGAAGTTACCCAGGAACGATCCATCCGAAGCATCGATCATCTCGCTGTACAGACCGACGTCGTTGGACAGCTCCACCAACTGGTCCATCAGGGCGGTGGCTTCGTCGTCGCGTCCGACGCACGACAGTGCCGACACTCGCCAGAACGCGCAGGCCACGAACGTGACCTCTTCCTTGTGCACGCCGCTGTAGCGATACAGCAACGGACCAGCACCGAGTTCCTCGCTCAGCGCATCAATGGTGGACGAAAGCCGTTCCCCGCGGTCGTAGTTCATCTCGGCAGCCAACAGCACCGACGCGTCGAGGCCGTCGGCACCCGGGTACGCCAGATAGGCCTGCCGCTCCTCGGACCAACAGTGCGTTTCGATGTAGTGCCTGATGCGGCCCTTTTCCGCCTTCCACCGGTCCGGAATTCCGGGAATCTCGCCGGCCTCGGCCAAATGAACAGCGCAGTCCAGCGCTTGCCAGCACCCGAGCTTCGAACTGGTGTAGTGACGCTCGTCCTCGAGTTCCCAGATGCCCGCATCCTTGCGCTGCCATGAGTCACAGGCCTCGTCGGCGATGGCGGCCAACAGGCGACCGGTCTGCGCGTCGAGAATGTTCCCGGCGTCCACGTACTGCCGAATGATGGAGAACAGGTCTCCGAAGATCATGAGCTGCAGCTGATCTGCCGCTGCGTTCCCGTTGACGACCGGGCCGATGCCTCGCCAGCCGGGCACATCCGGCTGCTCGGTTCCCCCTGGCAACTGTCCCTGAAGCGTGTAGAACACATTGACCAGCGGATCGTTGGACCTGATGACCTTCAGCAGCCAGGCGACGGCCGCGTGCACCTCCTCACGAAGCCCGAAGCGTTGCATCGCCCTGATCGTGTACGCGGCATCTCGCACCCAGGCGTATCGGTAGTCCCAGTTCTTCCCGCCGGTCCGGTTCTCCGGCAGCGACGTCGTCGCTGCAGCAGCGATGGCACCGGAAGGACTGTGCAACAGCAACTTCAGGGCAAGAGCACTGCGCGCTACGTGCTCCGCCCACGGTCCCTCGTACGCGAACTCCTCCGACCACATCCGCCAGTTGAGAATGGTCCGGTCGATCCCCTCGTCCAATGTCTGCGGATCGGGCAGATGCAGTGGTTCGTTCTCGGTGCCGACGACTCCGAGAGCGTGCCTGGAACCGGGCTCGGTGGAGAACACCCCATGAATGTTCTGCGTCTCGACCCGAGGATCGTCGATGCCGAGGGTTCGTACGGCGAGGGTCAGCCCGTCCACCCGGAGGACGGTGCCGTGCTCGGTGGCATAGGCCCAGGGTGAGGCCTTACCGAGCATGGTTCCCGGTGCCACCTTCCACGCCATCTCGACGCTCCCGTCGATGCCGTCGATTCGGCGGGCCAGTTCCATCCACGGCAGTCGCCCGGCCACGCCGGTGTTGAGCGAATCGGTCACTCGCACCGTTCCGTCGGCAGTCTTGAAGACGGTGGCGAGAACATTTGTATCCGAGACGAATTCACGCTGGACGGTGAACTCGGCAACCGGGGCCAGCTCGATCCATCCACCATGCTCGTAATCCAACAGCGCAGCGAACGGCGGCGGAGAATCCAGGTTCGGGACCGGAAGCCAGTCGATGCGACCGTCGTCGGCGATCATTGCCACGGTTCTCCCGTCGCCGATCGCTCCGTAGCTCTCGATGGGAACGTAACCGTCGACCCTGCGGTGCGGGTCTCGAAACTCACTCAAGCGCGTGCCTTTCCGGAGAAGATCGGGCTGCTCTCGACATGCTCGAGGAGATCGGCCGGGTCGTCGAACACCGCCACCGCTCCTGCATCGAGCAGCTCTGCGCGCGAGATACCTCCGCTCAACACGCCGATGGCGCGTACGCCTGCACGCCCGGCGGCCTCGATGTCCCACACACTGTCACCGACCATCACCGCACGCGTCGAATCGACCTCGGCCCGCTCCAGCGCGACCGCGACGAGGTCCGGTTCGGGCTTCGCGACGTCGGCGTCCTCGCCGGAGGTCACGACCGCCACCGAATCCTCCACGTCGAGCAGATCCCGCAGCGTCGACAGTTCGCCTTCGGGCGCGGATGTCGCCAGAACGACGGTGAGACCACGAGACTTCATGTCTTCCAGCAATTCCCGCGCGCCGGGCAGAACCTCGAGATCGGCAGAGGCCGCCGCGTAGTACTCACCGTGCAGCTTCTTCGCTTCGGCGGCCAATGCGCTGTCGGAGGAACCGACGAGAGACTCGAGCAGCTTCGACCCGTCCATCCCGATGCAACGATGGATGCGCCAGGCCGAAACTTCTCGGCCCGCTTCACGAAATGCGCGTGACCACGCGGACACGTGGACGAAATTGGAATCGACGAGCGTGCCGTCGATGTCGAACAGAACAGCGTCGACGCTGGGAACACTCACAGGCATGGACATCGGATACCCAGGGTCGATGCCCGCAAACAGTGGGCACTCGACAACAGTCCGCACTCGACAACAGTCCGCTTTCGAAAACAACGGGCCCCTCGCATCATGCGAGGGGCCCGGGACAATCGAAGGTGCTACCTGGCCTGCGCCTGCCACATCCAGTGCAACTGCTCGAGTCGCGCGGTAACGGCGATGAGCAGGTCCTGGGTGACAGGATCGGCTTCTGCCGTATCCGCGATCCGTCCGCGCAGTCGCTCGACGACGGCAGCGATGTTGTCGACGATTGCCGCTACGACCTCGCTGTCCTCGGTCCACCCGGCTCCGAAGCCCTTGGTCCCCGCTGTGGCCGAGACCGTCGCTGCGCGGCCATCGGGGCTGACACCGATGGCGGTTGCTCGCTCGGCGGCCTGATCGGTGAAATCACGTGTAGCCGTGACCAACTCGTCGAGCTCGAGATGCACGGAGCGGAAGTTCTTTCCGATCACGTTCCAGTGGGCCTGCTTCGCGATGAGCGAGAGGTCGATCAGATCTACCACTGTTCCCTGAAGAGCATCGCCTGCGATCTTCTGCTGACCTGCGTCGAGCGTGCTGGTGATGGGGCTAGTCATGAGGTGGCCTCCCTGCCGTTGGACGACGGTATGCATCGCACATCATTATTGTGCTTTCGTCTGTACTACACAACAGCAGGTCACCGCGCTGTGTTCCGGATCGGCGCCACCAAATCTGTGACGCCGATCCCAGAACTGTCCTTCGGTCAGACCTTGGCGGCCTCGTCGGCAGGGTCGTCGATGGCACCGGCACCGGTGGTGGGTGCGGTCTCGTCCTGCTGCGACCGCACACCGTCCTCGACTCTCTTGCCGAGATCGGCATCGACGTTGGTCCAGTACTCGAACACCCGGCTCAGGACCGGCTCCTTCACGCCGTTGAGGACGTGCCCGACGATGTTGCCGACGAGACGATCCCGCTGGGCGTCGTCCATGACCTCGCGCACCAGGGCACCGGCCTGAACGAAGTCGCCGTCCTCCGGGTGCTCGATGTAGCCGGTGCGGATGAACCGTGGCTCGAAGTCCCACGATCCGTCGTCGCCGTACTTGTTCGTGTCCGCAGACGGGCCGCCGAACGAGTTGGGTGCGTACACGGGTGTGTCCGGGGAATTGAACGAGTACCGCATGCTGCCGTCCTTGGCGTACGAGTTGACCTCGGACTTCGGAGCGTTGACCGGGAGCTGCGCGTAGTTGGCCCCGATCCGGTACCGGTGGGCATCGGCATAGGAGAAGACGCGGCCGAGCAGCATCTTGTCCGGGCTGAATCCGATGCCCGGCACGGTGTTGGACGGCTCGAACGAACTCTGCTCGATCTGAGCGAAGAAGTTCTCCGGGTTCCGGTTCAAGGTCATCTTGCCGACCTCGATCAACGGGTAGTCCTTCTGCGACCAGACCTTGGTGAGGTCGAACGGATTGAACTTGTAGTTCTCCGCATCGTCGTACGGCATGAGCTGCACCTTCAAGGTCCAGCTGGGGAAATCGCCGTTCTCGATGGAACCGAAGAGGTCCTGACGGTGGTGGTCCGGCGATGTGCCTGCGACCTCGTCGGCCTTGTCCTGAGTCAGGTACTCGACGCCCTGATCGGTCTTGAAGTGGAACTTCACCCAGGTCCTCGTACCATCCTCGGCGATCAGCTGGTAAGTGTGCGAGCCGAACCCGTCCATGTGACGGAAGGACTTCGGAATGCCGCGGTCCCCCATCAGCCAGGTCACCTGGTGGGCGGTCTCGGGCGAGAGCGTCCAGAAGTCCCACTGCATGTTGTTGTCACGCAGGCCGGAATCGGGCAGCCGCTTCTGGCTTCGAATGAAGTCCTGGAACTTGATCGGATCCTTGACGAAGAAGATCGGAGTGTTGTTGCCCACGAGGTCCCAGTTGCCCTCGTCGGTGTAGAACTTCAGCGCAAACCCGCGGGGGTCGCGCCAGGTGTCAGGGCTACCCTGCTCGCCCGCGACGGTCGAGAAGCGTGCGAGCATCTCGGTCTTGGTGCCGGGCTGCAGGACCTTGGCCTTGGTGTACTTACTGATATCGCCGGTGATCTCGAGCTGGCCGAACGCGCCGGAGCCCTTGGCGTGGACGACGCGCTCCGGGACGCGCTCACGGTTGAACTGCGCCATCTTCTCGATCAGGTAGTGATCGTGCAGCAGAATCGGTCCCTGCGTACCTGCGGTGAGCGACTGGTCGTCACTGGCTACGGGGATGCCCGAGTTGCTGGTGGTCGGCTTGGTCATACAAGGCCTCCTGCTGGCGATATCGAGTCCGGGGGCTGCCCCGGACGAAAGTGAGCGGCCGCGCAATCGACCGTCATGTCTGCAGGAATGCCTCGCGCGCCACCGGCATAAACCCTGCTGATTTCCAGCCTGCCCACAAATCTGGACTGAGTCAAGAAAGCCGAGCCTTCAGGCAACCACGTGCGCCTCACCCGTCCGCATCGAACCCGACAGGATCTGCAACCCGAAATACGTGCCCGAGGGCATCCAACGACTCAACGTCGGGCCGACCGCATCCACCTGCACCCGGGCCACCCTCGCCTTACCCCTCAGGCCGGCGACACCGACCGCCGATCCGCCCGCCACCGGCTGCGCGAACCCGATGGACCCGCGCATCGGGAACTGCGGCCCGAACCCGCGGGACCTCGTCCGCACCGACCACTCACCACCGCTCACCCCGGCCTCCCCCAACACATCGCCGTCGAATTCGGCCAGCACCTTCGGCAGATGCCAGTTGGTCCTACCGCCGTGCACCGACGTCGCGGAGTCGACGGCGATAAAGGGGACCGCCATCCGCGGAATCTTGCCCACGTCCCGGCGTAGAACCGGGCTCGCCAAGATCTCGCGGTACGGGCCCACCGGTGACGTCGTGTAATCGACCACCATGCACATCGTGATCGGCAGGGTTTTGGCACCGGCAGGCGCGAAGTCCGACGACCGAGCTCGGTGCCACCAGATCGTGGCCCGCACGTTGGCCGGCCACGGAGCGGCCGGACTCGCCGGCCAATCGGTGCGCTCGGTCTCGGATTCGGCAACACTCCACATCAGGACTCCCTCCCGACGACAGTGAGCGGAAGCCGCAACGCGCCCGGCGCAGACACCGGTACCACGGGGTGCGCAGGCTGCGTGGGTGCGATTTCCTGATATTCGGAACCCACCGCCGGCCGCCGATCGACCTCACCCTTGTTGGGCCACAACGCCATTGCTCGCTCGGCCTGCGCGGTGATCGTCAGAGACGGATTGACGCCCAGGTTGGCGCTGACCGCGGAACCGTCGAGCACGTGCAGTCCGTCGTAGCCGTAGACCCGCTGGTAGCCGTCGACGACACCGGTCTCGGGCGAGTCACCGATTGCGCAACCGCCGAGAAAATGTGCCGTCATCGGAATGTTGACGATCTCCGCGATCGATCCGCCCGGATCGCCGCCGATCTTGTCCGCAAGCAACCTGATGGCCGTATGTCCCTGCGGAATCCACTGAGGCGGCGGGTCGCCCGCGCCGGGCCTACTTGTGAGCCGACGACCGAACGGGCCATTCTTCGATCCGAGCTCGAGCGAATTGTCGTCGGTCTGCATCACCAACGCGATGACGGTTCGCTCCGACCACCGGCGTACCGACAGGCTCCGCACAGCAGCGCCCGGATGGCGCAGAGCGACACCGAGGGTCTTGAGGACGCGTGGCACCTTGCCACCACCGTCGCTGAGCACGGTCTGCAACAACCCGATCGCGTTGCTGCCCTTGCCGTATCGCACCGGCTCGATGTGGGTGTGATCGTCCGGGTGGAACGAGGACGTGATCGCCACACCCTCGTGGTAGTCGACCTCACGCCCGCGTGCGGTGGCGGCCAACACGGCCTCTGAATTGGTGCGCACCAGCGAGCCGATCCTGCTCGACAGCCGCGGCAACGACCCCATCTCCTTGGCCGCGAGCATCAACTTCTGCGTGCCGTACGTACCGGCCGAGAAGATCACCTGATCGGCGGTGATCGTCCTCTCGCTGCGGCGCAGCTTGCCGCCGGTCCGGCGTGTCACCACGTCGTAGCCGTCGCCGTTCGGGCGCACATCCACCACAGTGGTCAATGGAAGAACCTGCGCACCAGCATGTTCGGCGAGATACAGGTAATTCTTCACGAGGGTGTTCTTCGCTCCGACGCGGCACCCCGTCATACAGGATCCACATTCGGTGCACCCGGTGCGCTCGGGCCCGGCACCGCCGAAGAACGGGTCCGGTGCGGTCTTGCCACGGTCCCCGAAGTAGACCCCCACCGGCGTGGAGGTGAACGTGTCGCCGACGCCCATGTCCTCCGCCACCTCCCTCATGACCTTGTCCGAGGCGGTGATGGTGGGATTGGTCTCGACGCCGAGCATCCGGCGCGCCTGGTCGTAGTACGGACTCAATTCGCGCTGCCAATCGGTGATCGAGCCCCACTGCGGGTCCTCGAAGAACTTCGCCGGCGGCTGATACAACGTGTTCGCATAGTTCAGCGAACCGCCGCCCACACCTGCGCCCGCCATCACCAGAACATCGGGAAGCAGGTGAATGCGTTGCACCCCATAGCAACCCAACGCCGGAGCCCACAGATACTTGCGCAATCGCCAGCTGGTCTCGGGTAGTTCGTCGTCCTCGAACCGTCGGCCGGATTCGAGCACCGCCACCCGGTAGCCTTTTTCGACGGCCCGCAGGGCGGCAACGCTGCCGCCGAATCCGGAGCCGATGATCACCACGTCGTAGTCGCTCATGCGGATACCACCTCGTTGTCGGAATCGAGAGTGTCTGAATCGGGAGCGTCGGAGACGATCCGATAGTTCGCGAGATCGAACTCGCGCGTCATGCTGCGGAATCGAAAGGTATAGGTGGGCCACATCGTGGAGTTGCGGCCGTTGGCGTCCAGATACCAACTCGAGCAGCCACCGGCATTCCACACCGTGCCCTCCAACTCGGCGTCGACCCACGAATTATGTTGCCGTTGAGCAGATTCGACGACCTCCACAGCTGCGATGCCGCGACGCTTCATCGCGTTCAATGCGGATACGAGGTAGTTGGCCTGGGATTCGAGCATGTACACGATGGAGCTGTGCCCGAGATTGGTGTTGGGCCCGTACATCAGAAACAGATTCGGGAAGCCGGCGACGGTCGTCCCCCGATGGGCCTGCGGGCTGCCGCCCCAATGCTGCGCGAGTGTACGGCCGTCGTTGCCCCGCAGTAGATGCGACACCGGCGGCTCGGTCGGGGTGAACCCCGTCGCAAAAATGATCGTATCCACCTGGTGGTGTCGGCCCGAGGCGTCGACCACGCCGTTCTCGGTCACCGATGCCAGGCCGGACGTCACCAGATCCACATCCGGACGGTCCAGCGTCGGTAGCCAATCATTGGACAGCAGAAGCCTTTTGCAGCCAGGTGCGTAGTCCGGGGTCAACGCTGCCCGCGTCGCGGGGTTCTTGACCTGCCGTCTCAGATTCAGCTTGGCGAAGGCCTTCACCGCAGGCAGCATCCATGGGTTGTCGGCCAGGACGGTCACATAGGCCTCGCGGTAGCCGTAGATGACGGCGCGAACTGCGCGGTGCGTCGCCGGAATACGCTCGTAGAGCGCGCGCTCGAGCCTGCCGATGGTGCGGTCCAGGCGCGGGATGACCCACGCCGGGGTGCGTTGGAAGACGGTGAGCCGCTGGGCTCTGTCGACGATCTCGGGGACGAACTGCACCGCAGAGGCCCCGGTCCCGATGACGGCGACCCGCTCATCGGTGAGGTCGTGCTCGTGGTCCCAAGTGGCGGAATGGAACACCGTGCCCTCGAAGGTATCGATGCCAGGGACGTCCGGGATCTTCGGCGTCGAGAGCGCGCCGGTAGCTGCGATCAACACCCGGGCGCTCGTCGCGCCGTTCGTCGTCTGCACCGTCCACCGCTTCGTCGACTCGTCCCAGATGGCGGACTGCAGTTCGCAGTTCGTGACGATGCGGTCCTTCAGGTGGAGGCGCTCGACGACCGAACGCAGATAGGCGAACAACTCCGGTTGGCGCGCAAAAGTGTGACTCCACTCGGGGCTCGGTGCGAACGAGAACGAGTACAGCGAGGTCGGAACGTCGCACGCGCATCCGGGGTAGGTGTTGTCGCGCCAGGTTCCGCCGACATCGCTTGCACGCTCGATGACCACCACATCGGCTCTTGGGTCGTCGGCGAGGATTTTCGCAACCGCAGCCAGGCCGGCGAAACCAGCCCCGACCACCAGGACATCTACGCGCTCTTGAAGTTTCATGAAGTCATCACCTTGTCGGACCAGACGGGAAGGAGCCGTTCGCGAAGTCGCGCGTCGGCCTCGGGGGTACGAAACAACGCCGAGACGGCCAGGCCGCGGGCGAGTTCGACACTGAGCTCGATGGATTCTGGCGTCATCCGGCTACCCATGACGATCTGGGCACCGCTCTCGATTGCTTCGGCGACGCGCCGTTCCAGGGGGATCATCGCTTCGTACAGAGCGGGGTCGGTGCGGGCGGCCACCCACAGCTCGAGTGCGGCGTAGAACAGGGGTCCGGAGAACGCGTCGAGGAGAATCTCGGGACCTCGCTCGGCGTCGGGTTCGGCCTCGAGAATTTCCGAGAGCCGACGGTCGACCAAGTGCTCGACTGCCGCGATCACCAGTGACTCCTTGGTCGGGAAGTGATGCAGCTGCGCGCCCCTGGACACGCCGGCGCGGCGCGCGATCTCCTGCGTGCTGGTCTTCGCGAAACCGAGCTCGACGAGGCAGTCGATCGCGGCATCGAGCAGCTTCGCCCTGGTCCCCGCGGTGCGCTCGGCCTGCGTTCGACGCTCGGTCGAGCCCGAATCCGTCATCCCTGTGTCGGTAGTCACACCAAGCACCGTAGCGCTGAATTTACAAACAGTCCAGCCTGACTTTAAGTTCGCGGCGCCCGAGGAAGACTCAGGCGCTGACACTGCGTCCCGTGTGCAGGCAACTCACCCGGCGACAACGCGGCCACTGCGCCCCGAACCCGGCATTCAGCGTTCGCTCGCCTTCGCGAGGACCTCAGCGAGGCCGCCCTACCACTCTGTGCGCATCATCGACCTGCCGCGCCGCATTCTTCGATGTCAGCCAGAGTCGCAGCCGCAAGTGGTGCGATATGAACACCTGTGGAAACCGCCAGAAGAAGGCACGCATGGCCGCCGGCCGTCGAACAACAGAGCCCTCCTGAACCAGGCCTCAGACCGGAAGCTCAGGACGCCTCGAGCTCCGCCTCCCGCAATTCACGTGGCGATGGAACCGCTCGCAGCATTGACACCGAAGGCCGAGCGCTCGACGACACCGAACCCGGTATCGAGGGTCGCCGGCTTACCGCTCGACCCGTGCCGGTCGGGGTATCAGGCGGCTCGTTGTTTTCGGCGGTGGTAGCTGGGGATGGGTTGTCGTGTGGGGTCGACGGTGTCGGGTGGGATGGCGTAGGGGTGGCCGTCGGTGCCCATGGCCAGTTGCCAGTGACCGTGGTGGACGAGGCGGTGGCA